>NZ_CP090423.1:4078371-4435056 GCF_023518235.1 Stenotrophomonas maltophilia
GAAGGGGTTGCCGTTCCACACCACCACGTCGGCCATCTTGCCGGCCTCCAGGGTGCCGGTCTGGCCCTCGATGCCCAGCGCCTTGGCGGCGTTGGCGGTCATCCAGGTGATGGCATGTTCGGGGGTGATCTCCGGCATGCGCGCGCGTCGTGCCGAGGCCATCACCTTGGCCGCTTCCTGGTTCAGGCGCTGGATGCCTTCGGGCGAATCGGAATGGACGATGGCACAGCTGTTCTTCGGCCGGTCAACCAGCGCGATGTTCTCCTGGATGCCGTCGAAGGCTTCCATCTTGAAGCCCCACCAGTCGGCCCACAGTGCACCGCAGACGCCGTCGGCGGCCAGCCGGTCGGCCAGCTTGTAGGCCTCCACGCCATGGTGGAAGGCGGCCACCTTGAAGCCGAATTCCTTGGCCAGGTCGAGCATGGTGGCCATTTCGTCGGCGCGGTAGCAGTGGATGTGCACGCGGATGTCGCCCTGGATCGCGCCCGCCAGCGTGTCCAGCTTGAGGTCGCGCTTGCCACCGGCATCGCCGGCGCTGTCGCCCTTGTCGCTGCCGAACCAGCGCTTGCGCTTGGCCGCCTTGGGCGTGTTCTTGGCGATGTAGTCGGCAGCGTCGATGAAGGCGGCACGGTAGCCGGCCACGTTGCCCATGCGCGTGGCCGGGGCTACGCCCTTGCCTTCGCCGTAGACCCGCTTGGGGTTTTCGCCGCAGGCCATCTTCAGGCCCCATGGCGCGCCGGGGAACTTCATCGCCTGGTAGGTGATGGCCGGTACGTTCTTCAGGGTGACGCCACGGCCGCCCACCAGGTTGGCCGAGCCGGGCAGCACCTGCATGCTGGTCACGCCGCCGGCCAGCGCGGTGGCAAAGCCGGGGTCCTGCGGCCACACCGAGTGCTCGGCCCAGACGTTGGCGGTGACCGGCGCGGTGACTTCGTTGCCGTCGCTGTGCGCGCCGACGCCGGGGCTGGGGTAGACGCCCAGGTGTGAGTGCACGTCGATCAGCCCCGGCGTCACCCACTTGCCCTGCGCATCGATGCGGGTGACTCCGGCGTCGGCCTGCAGTTGGCGGCCAACGGCGGCGATACGGCCGTCGCGCAGCAGCACGTCGGCGTTGTCCAGGCGTTGGCCGGTACCGGTCAGCACGGTGGCGTTGTGGATCAGCACCGGCGCATCGGGATGGGCCTGGTAGGTGCTGGGATAGGGGTCTGCCACGAAGCGCGAGGCGCCCACGGCGGGTGCGGTGGCCATGGCCAACAGTGCCAGCCCCACCCCAGCGCGCAGCATCGTTGATGTCATCCAGCTCCCCTCCAGGCATAGTCCAGCCGCCGACGCTAGCCGGGCGGTGGTGGGCTTGCCAAGTGACCTTCTTCACAGGGCAGTGGCGGGCGGCTCGACGGCATCGCCCGGCTGGCTGAAAATAGCCGGTCCCCCGCCGTACCGGACCGACCATGAAGAGCAAGCAGGAAATCGTCGACAACTGGTTGCCACGCTATACCGGCGTGCCGCTGGACCAGTTCGGCCAGCACATCCTGCTGACCAACTTCGGCGGCTACCTGCATACCTTTTCCGAGCTGACCGGCGCACCCGTCATCGGCCTGGACCGGCCCATGGCCAGTGCGACCATCGACGGCATCACCATGATCAACTTCGGCATGGGCAGCCCCAACGCCGCGATCATCATGGATCTGCTGTCGGCGGTGATGCCCAAGGCGGTGCTGTTCCTGGGCAAGTGCGGTGGACTGAAGCGCAAGAACCAGCTGGGCGACCTGGTGCTGCCGATCGCTGCGATCCGGGGCGAGGGCACCTCGGGCGACTACCTGCCGCCGGAAGTTCCGGCCTTGCCGGCCTTCGCGCTGCAGCGTGCGGTGTCGACCATGATCCGCGACCTCGGTCACGACTACTGGACCGGCACCGTCTACACCACCAACCGCCGGGTCTGGGAGCACGACGAGGCGTTCAAGGAGCGGCTGCGGGCGATGCGCTGCATGGCCATCGACATGGAGACGGCCACGGTGTTCGCCGCCGGCTTTGCCAACCACATCCCCAGCGGCGCGCTGCTGCTGGTTTCGGACCAGCCGATGATCCCGGACGGGGTCAAGACCGAGGCCTCCGATGCCAAGGTCAGCTCCCAGTTCGTGCAAAACCATATCCAGATCGGCATCGAGGCGCTTAAGCTTATCCGGCGCAACGGCAAGTCGGTCCGCCACCTGCGCTTCGACGAATGATGATGACGGCCTGGCGCGGCGCGCCGGCCCTGGGGAGTAGGTGATGGATGTTGCCGCGCAAGTGGTGGAATTCTGGAAGGAGGCGGGCCCTGCAAAGTGGTTCGCCCGCGACGACGCGTTCGACGCGCAGTTCCGCCAGTTGTTTCTGGATGAGCATTTCGCTGCGGCCTCGCGCGCGCGCGAACACTGGCTGGGCAGTGCCGAGGGCGCGCTGGCATTGATGCTGCTGCTGGACCAGTTCCCGCGCAACTGCTTCCGCGGGACCGCCCATTCCTACGCTACCGACGGCCTGGCGCGGCACTACGCCATGCGTGCGATCGAGGAAGGGCTGGACCTGCAGCTGGTGCCGAAGCTGCGCGCCTTCATCTATCTGCCGTTCGAGCACTCTGAAGATCCGCTGGACCAGGACCGTTCGGTGGCGATGTTCGACGTGCTCGGTGACAAGGAATACCTGCAGTACGCCGAACTGCATCGCGACATCATCCGCCGCTTCGGCCGTTTCCCGCACCGCAACGCAGTGCTCGGCCGTTTTCCCACGGCCGAAGAGCTGGATTACCTGGCCGAAGGTGGCTTCGCCGGGTAGATCCACGCCATGCGTGGATGCAGAAAACGCCGGCGAATGCCGGCGTTTTCTGTGCTGGGCTCAGATCCCTTTCCGCAGGAGAGGGCTCTGACCCCATGCCGGAACCGATCAGTACTTCGGCACGCCGTTGTCGACCTCTTCGGACCAGGCGTTGATGCCGCCGGTGACGTTGAACACCTTGCTGAAGCCCAGGGCGCGGAACTGCTCGGCGGCCTGCGCGCTGCGGCCACCGTGGTGGCACAGGAAGGCCAGCGCGGTGTCCTTGGGCAGGGCTTCCAGCTCGGCACGGCCGTTGCCGTCGAAGCTCTTGAACGGCACGCCGACGGCGGCGATGGCGCGTTCGTCGGCCGGGCGCACGTCGACCAGGGTCACGTTGCCGGCGCGCACCAGATCGTCGGCATCGCGCACGCTGATTTCCTGCACCGGCTTGGGCGCGTTCGGGTTGTCGATGGCCAGGCCCTTGCCGCGGATGTCGTCCACCCAGTCGATGGTGATGCCATTGGCGCGGCGCGCGCTGGCCAGGTCGAACTGCACGCGCAGGCCATTGGACTCGGCCGCGATCGCGCCTTCATCGTGCGGGGCCAGCTGGAAGTTCGGCTGGAAGCGCGCGTCGATGGTCAGCTGCAGGGCAGCGCCCGGGGCGTCGGCCAGTGCGCCCTTGAGCATTTCCACCGCGGCCGGGGTGACAGTGATGCTCGGCGGGGTGCGGTCCGGCGCGGCCAGGCCCAGCACGCTGCTCAGCTCGCCGCTGGCAGCCATCTGCAGCACGATGTCGCTGCCGCCGACCAGTTCGCCGTCGATGTACAGCTGCGGGATGGTCGGCCAATCGCCGTAGGCCTTGATGCCTTCGCGGATTTCCTGGTCGGCCAGCACGTTGACGTGGGCGAACTCGACGCCCAGATCCTGCAGGGCACCCACGGCCTTGGCCGAGAAACCACACTGCGGCATCGACGGCTGGCCCTTCATGAACAGCACGACGCGGTTGGCGTTGAGGATGGATTCGATGCGCGAACGCAGGGCGGGATCGAGGGACATGGACGTCGGGGTTCCGGGAATTCGAATCAGCAATTCTACCCCCCATGGCATCATGGGGGATGAGCAACGCAGGAACATTGCATCGCATCCCGGCCCGCCCCTGGCGCTGGCTGCCCTGGCTGCTGCTGTCGCAACTGGCCGTGATCCTGATCTGGGCGCTCGCCGGGTGGCCGTGGGGCCTGCCCGTGATGGTGGTCAGCCACGCGCTGTTCATGGTGCCGGTGTTCCTGCCCAACAGCCGCTTCTACGCGCCGGTGCTGAGCCGCCTCCCCGAGGCCGGCGGGAGTGTCTGGCTGACCATCGATGATGGCCCCGGCCCGGAAACCCGCGCGGTGCTCGACCTGCTGGACCGCCATCAGGCCCGCGCCACCTTCTTTCTGGTGGGCGAGCGTGCGCTGGCGCAGCCGGAGCTGGTGCGCGAGATCCTGCGCCGCGGCCACGATCTTGGCAATCACAGCCTCAGCCACCCGCAAGCCCGTTTCTGGCGCCTGGGCCCGTCTGCCATGCGCGCCGAGATCGAAGGCTGCCAGCACGCGCTGCAGGCAGTCGGTGGGCAGCCGGTGCGCTGGTACCGTTCGGTGGTGGGCATGACCAATCCGTTCGTGGCGCCGGTGCTGAAGGCGCTGGGGCTGGTGCGCGTGGGCTGGAGTGCCCGCGGCTACGACGGCGTCGGCTGCACCCCGGACGGCGTGCTGGCGCGGCTGCTGCCGGACCTGCGCCCAGGGGCCATCGTGCTGCTGCATGAAGGCGCCGCCCATGGGCACAATCAGGTGATCATCGAGCGCGTGCTGCAGGCGCTGGACGAGCGCGGGCTGAAGGCGCAGCTGCCGGTTCTGTAGCAGCCGAGCGTGGGCTCGGCGCTACAGGGGCGGGCGATCATCCTGTAGCGCCCGAGCCGATGCTCGGGCGGCGGTGCGCAGCACCGGAAAGCGTCGGAGAGCAGTCGAGCGTGGGCCCGGTTCTACAACGCAGGGCGTTCGGCCACCAGCAGCCAGCTGTTGAACGGGGTTCGCCCATGCAGCGGGCGCGGGGACCTGACCTGCAATCCCGCTGCGGCCAGCGTCGCCTGCACGACCTGCGGGTCGGGGTAGTGACGCGGCCGCGTGCCCATCCAACCGACCAGCCAGGCCAGCCGGTCCGCGACCCGGGTAGTGCGGTCTCGGCCATCGCCGGTGGCCAGCGGTGTGCGCAGCAGCAGGCGGCCACCGGGTGCCACCTGCTCGCTGGCGGCATGCAGCAGCACCTGCTGCGGGCCTGCGTCCAGGTACTGCAGTACGTCCAGCAGCAGCACGTGCCCGCGATGGGCCGGCAGCGGTGCCTGCACATCCAGGCAGTCGAAACGCACATCGGGCAGGTCGGCAGCAGCGCGCTGGGCGCGGGCGATCTTGCCGGCATCCAGGTCCACGCCCAGGTAGCGCTGGGTACCGCCACGCTGGCGCAGCACATGGGCGAACAGGCCCAGCCCGCAACCCAGGTCCAATACCGGCTGCCCGTCGTCCGGCAAATGTTGCAGGACGCCGTCATACAGCGGATCGCTGCCGAGTTTGCCGCGAGTGTAGTAGTAGTCGCGGCGGCTGCCCCAGGCCTGTGCCGGCCGGAAAGCCTCGGCAATCGAACGGGCCTGGAGTGCCGTCAGCGGCGTGCAGGGCAGGGGCGTGCCATTCCGTGGCGTGCCGTCCATCGCCTCAGCCCGTGCTGCCGAGCAGATGCGCGGCAATCGGCAGCGCGCGTTCGCTCCACAGCGCGTACATCCGCGCCGAGGGGTGCAGGCCGTCCTCGGCGATCATCGTCGGCGCGTCGCCCTGGGCGCGGCTGATGTCGGTGATGTCGACGAAGGCCACGCCGTGCCGGGTGCTGATCACTTCGGCGGCGGCATTGAACTCGTCGGTTTCGATCTCGATCGCGGCCAGGTCGCGGCCACTGCCGGCGCCGAACGGGGTCGCACCCCAATCGGGGAAGGACAGCACCAGCACGCGCCCTGCATCGCCACCAGCGAAGCCGATTGCCCGCTGCAGCAGCGCTTCAAACTGCTCGCGGTACTCGTCCAGCGGGCGGCCACGGTACTGGTTGTTGACGCCGATCAACAGGCTGACGAAATCGAAGGGACCCTGCGGTGCCACCGCATCGATGCCGGCATCGAGTTCGTCGGTGGTCCAGCCGGTGGTGGCAATCGTCTGCGGGTCGGCCAGGTCCACGCCCTGCGCACGCAGCGCGGCGGCCAGCTGGTGCGGCCAGCGGCCTTGAACCGCAACCGCTTCACCAATGGTGTACGAGTCGCCCAGTGCCAGGTAGGACAACGCCACGGCTCAGGCCACCGAGCGGCGCGGCTTCATCGGCACGACCTTGGTCACGTCCTCGGCACGGCGCGCCAGCACGCGGTCGATGCGGGCGAACACATCGCGCATCACCGCCGCTTCCGGCAGCAGGGTCACGCGGAAATGGTGGCGGTAGGGCACGTTGAAGCTGGAGCCCGGTACCACCAGCACGCCTTCATTGTTCATCAGGTCCAGCGCGAAGGTGTGGTCGTCGAAGCCCTTGGCGGCGGCGCCGACCACGGCCGGGAACGCGTACAACGCGCCCGCCGGCGCGACCAGTGACAGGTGCTCGCTGGCGTCGCACGCTTCGATCACCGCGCGGCGGGTTTCATACAGCCGGCCACCGGGGGCGCACAGCTCGGAAATGGTGTCCGGGCCGTTCACCGCAGCCTCGATCGCATACTGCCCCGGCACGTTGGCGCACAGGCGCAGCGCACCGAGCAGGTCCAGCGCGGCGCGGAAGTCGCCCAGGCGTGCATCGTCACCGCTGAGGTGGGCCCAGCCCACGCGCCAGCCGCAGGCGCGGTGCACCTTGCTCAGGCCGCTGAAGGTCAGGCATGGGTGGTCGCCGGCCAGCGGCGCGACCGGCTGGAACACCGCATCGTCGTACAGGATCTGGTCGTAGATTTCATCGACCAGCAACAGCAGGTTGTGGCGGCGCGCGATCTCCACCACGCGCTCCAGCAGTTCGCGCGGGTAGCTGGCGCCGCTGGGGTTGTTCGGGTTGATCAGCACGATGGCGCGCGTGCGCGAAGAGACCAGGGTCTCGATCTCGCTCGGCTCCGGCTGGAAGCCGTTTTCGGCGGCGCAGCGGTAGTACACCGGGCGGCCATCGTTGAGGATGGTCGAGGCCGACCACAGCGGGTAGTCCGGCGAGGGCACCAGCACTTCATCGCCCGGGTTGAGCAGTGCGCGCAGCGACAGGTCGATCAGTTCGCTGACGCCGTTGCCGACGAACATGCGGTCCGGGTGCGCATCGGGTGCGCCGCGACGGGCGTAGTACGCCGCGATCGCTTCGCGCGCCACTGGCAGGCCCTGCTGGTGGGTGTACGGGTCGGTGCGGCCCATGTCGTCGGCGATCGCGCGCTGCAGGTGCTCGGGCGCGCGGAAACCGAAGTTGCCCGGGTTGCCGATGTTGAGCTTGATCAGCTTGCGGCCCTGCGCCTCCAGCTCCCGGGCTCGCCGCGCCAGTTCTCCGCGGATTTCGTAGCGCACTTCGGAAAGGCGCTCGCGGATGGCCAGGGGCTTGGGCGAGGAGGTGGACATGGGGTATGGGCCGTCAAAAGGCATGGGGTTTCCATCCTACCGGAATTGCTGCAATGCATGGCAAGGCCCCAGGGCCTGCCGTTGTTGGGCTGGCAGGGCATCGGCACGGGTAGAATGGCGGTGATGACCCAGACCCCCGATTTCACCGCCCTGCAGACCATCGGCTGGCCCTGGCCGGGCCCGCCGCAGCAGGCCGACTGGCAGGCCGCGATGGCCGCGCACCCGCAGGCCCGCCCGGCGCGGGTGATCGAGCAACACCGTACCCACTATGTGGTGGCCGACGGCCCGGACACGGCGATCAAGGCCGAGTCACTGCCGGAATGGCAGCGCCCGCGCTTCCCCAGCCATGAACGGCCGGCGGTGGGCGACTGGGTGCTGCTGGACGGCATCCGCATCGTCGCCCTGCTGCCGCGCCGCACCGCGATCAAGCGTGGCGCCGCCGGCGAGCATTACCACCAGCAGGTGATCGCGGCCAACATCGATACGGTGTTCATCGTCTGCGGCCTGGATGCCGACTTCAATCCGCGCCGCATCGAGCGCTACCTGCTGCTGGTGGGTGGCGGCGGTGCCGAACCGGTGGTGGTACTGACCAAGGCCGACCAGACCGAGTACAGCGAAGACGCGCTGGCGGTGCTGGAAGAGCTGGAGATGCAGGGCATCGCGCTGCATGCGATCAACGGCCTGGATGCGGAAAGCGTGGCCGTGCTGCAGCCTTGGCTGGGCCCGGGCCGCACCGTGGTGCTGGTCGGTTCCTCCGGTGCCGGCAAGTCCACACTGACCAATACCCTGCTCGGCGAGCAGCGGATGAAGACCAATGCGGTACGCGCCAACGACTCGCGTGGCCGCCATACCACCACCCATCGCGCACTGATGCCGCTGCCGATGGGCGCGTGCCTGATCGACACCCCTGGCATGCGCGAACTGAAGCCGACCGGTGAAGAGACGCTGTCCGAAGGCGGCTTTGCCGATATCGAAGCGTTGGCTGCACAGTGCCGCTTCAACGACTGCAAGCACCAGCAGGAACCGGGCTGTGCGGTGCGCGCGGCGATCGAGGCGGGCGAGATCGAAGAGAGCCGGCTGCTGAACTACTTCAAGCTGAAGGAAGAAGTGGCTGCCGCTGCGGCCAAACTGGCCGTGCGCCAGGCCGAGACCGCGCAGGAGCGCGGCGGCAGGAAGGGCAAGGGCCAGCAGTTCCGCCCGGCCGGCAAGCCGCGCCGGCGCTGACAGTGCAGCCGAGCGTGGGCTCGGCTCTACAACGGTTGCATCCCGGGATACCTTGTAGCGCCCGAGCCGATGCTCGGGCGGCGGCGCTCTGCGCCGGAAACGGCAGGGCGCTATAGTCCGCCCATGGAACCGACCGCGACGCTGGACCGTGACGTGGCCCACCATGCAGCGCTCGATGCGCGCCTGGTCGAGGCCGTGGGAGGCATCCGCCTGCTGGGCCTGACCAGCTGGCCGGCAACGCTGCAGGCACCCTTCCTGGACAGCGTGGCGCGCGGCCAACCGGTGCTGCCCAAGGTCGACTATCCGCGGTTGGATTTCAGCGAAGAGCGCCGCGCACTGGCGGCGATCTCTGCCGAGTGCGATGACACTCATCCGCTGGGCCACTACGTGCGGCAGTCGGCGCACAGCTGGGACCTGGCCGCGCAGCTGCTGGAAGGGCTGGGCACCGCCGCCGTCGATACCTGTTCAGTACAGCTGTTCGGCGCGCCCGAGCAGCCGCTGCCGGGCAATGGCCCGAGCACGCGTGAAGCGGCGCGGCACTTCATCCAGATTGCCGCCGAACTGGACCACGAACTGCTGGCGCCGGAAGAGCAGGTGCCGGTCTCGGCCATCGCCCTGCAACTGCAGCTGCAGAACGATCTGGACGCTTTCTTCGAATCACGCATCATCCAGGTGCAGCTCGACCCGGAGCTGGTCTCCAAGGCCGCCGCCGGCCCGACCCGCATCCGCCTGCGCACCAGTGCGCGTTTCAGCGCCTACGACCGTGCGCAGCTGTTCCACCACGAAGCGCTGGTGCATTCGCTGACCGCATTGAACGGCCGCGAACAGCCGGTGCTGCCCAGCCTGGCGTTGTCTTCGCCACGGGTGACCGCAACCCAGGAAGGGCTGGCCACTTTTGCCGAACAGATCACCGGCAGCATCGACATCGAACGCCTGAAACGCATCAGCCTGCGCACCGAGGCGATCGCGATGGCACGCGAAGGCGCCGATTTCATCGAGGTGTTCCGCTACTTCTGCGATGCCGGGCAGAACGTGGAAGAAAGCTTCGCTTCGGCGCAGCGCGTGTTCCGCGGCGTGCCACCGAGCGGCGGCCTGGCCTTCACCAAGGACACGGTGTACCTGCGTGGCCTGGTCTCTGTGCATACCTTCTTCCGCCATATGCTGGCCGAGGACCGCCTCCAGGTCTGCCGCTGGCTGTTCGCCGGCAAGATGAGCCTGACCGATGCGATTGCGTTCGCGCCGTTGTTCGAGGCGGGGGTATTGAAGCCGCCGCGCTGGCTGCCGCATTGGGTGAGCCGGGCGAACGGGCTGGCCGGCATGCTGGCGTTTTCGCTGTTCGCCAACCGGATACGGATGGACCAGCTGGCGCCGGAGTGAAAGGCGTTGGCGGACGCTCCAGCGCCTGCCTGCTATCGGAGGGGAGGAGGCGGGGCACCCTGGCCAGGACCGTTGGCGCCATGGATGGCGCCATCGAGCACCATGGAGGGGCTTTTGCGTGTCCTGGCCAGGGTGCCAAGCCTCCTCCAGACAGTTTTCTGCGGGCGCGGTAGCAGGTCCACCAGAGGGATTACGCTTGAAGAAGCAAAGAGCCGGGTAATGCCCGGCTCTTTGCTTTTGCTCTTGCTTTCCATTGCCCCCGCGCCGGGGCAGGAAATTGTCGAGCGCGGTGGGATGGGCCGAGGCAGGACCGTGAGGCGCATGGATGCGCCGACCGAGCCTACAGGGACGTACTTGCGGCGTGTCCTGCCTCGGCCCGTCCCACCTCGCCCCGCTGCGGTACGATGCGCCGCAGCGCCCGCTTCTGACTTAGAACTCGGCCGCCACCGTCATGAACACCTGCCGCGGCGCGCTCGCATGGATCGCATAGCGCGTGCCCTTCGGATCGGTCGGTGCGAACGAGCTCAGCTGGCCGGCGTAGCGCTTGTTGGTCAGGTTGGTCGCGTTCAACGATACCCGCACGTTGCGCAGGCCCAGGCCCGGGCCGAAATCGTAGCCAGCACCGGCGTCGAAGGTGGTCACGCCCGGCACCGACTGGTCGTTGGTGTAGGTGTAGTAGCGCTTGCCGGTGTACTTGGCACGCAGGCTGGCGAAGAAACCGTCGCGGTTCCAGCTGATCTCACTGGAGGCCATGCGCTGCGGCGTATCCACGGTGATCTTGCCGGCCACCGGCACGATCGCGCCGCCCGAGGTGTAGTCATCCTCGTAGGTGGTCTTGTTCCAGGACAGCGCGTTGTACCACTGCAGGCCGTCGATCGGCTTGAGGATGAAGGTCAGCTCGGCGCCGTGGCTCTTCACCGAACCGACGTTGATGAAGCGCGTCACGCACTCCGGGCGCGTGCCCACTTCGATGCTCGAACACGGGTTCAGCGACAGCAGGCGGTTGTCGAACTTGACGTTGTACGCGGCGATCGAGGCCTGGTACTTCTCACCGAAGGTACGGAAGCCGGCTTCCAGGCTCTTCGACTTCTCCGGCTCCAGGCCGGCGCTGGCCGCGAACGATTCCGGCGACACCTGCAGCGGGCCACCGCTGCCACCACCGACGAAGGCGGCGATGTTCTCGGCGTACGAGGCGAACAGCTCGTTGTTGGCGTTGAGCTTGAAGCCCAGGCCCACCTGCGGCAGCACCGATTCCTTGGCGGTCAGCGTTCCCGAGGCGATGCTGGTTTCCACGCCCGGCTTGGCGGTGGCGCGCATGCGGGTGTTCGGGCTCTTGATGCCCAGGTCCACGGTCAGGCGCTGATCGAGGAAGCGCATGCGGTCCTGCACGTAGAACTGGCGCGTGCGGATGTCGAAGTCCTGGTTGAACAGCAGGCGGTCCGGGTTCTTCAGGTACAGGTCGTCAAGGAACGGGCCGCTGATGTAGTAGAAGTTGCGCGACACGTTATGGTCGTTCTGCTCGTACCACAGGCCGGCTTCCAGTTCGTGGATGCCCACCGTCCACGACAGCGCGGCGGTCAGGCCATCACGGTTGATCGTGTAGTTGGTGCTGCGGATGGAGATTGGCAGCATCTTGTCGGTGCCCGGGTAGGACGGCTGGCCCGGTGCCCACCAGTGGCCCTGGCCACGGTTGTCATGGTGATAGGCCAGCAGCTTCAGGCGGCCCTGGTCGCCCAGACGCAGGTCGGCATCAACCGAATACAGATTGTCGTCGCGCAGCGCGCGGCTCTGGTAGTAGGCATCGTCGATGCTGTTGACGCCACCGCTGAACGCACAGCGCGCCTTGTTGTAGGTGCCCGGCGCGCAGTACGCGGCCGCCACGGCGCGGTCCCAGTCCGGCGCATAGATGTTCCAGTCATAACCCAGGCCGCGAGCCAGCATGTCCTTGGACAGGTAGGCGTAGTTGGCCTGGCTGGCGCGCGAGGTGGCCACGAACGCACCGAAGCGGTGGTCGCCCACGTTCCACACCGCCTTGGCGTTGAACTGGCGGGTGGTCTGGTTCTGGTACGGCGCGGCCCACATGTCCTGGTCCTGGTGCACGCCGGACACGTAGGCCGAGAAACCGTTGATGTCGCCGGTATCCACGCGCAGGTAGCCACGGCGCTGGCTGTCGTCGCCCACGGTGACGCTGGCGCGTCCACCGAACTCGGTGGACGGATCCATCGAGAAGTACTGGATGGTGCCACCCAGGTTGCTGGTCGAGGCCACGCCCAGCGAGCCGATGCCCTGCGACAGTTCGGCGCCGGCCAGGTTCTCGGCGATGATTGCGCGGGCGATGCTCAGGCCGTTGTAGTTGCCGTAGCTGTTGTCACCCAGCGGGATGCCGTCCAGCGTATAGCCGAGGCGGCTCTTGTCGAAGCCGCGCAGGCTGATGGTCTGCGATTCCTCGTTGGCACCGAAGGCGTCGTTGGACTGCACCGACACGCCCGGCAGGCGGTCGAGGATCTTCTGGCCACTGGTGCCCGGCGGCAGCACCTGCTTGTCGACGGCGGTAATGCGCTGCACCTGGCGGGTCTCGCCCTGGCCGATCACGGAGACGGTATCCAGCGTCTGCGCGCTCAGCGCGGCCTCGTTGCTGGCGTTGGCGCCGGTGTCGGCCACGGTGGCGGCATGTGCGCTGGCGGTGGCGGAAAGCGCGATCGCCACGGCGATCGTCAGGTGTCGGGTCTGCATGGTGGTCCGTTGCATTGGGGGTGGTCACCGGCACGCGTGCGCGGTGCATGGCCACTATGCGAACGGAACATGAAACCTTCTTTACGAAAAACCAACGAACGGTGCAGGGCGCTGATTCGTGTCCTGCAACACGTTCGTCATGATGATGTGTCGGGGAAAATCAGAAACGCTCCCCTGGCCAGCTCAACGTGAGCTGGTTCATGCAGTCGCGGTCATGTTCGGAGAACGAGAACCCGATCTGGATACCGTTCACCACCGTACCGAACACCGTGGACTCGTCGAGGCTATGCCCTGATGGAACGGAAAGGACATTGAAGCCGGGGTAGCGACGACCCATCTGTTTTCGCGAGATGCAGGCACCGCTCAGCGAGAGCGTGACGCCCTTGATGATTCGCCCGGACGCATCGGTGTGGATCTGGCCAGAGGGCCCATTGATCCGCCCGGCGATCACGAAGGGTGCCAGATCGATGGTGGCGCTGTCGCCCCGGCCCATTCTTGCTTCCGAACGCGAGCCGGGTGGAGCCAGCGTCGACAGCTGCGCGACAAGGTCAGAGCGCGCCAGCTGCAAGGACCAGCGTTCCACGAGCCGCCATGTTGCACCCGCCTCTTCCGCAGTGGCAGCGGACGGGGCTGCTGTTGCAGAACCGGCAACCAACAGGCTCAGGAACAGAAGAAGTTCAGGGACGGGCTGCGATGGCTTCATCGTAGATCCTGCCGTAGAAGTCGTTGTAGTTCTCGCCGGTGGTCGAAGTTGCGTTGTTGTCGCAGAACAGCTTACCCACTTGCCGGCCCATGTCTTCACCGCCGGCCTCGGCCTGTGCGATGAGGCCAGGGCCGTTGGACGCCGCTACGCCGATGTCGTAGTACCCCAGGCTGGTCACCAGAAGCTCACCGCGCGCGGTGAGGTTGTTGAGCACGGCTTTCCCCTCCAGGGTGCAGAAGTGCTGGATGAACGCACCTCGGGTGCTCCGAACGATACCCTCGAAGTACAGCGCATGCCCTACTTCGTGGGCAATGGTTGCGATCCAGAAGTAATAGCCCGGAACGTCGGAAGAATCGCAGTCGAAGGACTGAATGTAGATACGGATGGGATTGCGATCGGTATAGGACGCGGGGGCCCAGGAGAACGTCCACTCCGGATGGCCGGTGATCTGTGCGTCGAGCGTGGGGGCTCCCGGGATCAGCCAGTCGGGGCAGCCCAGACCTGTGATCACCCGCATGGGCGGTGGCTCTGCCCGGGCGGGTACCGCCAGCAGCGTAATGGTGACCACAAGAAGAGCAATCAGCAACGCACGCATGCCAACCTCCTTGATGCGCGATTCAAGCCGTTCGTCCATCGGGCTCGGCGAGCGTTGGCAGGTATAGCACCGGTTCTGCCGTGGTATCGAGCAGTGCGGCGCAGAAATGCAGAAACAAAAAGAGGCCGGATCACCTCCACGACGGAAGGTGATCCGGCCCCGCGCACTCCGTGGGGGAGGCGGTCCACGCGTTGCGTGGAGATTGGCTCAACCCATGTAGAGGCCACCATTGACGGCGTAGTCGGCACCGGTCACATACGAGGCTTCATCCGAGGCCAGCCATGCGCACAGGCCGGCCACTTCTTCGGGGCGGCCGAGGCGGCGCACCGGCACCGAAGCCGCCAGCCGGTCCAGTACATCCGGCGGGAAGCTGCTGATCGCCTGGCTGGCGATGTAGCCCGGCGACAGCGTGTTTACGGTGACCCCGCGCGAGGCGACTTCGGCGGCCAGTGCGCGGCTGAAACCGTGCATCGCGGCCTTGGCCGTGGCGTAGTTCACCTGGCCGATCTGGCCTTTGTGGGCGCTGACCGAGCCGATGTTGATGATGCGGCCCCAGCCCCGCGTGGCCATGCCATCGACCACCTGCTTGGTCAGGTTGAACAGCGCATTGAGGTTGGAGGCGATCACCGCGTTCCAGTCTTCCACCGTCATCTGTCGGAACAGCAGATCACGGCTGCCACCGGAGTTGTTGACCAGCACGTCCACCTCGCCGACCTCGGCACGCACCTTGGCGAACGCGGCGCTGGTCGAGGCCCAGTCGGTGGCGTTGCCCTCGGAGGCAATGAAATCGAAGCCCTGTTCGCGCTGCTCGCGCAGCCAGTTGGCCTTGCGCGGCGAGTTCGGCGCGCAGCCGGCAACCACGGTGTGGCCGCTGCGGGCCAGGCTCTGGCAGATGGCAGTGCCGACACTGCCCATTCCACTGGTGACGTAAGCGATTCGAAGCGTCATTGCAGAAGGCTCCTTGGCAAGGGGTCAGGCGGCGAGGGGATACAGGCCGAACAGCAGGCTGCCGATCATCAGCAGCATCGAGATGGCGATGGCCCACTTCAGGGTGAACTTCTGGTGGTCGGCGAACTCGACCTTGGCCAGGCCCACCAGCAGGTAGGTGGACGGCACCAGCGGGCTGAGCAGGTGCACCGGCTGCCCGGCCAGCGAGGCGCGCGCCATCTCCACCGGCGTGATGCCGTAGTTGCTGGCCGCCTCGGACAGGATCGGCAGCACGCCGAAGTAGAAGGCGTCGTTGGACATGAAGAAGGTGAACGGCATCGACGCCACAGCGGTGATCACCGCCAGGTACGGGCCCCACGATTCCGGAATCACCGCCAGGAAGCTGTGCGACATGGCTTCGACCATGCCGGTGTTGTTGAGGATGCCGGTGAAGATGCCCGCGGCGAAGATCAGCGACACCACAGACAGCACGTTGCCGGCGTGGTTGACCACGCGGCGGCGCTGTTCGGCCAGGTTCGGGTAGTTGATCACCAGCGCGATGGCGAAGCCGACCATGAACAGCACCGGCATCGGCAGCACGCCGATGATCAGCGCGGTCATCAGCGCCACGGTCAGCGCCAGGTTCACCCACAGCAGCTTCGGGCGCTTGATGTCTTCGGCGTCTTCCACGGTCGGAAGCGGATTGCTGTCGTCGGACACGCTGCTGTCCATCCAGCTGCCACCCTTGGGCAGGGTCACCACGCCCAGGCGGCGGCGTTCCTTCAGGCCCAGGTACCAGGCCAGCAGCAGCACGCCGGCGCAGGCGATCACCATCGACGGGATCAGCGGCACGAACACATCGGCCGGGTCCACGTGCAGCGCGGTCGCCGCGCGTGCGGTGGGGCCGCCCCACGGGGTCAGGTTCATCACGCCGCCCGCGAGGATGGTCACGCAGGTCATGTTCAGCGCGTTCATGCCCAGGCGCTGGTACAGCGGCAGCATCGCCGAGACGGTGATCATATAGGTGGTCGAACCATCACCATCGAGCGAGATCAGCATCGCCAGCACCGCCGTGCCGAGCACGATCTTCATCGGATCGCCCTTGACGAAGCGCAGGATCACCCGCACCAGCGGATCGAACAGGCCGGCATCGATCATCACCCCGAAGTACAGGATGGCGAACATCAGCATCACGCCGGTCGGCGCGATCTTCTTGATGCCCTCCAGCATCATCTCGTCGATGCCGGCGCCGAAGCCGCCGATCAGCGCGAACAGGATGGGGATGGTGATCAGGGCGACGAGCGGCGACAGGCGTTTGCTCATGATCAAGTACATGAACGTAATGACCATGCCAAAGCCGAGGATGCTCAGCATCATCTGCGGACTCCTTGCGAATACAGGACGTGGGGGAGTGGAAGGGGCCCGGGCGGCATGCCCGGGAAGCCGGGCTTAGAAGTCGTACTGCAGGCGGCCGGTGACCGCGCGCGTGCGGTCCACCGTGATCCCGGCCAGGCGGTCGCGGTTGCGGCTTTCGATCACGTTGAGCATGAAGCGCAGGTTGTCGCGCAGGTACCAGTTGCCGCCCAGCGTCCACGCTTCGGTACTGCCGCGGCGCAGGTCGGGCGCGCCATCGAGATGCTGCGCGCCCCACATCTGGTCATAGCGCAGCGCCACTTCGAAGGCACCGGCCTTGTGGCGGATGTCCTTGACCCGTGCGAAGCGGCCGGTCTTGCGGTCATAGGCGCGGCTTTCGCCGGTGACGAACCAGCTGACCATGCCGTAGGCGGCCATCACATCGCCGCGCTGCGCGCCGTCATCGAAGGTGGCACCGCTGAACTCGCCCTGCCACGACAGCGGGCCGCGCACCTGCGCGTACTCCAGCGACCACTTGTTGACATCGGTATCGCGGCCGGCGGAGAAGTCGACCAGGGTCAGGCGGCTGTTGTCGGACAGATGACCGGCCGGGCGCGGGCGGATCTTCAGGCCGGGAACGCCGTTGGCGCCGGGGTTGTCATAGGCCTCGCGGGCCAGCGACAGGCCCAGGTGCAGCACGTCGCCGTCGGCGGGCGAGGGCGCCCAGGTAACGCGGCCACCGGCGGCACGGCCCTTCACCTGCCAGGCATCGATGCTTTCCAGGCTGTAGACACTGGCCGCCCAGGTGAAGTCACCCGGGTTGGCCTGCCACGACGCGCCCAGCCGGTACAGCGGCGCCAGCGTGGTGCCGGCGTTGCCGCGCTCCAGGAAGCTGCCGTAGTTGGAGCTGGTGCGGTCATCCAGCGAGAAATACTGCTTGAACTGGCCGACGGTGAGCTTGCCGGCCTTGCCGAAGCTGCGCGCCAGGTACACGTCCTTGGCCTCGACGCGGTCGCCGGAGAAATCGGCTTCCAGCTTGTAGTCGACCACGAAGAACTTGCCGGACACATCGACCCAGGCACGGCGGATCTCGGTGTCGTCCTTGTTCGGGGTGCCGCGGTTGTCGTTGTCGAAGGTGGCGAAGTCCAGGTGCAGGCGGCCACCGAGGGTGGCGGTGACCGGACGGTCGTCTTCGGCAGCGAAAGCCGGTGCCGACAAGGCCGCCAGCGCCATCATGGCGGCAGGACGCCGCCAGGCAAACGTGAATTCCACAAACCCTCCCAGGTGCGCGCCAGGCGCGCGGCAATCGTGGGCACCGGACGGTGCGCGGCCGCAGTCTGGGTTGCCGTAGCTGTCATCGTCCTGTCAGCGGTTTGTGCGGTGCAGCGTAAAAGGCCGCCGGGCACGGCCCGGCGCTACCCATGCGCTGTATCCCGGTAGCGCAGGGCCACGCCCGGCGGGCGGACCGTGCGCCATGCGGTAGCATTCGCTTCCCCTCCCACCGGTGTGCCCATGCGCCTGCTGCTGGTCGAAGACAACCCGGATCTGGCCGATGCGATCGTCCGTCGCATGCGTCGCAGTGGCCATGCGGTGGACTGGCAGGCCGACGGCCTGGCCGCTGCCAGCGTGCTGCGCTACCAGAGCTTCGACCTGGTGGTGCTGGATATCGGCCTGCCCAAACTCGATGGCCTGCGCGTGCTGGCCGGCATGCGCGAGCGCGGCGACAGCACCCCGGTGCTGATGCTGACCGCACGCGATGGCATCGAGGACCGTGTGCAGGCGCTGGATGTGGGCGCCGACGACTACCTGGGCAAGCCCTTCGATTTCCGCGAATTCGAAGCGCGCTGCCGTGTGTTGCTGCGGCGCGCGCGTGGCCAGGCCAGCGAAGTGGTGCAGATCGGCGGTTTCCAGTTCGACAACGCCGCGCACCGGGTCAGCCTTGATGGCGAGGCGATCGAGCTGCCCAACCGCGAGTACCGCCTGCTGGAGATCCTGGTCGGGCGCCTGGGCCAGGTGGTGGGCAAGGACGAGATCGGCAACGGCCTGTTCGGCTTCGATGACGAGGCCGGCCCGAATGCCATCGAACTGTATGTCGGGCGCCTGCGGAAGAAGCTGGCTGGCGCACCGTTGCGCATCACCACCGTACGCGGCGTGGGTTATCTGCTGGAAGCCAGCGACGGCAGCGGCGACGCCGATGGTTGATGCACGCGCTGCGAATGCCGCGCCGGGCTCGCTGCGACGCACGCTGCTGCTGTATCTGGGTGCGTTGCTGGCGGTGTTCGCGGTGGCACTGCTGTTCGCCGCACGCGATTACGGCCAGCGCGCGGCCAACCGCTCCTACGACCATCTGCTGGTGTCCTCGGCATTGTCCATCGCCGATTCGGTGGCGCTGGTCGATGGCCAATGGCAGGTCGATCTGCCGTACGCGGCGCTGGACCTGCTGGCGATGGCGCCGGAGGACCGCGTGTTCTATCGGGTGGCCGACAGCCGCGGCAACCTGATCACCGGCTACGGCGACCTGCCCGTGCCGTCGCGCCGGCCGGGCACGCAGCCGCAGCTGTTCGACGCTCCCTACAGTGGCGAGACCGTGCGCTTCGTGGTGGTCGGCCGCAGCTTCGCGGCGGCCTCGGCACAGGGCGAGGTGCAGGTGCAGGTGGGCCAGACCCGGCGTGCGCGCGAAGCGGTGGCGCAGGACATGGTCAACCGTGCCCTGCTGTCGATCGGCGTGCTCTCCGGCCTGCTGCTGGCCCTGGTGGCGTTCGGCGTGCACCGCGCGTTCCGCCCGCTGGTGCGGGTGGAGCGCGAGCTGTCGCGGCGCGAACCGTCCGACCTGAAGCCGCTGGACGCCCGCGTGCCGCGCGAGATGGACCAGATGGTGGCGGCGCTGAACCGCTTCATGGAGCGGCTGTCCAGCAGCAACGAGACGTTGCGCGCCTTCATGGCCGAGGCTGCGCACCAGATGCGCACCCCGCTGGCCGCGCTGCGCGCGCAGGCGCAGCTGGCGCTGGACGATGATGATCCGGAGGACATGCGGCGCAGCCTGCAGGCGATCGAGCGCAACGCCACCCACATAAGCCGCCTGCTCAACCAGCTGCTCAGCGACGCCAGCGTGATCCACCGCTCGCATCTGCAGCGCTTCGCGGCGGTGGACCTGGCCGAGACCGTGCACCAGGCCCTGCATGAAGCCCTGCCACAGGCCGGCCCGGCACCGCGCGTGCAGCTGGCGATGACCGCCGAACCGGTACAGGTGCATGGTGATGCGCTGCTGCTGCGTGAGGCGATCAAGAATCTGGTCGACAACGCGCTGAAGTACGGGGGTGACGGTCCCTTGCAGATCGCGCTGACCGTCGAGGGCGAGCAGGCGGTGCTGACCATTGCCGACCACGGCGCCGGTATCGCCGCCGCTGATGCCGGGCGCGTGTTCGAACGCTTCGCACGTGGCGAGGGGGCGCCCTCTGGGGGTGCCGGGCTGGGCCTGGCCATCGTCAAGCGCGTGGTTGACAGCCACGGCGGCCGCATCGATCTGAGCAACCGCCCGCAGGGCGGCCTGGTCGCCACCATCCGCCTGCCCCGGAGCAGTTCATGATCCGCCTGTTCACCGCTGCCGTTGCTCTGCTGCTGGCCCTGCCGGTGCTGGCCGCGCCTGGCGAGGTGCGCCGTTTTCCGGCACAGGGAAAGGCCACCGCGCAGCTGCGCATCCACGGCACCACCGACATCGAAGTGTTCGCGGTGGTGATCGCCGACTACCAGCGCCTGCACCCGGGCACCGAAGTGGTGTACGAGGACATCATCACCCAGGACCTGTACGCGCGTTACCTGCATGACCGCGCCGGACCGGCCTCGCCTGACCTGCTGATCTCCAGCGGCATGGACCTGCAGACCAAGCTGGTCAATGACGGCCACGCATTGCCGCACCGCTCGGCGCAGACCGCCGCGTTGCCGGCCTGGGCGCAGTGGCGCAACGAGGCCTTTGGCATCAGCTACGAGCCGGTGGTGATGGTCTACAACACACGCGCGCTGCCAGCGGCGAAGGTGCCGCATACGCGACGCCAGCTGCTCGACCGCCTGCGTGCCGAAGGCGCGCCGCTGCGCGGCCGGGTCGGCACCTATGACATCGAGCGCAGCAGCGTCGGCTACCTGCTGGCCACCCAGGACGCGCAGCGCGGCAGCATCGCCGGTGCGTTGCTGGGCGCGCTGGGTGACAACGACGTGGTGCGCGAGGAGCGCACCGGCGTGCTGCTGGACAAGGTGGCCAGCGGACAGCTGTCGCTGGTCTACAACGTGCTCGGTTCCTACGCGCAGGCGCGCATCGAGGCGGGTGCTCCGCTGGGCATTGTGGAGCCCGAGGACTACACGCTGGTGGTGCTGCGTACCGCAGTGATTCCACGCACCGGCCCACACCCGGAAGAAGCCCGGCGCTTCCTCGACTACCTGCTGTCGCCACGCGGCCAGCAGGTGCTGTCACGCGAGGCACGGCTGATGCCGATTGTGACCGGCAACGCGCGCGCCGACGATGCCCCCGGGCGCAGCCGCCGCCCGATCCAGCTCGGCCCCGGCCTGCTGGTGTACCTGGACGCGCTCAAGCGCCGCCAGTTCCTCGACGCCTGGCGCAGCAGCGTGGAGCCGGCAGGGCGCTGATGTGCTGGTAGCGCCGGGCCATGCCCGGCGGATGCGGTTTGCTGCCCGTACAATGGCGGCATGAGCGAATACACCATCCTGATTGCCGATGACCATCCGCTGCTGCGTTCGGCGGTGGTGCAGTCCCTGCGGCAGAGCCTGCCGCTGGCGCAGGTGCGTGAGGTGGCCAGTGCCGAAGCGCTGGCCGCAGCGCTGGATGCACACCCGGACGTGGACCTGGTGCTGCTCGACCTGACCATGCCCGGTGCACACGGTTTTTCCGCACTGCTGCACGTGCGCGGTTCGCATCCGGACATCCCGGTGGTGATCCTCTCCTCCAACGATCATCCACGGGTGATCCGCCGCGCGCAGCAGTTCGGCGCCGCCGGTTTCATCCCGAAATCGGCCCCGGCCGAGACCATCGGCGAGGCGGTGCAGGCGGTGCTCGACGGCGGCCTGTGGTTCCCGGCGATGGCGGCCGAGCGTTCCGAGGCCGATGCGCTGCTGGCCAGCCGCCTGGCGCAGCTGACCCCGCAGCAGTTCCGCGTGCTGCTGTGCCTGGCCGATGGCCTGCTCAACAAGCAGATCGCCTACGAGCTTGGCCTGGCCGAGAACACGGTGAAGGTGCACGTCACCGCGATCCTGAAGAAGCTCGAGTGCCACAGCCGCACCCAGGCGGCCGTGCTGGTGAAGGCGCTGGAGCCGGAAGGGGATGCGGGTGGGATCTGACCCCACACTGCTGCTTTTGTAGCGTCGAGCTTGCTCGACTGGGCTGGCAACAGCAGTCGAGCAAGCTCGACGCTACCTGGCATGGCAGTCGAGCAAGCTCGACTCTACCCCCGATGCCGCAACAAAACCTGCGTCATCAATGCCCGCAGCGCCGGCGGTCGCACGGGCTTGAGCAGAAAGCCCCAGCCGTTCTCGGCGGCGTGCGCCTTCAGCGCCTCATCGCGTTCGGCGGTCACCAGGATCACCGGCGGCCGTGCCTTCCACAGCGTGCACAGCGCCTCGTACAGGTCCGGACCGTGCCATTGCCCCATGCGCACGTCCAGCAGCAGCAACTGCGGAACGTTCAATGCACTGGCGATCTCAAGTGCCCCCTGCGGCCCATCGGCAAGTTCCACATTGCAGCCCCAGCGTTCCAGCAGCGCACGGGTCGCCGCGCAGACGTGGGGGTCATCGTCGATGCTCCACACCCGACACTGGCGCAGTGGGCTGTCATCAGACGGCTCGGTCACGATGACTGGCGCCGCCGGCGGTGCAATCACATCGTCGGCGTGCCCCAGTGTCACGCTCACCGCGAACACGCTGCCCTTGCCCAGCGTGGAACGCAGGTTGATGCGGTGACCGAGCAGGCGACCGATGCGTTCGACAATGGCCAGTCCCAGGCCGGCGCCGCGTTCCTGCTCCACGCCATCGTTCAGGCGGCGGAACTCTTCGAAGATCTCACCCTGCAGGCTTTCCGGAATGCCTGGGCCCTGGTCATGCACCTCGATGCGCAGCTGGTCGCCTGCCCGCCGGCAGCCGATCAGCACGCGCCCACGCGGGGTGTAGCGCAGCGCGTTGGACAGGAAATTCTGCAGGATGCGCCGCAGCAGGGCCTCGTCGCTGACCACCACCGCGCGCGTATCCACCCAGTGAAGTTGCAGGCCACGGCTCTGCGCGGCGATGCCGAACTCACGGGCCAGGGTTTCCAGCAGAGGCGAAATCGCAAAGGCGCGCACGCGGATCTGCAGCGATCCTGACTCCAGCCGCGAGATATCCAGCAGGCTGTTGAGGATCGCATCCTGCGCCGCCAACGCCGCGTCGATATGGTCGGCGGTCTGCTGCTGTGCCGGGTCACTCAGTTTGCCGCGCAGCACCGAGACGAACATGCGCGCGGCGTTGAGCGGCTGCAGCAGGTCGTGCACCGCCGAAGCGACGAAGCGGGTCTTGTAGCGGTTGGCCTGTTCGGCCTCGCGGCGCGCCTCATCCAGATCATGGGTACGCTCGGCGATGCGGTGCTCCAGCGCGTCGGCCAGCGAGCGCAGTTCGCGCGCGGCGTTCTTGTAGCTGGTGATGTCGGCATAGCTGGTGACGAAGCCGCCGTCGGGCAGCGGGTTGCCGCGGATCTCCAGCACCGTGCCGTCGTCTTTCTCGCTCTCGCGCATATGTGGACGGCCACTGCGCAGGTGGTTGAGGCGGCGTTCGATGGCCTCATCGACCGGGCCGGGCCCAAGCAGGCCGCGGCGGGCATTGAAACGGAACAGTTCCTCGATCGGACGGCCGACGCGCACCAGGTCTGGCGGGAACCGGAACAGTTCCAGATAGCGTGCATTCCATGCCACCAGCCGCAGTTCGCGGTCGATCACCACCACGCCCTGCGGCAGGTGCGCCAGGCTGCGGCTGAGCCCGCTGTCGGCATCGGTAGCGGCCTGCAGCAGGCCATCCTGTGCGGTGCGCAGTTCCTGTGCGTGCTGCTTGAGCAGGGTTTCCAGCTCGCGGCGGCTGCGCAGGCGATGCTTGGCCAGGCGCCGGCGCTGTTGCACGAACAACACTAGGAAGCCCAGCGCCAGCCACGCCGCGCCCCCGGTGACGGCGGCGGCCCGGCCGGCGCTGCTGGCGGCGCTGGCGTCGTGCAGCAGGTGCAGGTTCCAGCCTTCGGCCGGCAGCACCAGGGTCTGCCACAGCATCGGCTGCGGCAATGCGGGGTCGAGCAGGCGCACCATGCGTCCGCCGTCGGCCAGCACGTCTTCGGTACGCGCGCGCAATGGCTGCAGGGCGCGATCGGCGTACTGGCGGGCGTCGAGCATCTCGCGGCGCTCATCGGCACCCAGCGGCCGCAGCAGCCGGTAACGCCAGGCATCGCGGTTGGCCAGGAACACCACGTCATGGTCATCGCTGGCCAGCACCACATCCGGGCTGCTCAGCCATTCCTGCTCCAGCGCCGACAGTTCGACCTTGATCACCACCACGCCCAGGCGCTGGCCGTCTTCCTCGATGGCCTGCGACAGGTAGTAGCCCGGCACGCCGGTGGTCATGCCGATGCCATAGAAGCGGCCACGGCCCAGGGCCAGGGCTTGGCGATAATAGGGCCGGTAGCTGTAGTTCTCGCCGACATTGGTGGTCGGCTGGTCCCAGTTGCTGGCCGCCACCGCCACGCCGTCGTGGCCGACCAGGGTCAGGGTGGAAGCACGGGTGACTTCGTTGGCACGTTGCAGCTTGAGGTTCAGCCGCTGCCGTTCGGCAGGCGAGGGCGGCACGCGCAGGGCGTGCAACAGGTCCGGGTCAAGCGCCAACACCTGCGGCAGCGTGCCGAAGCAGTCGATGCGTTGCTGCAGGCCCTGGCCATACAGCTGCAGTTGGCGTTGCACCTGGCTGCTTTCGTCGCCCAGCGCGCGGCGCCAGGCGTAGTGACCGGCCGCAACCGCGCACAACACGGTGCCACCGACCATCACCAGCAGGGTCAGCAACAGCATCCGGTGGCGGCTCAGCCAATACATGGCGGCAGTCTACGCAGGGCCGGCGGGCGTGGCGTGCACGCCCGCCGGGATCTGACGTGGAAGGGGTCAGAAGTGCATCTGCGCGCGCAGTTCGAAGATTTCCGGCGTGCTGTGCACGCCACGACGGCTGGCGTCGACCTTCACGTAGTTGGCCTGGAACTTGAAGTGGCTGGTCAGGTACCAGTTGGCGCCGATGGTCAGGTCGTGCTGGCGGCCGCCCAGGATGCTGCCATCGTCCAGGTCCAGACGGCTGTAGCGGGCCAGCAGTTCCACTGCGCCGTAATCGTGGGCGGGCTTGATGTTGGCCACCGCGCCGGCGTTGTACGGGCGCGATTCGCCGGTCAGCACCCAGCTGGCCATCGCGTACTGGCCGCTGCCGGTGTAGTCGGGCAGGCCCTTGCGGGTGACGGTGGCCTGCAGGGCTTCGGCCTGCAGCGAGAACGGGCCGCGGATCCAGATGCCTTCCAGGCCGGTACGACGGATCTGGTCGGCGGTGACCAGTGCGCCGGAATCGACGTAGCGGATGTCGGTCAGTCCGGCTTCCGGGCGTGCACGCAGGCGCGCGCTGGCCTCGTGGTGCACGTCACGGCCATCGCTGTAGCCGCGCGGGTTTTCCTGCGAGTAGGCCACGCCCAGGTGAATCACATCACCCGGTGCCTTCACCGGCGTCCACACCGCACGTACCGCCTGGGTGGTGCCGGGGTTGTCGCCCTGCAGATCCTTGCCGCCATAGGCGCCGGCCTGCAGCAGGTACTGCGGGCGTTCCAGCACCCATTCCACACCGGTGCGGCGGCCGGCGTAGAACGCCTGCACCGGCAGCGCGGTTTCCAGGAAGCTGCCGGCGCGCGAAGAGGTATTCGCGTCCAGGCCGACCGGGGTCTTCATGTAGCCGAAGCGGAAGCGGCCGACGTCACGGCCGAAGAAGGCCTTGCTCTCCAAGCGCACGAACACGTCCAGCCAGGTGTCGGCCTGGAAGTCGTAGTACACCATCGCGTCATACACGCCCTTCTTCTTCAGCGTCGCGCCGAATTCCTTGCGGCGCACGGCGTCGTCGTCCTCAAGGCCGCTGGCCGAGGAGAAATCGTTGTAGTCGTAGGCGATGTTGGCGGTGGCCGCCAGCTCGGTGCCGTCGCCGAAGGTGTACTTGGTCGGCCAGTTGTCGAAATCCGCAGCCGAAGCGAAGGCGGGAAGGGCGGCCAGGGACAGGGCCAGCAAGGTGGGAATCGGGCGCATGTTGGGTGCGGCTCTCTCAGATTGCGTGTGGACAGGACAACAACGGCCGCAAGGGCCAGAACTTTCGCGAAGACATGCCCGGCCGTTCAGCACGGGCCACCGGTCTCCCCGGGAGCGGCGGTGCGGCGCCAGTGTAGGCATCACTGCCAGCTGAACCGGGGGGCTAGTACCAATAGGTTATCTGCGCCGGCGTGCCCGGCGCGTACAAAGGCGTCCATTGGTCGCACCCTGCGCGTGCTGCGCAGGGCCTGCGAGCAGTTTCCACGGTAACGGTTCCCGTGCAGTCCCGGGCCCGTACGTGCCTGAAAACGCCCCTTCCGGAGTCCGCCATGCACATCCCGACCGCAGCACCGGCGCCTGTCAAGCCGTTGCCGATCTACCGCCAGCTGTATTTCCAGGTGATCGTGGCGATCGTCCTGGGCGCCATCCTCGGCCACTACGAGCCGCTGATCGGCGAGAAGATGAAGCCGCTCGGCGATGCGTTCATCAACCTGGTGAAGATGATCATCGCCCCGGTGATCTTCCTGACCATCGTCACCGGCATCGCCAGCATGACCCACCTGCGCACGGTGGGCCGGGTGTTCGCCAAGGCGATGGCCTACTTCCTGTTCTTCTCCACGCTGGCACTGATCGTCGGCATGATCGTGGCGCACGTGGTGCAGCCCGGCGCCGGCATGAACATCAACCCGGCCGAGCTGGACCAGACCGCGGTGCACAGCTACGTCGAGAAGTCGCACGACCTGACCCTGGTCGGCTTCCTGATGGACATCATCCCGAAGACGCTGCTCAGCGCCTTCGTCGACGGCAACATCCTGCAGGTGCTGTTCGTGGCCGTGCTGTTTGGCATCGCACTGGCGATGGTGGGCGAGAAGGGCAAGCCGGTGCTGAACTTTCTGGAGGCGCTGGTCGCCCCGGTGTTCAAGCTGGTGCACATCCTGATGAAGGCCGCCCCGATCGGTGCCTTCGGCGCGATCGCCTTCACCATCGGCAAGTACGGTGTCGGCTCGCTGATCAACCTGGCCTGGCTGGTCGGCTCGTTCTACCTCACCGCCTTCCTGTTCGTGGCGGTCATCCTGGGCCTGGTCTGCCGTCTGTGCGGGTTCTCGGTGTTCAAGCTGGCGCGCTACCTGAAGGCCGAGCTGCTGCTGGTGCTGGGCACGTCGTCGTCGGAGTCGGCGCTGCCGTCGCTGATGGAGAAGATGGAACGCGCTGGCTGCAGCAAGTCGGTCGTGGGCCTGGTGGTCCCGACGGGCTATTCGTTCAACCTGGACGGCACCAACATCTACATGACCCTGGCCGCGCTGTTCATCGCCCAGGCCACCAACACCGAACTGACCCTGGGCCACCAGATCGCCCTGCTGTTGGTGGCCATGCTCAGCTCCAAGGGTGCGGCCGGCGTCACCGGCGCTGGTTTCATCACCCTGGCCGCCACCCTGGCCGTGGTGCCGGAGGTGCCGGTGGCCGGCATGGCGCTGATCCTGGGCGTGGACCGCTTCATGAGCGAATGCCGCTCGCTGACCAACTTCATCGGCAATGCCGTGGCCACCGTGGTGGTCTCGCGCTGGGAAGGCGCGCTGGACCGCAACCGCCTGCAGCTGGCGCTGGACGGTCGCGAAAGCGAGCTGCCGCCGCCGGTGGACGCACTGCCCGAGGCGCTGCCGGCCAAGGGCTGACCCAGGTGTGTGGTACCGCGGGGCCGATCACAATAGTGGTGCGGCCCCGCGGCGTTTCAGGGCGTCCCCGGGTTGTCATGGGAGGCGCCGAAGCTGGTATCCCGGTACCGTCGCATACGGCACGGAATTGTGCGGTCGCAGCATGGCTGCGACAGGATAGCGACAGGTCCGGACGCTCCAACGGGGGTATCATCCCCTGTCCCTTCTGCCCATTCATGTAACCCACATCGATGTCCAACGAAGATTTCAAACAGGCCGCCCTCGATTACCACCGGATGTCCCCGCCGGGAAAGATCAAGGTTTCCGCTACCAAGCCCATGCTGACCCAGCGCGACCTGTCGCTGGCGTATTCGCCGGGCGTGGCGTACGCCTGTGAAGCGATCAAGGCCGACCCGCAGCAGGCCAGCGAGCTGACCGCGCGCGGCAACCTGGTGGCGGTGATCTCCAACGGCACCGCGGTGCTGGGCCTGGGCAACATCGGCGCACTGGCCGGCAAGCCGGTGATGGAAGGCAAGGGCGTGCTGTTCCAGAAGTTCGCCGGCATCGATGTGTTCGACATCGAAGTGGATGAAACCGACCCGGACAAGCTGGTCGACATCATCGCCTCGCTGGAGCCGACCTTCGGCGGCATCAACCTGGAAGACATCAAGGCGCCGGAATGCTTCGTGGTCGAGCGCAAGCTGCGCGAGCGCATGAAGATTCCGGTGTTCCATGACGACCAGCACGGCACGGCGATCATCGTCGGCGCGGCAGTGCTCAACGCGATGGCGATCACCGGCAAGAAGATCGAGGAAGTGAAGCTGGCGACCACGGGCATGGGCGCGGCCGGCATTTCCTGCGTGAACATGCTGGTGCAGCTGGGCCTGAAGCCGGAGAACATCCTGGCCTTCGACCGCGAGGGCGTGATCCACACCGGCCGTACCGACCTGGACCCGGAAAAGCAGCGCTATGCGCGCGACACCGACAAGCGCACCCTGGCCGAGATCGTCGACGGCGCGGATATCTTCCTGGGCCTGTCGGCACCGGGCATCCTGACCGCCGAGATGGTCAAGACCATGGCGCCGGACCCGGTGATCTTCGCGCTGGCCAACCCGACCCCGGAAATCATGCCGGAACTGGCGCGCGCCGCGCGTCCGGACGCGATCATCGGCACCGGCCGTTCGGACTACCCGAACCAGGTCAACAACGTGCTGTGTTTCCCGTACCTGTTCCGCGGTGCGCTGGACGTGGGCGCGACTGCGATCAACGAGGAAATGAAGATCGCCTGCGTGCGCGCCATCGCCGCGCTGGCGCGACGCGCCGCCACCGACATGGGTTCGGCCTATGGCGGCGAGACCCCGAGCTTCGGCCGTGAATACCTGATTCCGCGCCCGTTCGACCGCCGCCTGCTGGTGGAGCTGTCGGCCGCCGTGGCCCAGGCCGCGATGGATTCGGGCGTGGCCGCGCGTCCGATCGCCGACATGGGCGCCTACCGCGACAAGCTGGCCCAGTTCGTCTACCGCACCAGCCTGATGATGAAGCCGGTCTACGACCGCGCGCGCAGCGACAAGCAGCGCGTGGTGTACGCCGAAGGCGAAGAGGAAGTGGTGCTGCAGGCGGTGCAGAACGTGGTCGATGACGGCCTGGCGCACCCGATCCTGATCGGCCGCCCGGAAGTGATCGAATCGCGCATCGAGCGCCTCGGCCTGCGCCTGAAGATTGGCGAGAACGTTGAAGTCACCAACATCAACGACGACCCGCGCTTCAACGAATACTGGCAGTACTACCACGGCCTGACCGGCCGCCGTGGCGTGACCGTGGCCGCGGCGAAGAACCTGATGCGTTCGCGCCCGACCCTGATCGCAGCGGTGATGGTGGCCCGTGGCGAAGCCGATGCGATGCTGACCGGCATCGTCGGCCGCTTCCACAAGAAGCTGGGTTACGTGCGCAGCGTGCTGCCGCTGGAACCGAAGGTCACCTCGACCTCGGCGATGACCGGCGTGATCAACCAGCAGGGCGTGTTCTTCTTCGTCGATACCCACGTGCAGGAAGACCCGACCGCCGAGCAGCTGTGCGAAGCCACGCTGCAGGCGGCCTACCGCATGAAGCTGTTCGGCATCGAGCCGAAGGTGGCGCTGCTGTCGCACTCCAACTTCGGCAGCCACGACTCGAAGGACGCGCTGAAGATGCGCCAGGTGCGCGAGCTGCTGCTCAAGCGCAACCCGCGTCTGAACGTGGATGGCGAGATGCAGGGCGACACCGCATGGGACGAAGCGCTGCGGCAGAAGCTGCTGCCGGGCTCGACCCTGCAGGGCCGTGCCAACCTGTTCGTGCTGCCGAACCTGGAAGCGGCCAACATCGCCTACAACCTGGTGCGCGTGTTCACCGACGGCGTGGCGATCGGCCCGATCCTGATGGGCGTGAACAAGCCGGTGCACATCCTGACCACCAGCGCGACCTCGCGCCGGATCCTGAACATGACCGCCATCGCGGCGGTGGATGCGCAGATCAGGAAACAGCTGGAAGCGGAAAAGAAGGCGTAAGCCTTCTTTCCAGCGACAGATGCAGAAACGCGCCCCACGGGGCGCGTTTCTGTTTCCGCGCAGCGGAAACCGGATCGGGTAGCGCCGGGCCATGCCCGGCGAGCGCGCAGCGCGGCGCTTCTCGCATTCGGCCGGGCATGGCCCGGCGCTACCAGATGAATTGCAGTCAGGCAGTCATTTGCCTGCAACGCCGCTCCGGCCCAATACGCCCACGCGGCCCGGCCGTGGGAAGGGACCGGACCGGCCTTCCCACCCTGGGCCCGACCCACTTTTCTTCGGCGAGGGTGTCATGCGCAATCGAGTGACGCGGCGGTATTTCCAGCAGCTGTTCGCGCTGTACGCCGGCTTCGTGCAGTCACGCTGAGGCCGCGCCCCCACGCCGGCTCATTGAACCGGGGTCGGTGCCAGCAGTTCAATCTCCGCCAGCGGCAGTCGTCCTGGCGCCGTCAGGCGCAGGCGGTACTCGCTGTAGCGGCCCGGCTTTGCGATGCGGAACGGACGGGTCTGCCGTGCTGATTCGAAGTCCTCGGCGCTGCGCTGGTCGAGCGTGATCCAAGCGCCGCCGCCGGTGCGTGCCTCCAGTGTCCACGCACCGCCACGGATGCTGCCGTCACCGCTGGTCAGCGTGTACATCGTCGGCATGCCCTCGCTCAGCCCGGTCAGCGCGATGGTTGCGCCGCCACCGAGGCCCACCGTGGTACCGGCATCGTCATCGACCAGCGCCGGCAGCGCGCGGCCATCGGCCAGCGTCGCCTTCGCGGTGTGGCCAAGCAGATCGTGCAGCAACTGCGGACGCTGGCCACGCGCGGTCAGCGAGCGCGGCACATCGTCCACGCCGCTGCCCCAACGCGAGGGCTGCGGGCCCATCACGAAGTCCAGGGTGGCGCCCTTGGCGATCAGCTCGTGCGGTACCCAGGTTTTCGTCCACGGCGTGCCGTTGATCTTCAGCGACTGCACGTAGACGTTCTCGCGTGAGTTGTTCTCCGCGTTCACGGTCAGCACCGCGCCGCCCTGCAGTTCCACCCGCGCGTGGCGGAATGCCGGCGAACCGATCACGTACTCCGGGTCGCCCATGCGCAGCGGGTACAGGCCCAGCGAGGCCAGCACGTACCACGCCGAGGTCTCGCCGTTGTCCTCATCGCCCGGGTAACCCTGGCCGATCTCGCTGCCCACGTACAGCCGCGACAGGATCTCGCGCACGTGCTGCTGGGTCTTCCACGGCTGCCCGGCGTACAGGTACATCCACGGAATATGGTGCGCCGGCTGGTTGCTGTGCGCGTACATGCCCATGCGCACGTCGCGCGCTTCGGTCATCTCGTGGATGGTGCCGCCATAGGAGCCGGCCAGCGCCGGGTCGGCGGTTTCCGGGGTGGCGAAGAAGGCATCCAGCTTGGCGGCCAGCTTGTCGCGGCCCCCGTACAGCGCGGCCAGGCCCTCGCCGTCATGCGCGGCGGTGAAGGCGAAGGTCCAGCCGTTGGATTCGGTGTAGTCGTGGCCCCACACGCGCGGGTCGTAGTGCGTGCTGTCCACGCGCCAGCGGCCATCGGCGCTGCGGCCCTGGAAGAAGCCAGCGGCCGGATCGAACATCGTCGCGTAGCTGGCGGCGCGATAGCGGAAGTAGTCGGCCTCGGTGCGGTAGCGCTCGCGCAGTGCCGGGGTGGCCGCACGCCTGGCCAGGGCGTCGGCCATGTTGGCGATGCCGAAGTCGTTGAGCGCGCCTTCCATCGTCCACGACATGCCCTCGTGCACGTCGGCGCTGGCGTAGCCACGGAAGGTCGAACGGTCCATGCCCTTGCGGCCGACATGGCGGTCGGGCGGTACCACCGTCGCGTTCTTCAGCGCGGCGGCATACGCCTCGGCCGGATCGAAGCCACCGATGCCCTTCAGCCACGCATCGGCAAAGGCCACATCCGAGCTGGTGCCGACCATCAGGTCGGCGTAACCCGGCGACGACCAGCGCGCGATCCAGCCACCGGCGCGGTACTGCTCGATGAATCCCTGCACCAGTTGCCCGGCATCGTCGGGGGTGAACAGTGCATAGGCCGGCCAGGTGGTGCGGAAGGTGTCCCAGAAGCCGTTGTTGACGAACACCTTGCCATCGCGCACGCCGGTGAAGCTGCGGCTGGCACTGCCGTCGGTGTTGTCATCGCTGGCGCTGGCCTGGTTGGCGTAGCGCCAGTCCGGGGCCGCCGCAGTGCCGGCGTTCTCGTGGCCGGAGTTCGGGTACAGGTACAGCCGGTACAGGCTGGAGTACAGCGTGGTCTTCTGGTCGTCGCTGGCATCGCCGATGTCGAAGCGGGCCAAGCGTGCGTCCCACGCGTCCTGTGCGCGGCTGGCCACGCTTTCCAGGGTATCGGCGGCGGCGATTTCCAGCGCGAGGTTGTGGCGCGCCTGCTCCAGCGAGATCAGCGAAGTGGCGATGCGCATGGTCACCCGTCGCTCGCTGCCGGCATCGAACTTGATGTAGCCGGTCGGGCGGCCGGTCTCAAGACGTCCGCTGCTGCGCCAGGGTTTGTCGAAGCTGGCCACCACGTACATGCGGCTGGCGCCGTTGGACAGGCCGCTGCGCGTATCGGTGTAGCCGCTCAGGGTCTGCGTGGCCGCATCCAGGCTCAGTCCACCGCGCGCGTCGACGTTGTCGAACAGCAGGTTGGCGTCGCCGCCCTCGGGGAAATCGAAGCGGAACAGCGCAGCATGGTCGGTCGGTGCGATCGCGGCGGCGATGCCGTTGTCGAAGCGCACGTCATAGCGATAGGGGCGGGCGCTTTCGTGGCTGCGATCGAACGACAGCGCGCGCTTGCGGCGGTCGGCCTCCGGCACGCCCTGGCTGGCCGAGGGCATCACCTGGAAGGTCTGGCGGTCGCCCATCCACGGGCTGGGCTGGTGGCTCAGCGCGAGCGCCTGCAGTTGCGGGCGATTCTGCGCGTCGTTCTGCTCGTTCCAGCGGTACAGCCAGTTCAGCGCGCCGGCGTCGGTCACCGGGGTCCAGAAGTTGAAGCCATGCGGCACCGCCGTGGCCGGGAAGTTGTTGCCGCGCGAGAAGGTGCCATTGGCCTGGGTGCCGCGGGTGGTCAGCACCCAGTCCGAAGCACGCTGCGGCTGTTGCCGCGTCTGGGCATCCAGGCGCACATCGTCGATCCAGCCGGACACCGGCGCACCGTCGGCGCTGGCCACCTCCAGTTCGATCGCCACTACGCGACGGCCCTTCAATGCCGGCACATCGCCCAGCCGCACCGCCTTGCGTGCCCACTGCTGCGGGTACAGCGTCTTCGACTCGCCCTGCGCGCGTGCGCCGATCGCCACGCCGTGCTGGTCGCGCGCGGCACCGGCCGAAACGCGGCTGCCATCGTCCAGCCGCAGATCCAGCGAAACATAGGTGGAGGCCACGGTGTCCTTGCCGACGATTTCCGGCAACACCAGCCACGACAGCGTGGTGTCGGCCTCGATCGGCAGGTCGGTCCTGAACAGTTCGCGCCGCGCGCTGCCGCCTTCGCTGCTGTAGCGCAGCGCATGCAGGCCGCTGTAGCCGGCGTTGCGCTTGGCCGCGTAGGGCGCGTCCGGGCCGTTGCCGAGGGTGACCTGCAAGGCACCGGCGGCCGCAGCCGGGGCCGGCTCTCCGGGTTCGAACGAGGTCTGCAGCCCCTGTGCCAGTGCCGGCATCGCAGTGGTCGCACAGGCCAGGGCCAGGGCGAGCGGAAGCAGGGCGCGGCGAGGATCGGACAGGGTCATGCAGGGGTCTCCCGGAAGGGCTGGCGGCGGGCAGAACCCGCATCGGCGGACACCACGGACAGCATCACGCCACCCGCCACGTTCGCGGCGGAAGAGGCGATGCCGGTCCGGTGGGGGCGGGCCATGCGATCGGGTCGGATTGGGCAGGTCGAGTGCTGACCTGGGCCGATCCTGCAACAGCCGCCGCAGCCTGACAAGTGCCATTTAGTTCGATCCAAATGCGGGAAATCTGCTCAAGCCCCGGTTTGCGCGAGGAACCGGGCGGATCGATGCAGGCATTTTCCCGGTGCACGCCCGCCGGCACCTCCAACCGCCTGCTGCGGCGCAATGTCCGGGCGGCCCGGATGCTAGAATCACAGCCCTCGCAACCCGTCCATCGACATCCGCCATGAGCCATACCGCCACCGCGCCCGCCAACGCCGAGAAGCGCTACACCGTGCACCGCAGCGAGCTGCCGCTGAGCTGCCCGACCCCGGAAATGGCGCTGTGGAACTCGCATCCGCGCGTGTACCTGCCGATCGAAGACGAGCCCAACGGCGAAGCGCAGTGCCCGTACTGCGGTTCCGTGTTCGTGCTGGCCGACTAAGCGGCCGCCCCTTCGATGCGCCGATTGACCGTGGTGCAGTTGCTGCCGGCGCTGCACTCCGGCGGTGTCGAGCGCTCGACCCTGGAAATCGCTGCGGCCCTGGTCGCTGCCGGCCATCGCGCGCTGGTGGTGTCCGCCGGTGGCCGCCTGGTGCAGCCGCTGCTCGACAGCGGGGCCGAACACCTCACCCTCGATATCGGACGCAAGTCGCTGCTCACGCTGCGGCATCTGCCGACCCTGCGCCGGCTGTTCGCCGAAGTGGGGGCCGACATCGTGCATGCCCGCTCGCGGCTGCCGGCCTGGCTGGGCCTGTACGCGATCCGCGCCATGCCCGCCGCGCAGCGCCCGCACTGGGTGACCACCGTGCACGGCCTGAACTCACCCAGTCGCTACAGCGCGGTGATGACCAGCGGTGAACGCGTGATCTGCGTGTCCAACACCGTGCGCGATTACGTGCAGCGGCATTACCCGACCGTACCCCACGCCCGGCTGCAGGTGATTCCGCGCGGCGTCGATGTCGGCCAGTTCCCGCGTGTAGCACGTGCCGACCGCCGCCCGCGCCTGGCGCTGGCCGCCGATTATCCGTGGCTGGCCCGGGTCGACGGTCCGCTGCTGCTGCTGCCGGGGCGCGGCACCCGACTGAAGGGCCACATCCATGCGTTGCAGCTGCTGGCCGATGTGCGCGCCGCCGGTGTGCCGGCGCAGCTGTGGATGCTGGGCACCGATGAACCCGGGCGGGACGCCTACGTGGCCGACCTGCGCCGGCAGGCCGCCGCGCTGGGCGTGGCCGAGGCCGTGCAGATCAGCACACCCACCGCGCGCATCGCCCAGGCCTATGCGGCCAGCGATCTGGTACTGCAGTTGTCGGACAAGCCCGAAGCGTTCGGCCGCACCGTGGTCGAAGCGCTGTCGGTGGGGCGTCCGGTGCTGGGCTGGGACCATGGCGGTGTGGGCGAACTGCTGCGGCAGCTGCAGCCCAGCGGCGCGGTGCCGCTCGGCGACGCGCGCGCGCTGGGTGAACGTGCGCTGGCCCTGCTGGCGCAGCCGCCGTCCTTACCGACCCGCATCCCGTTTACCCTGCAGGCCATGCAGCGTGACACCCTCCGCCTCTATGCCGACCTCGCCGGCTGATCCCATTGCCATCGTGCGCGAGGACCGTGCCGGGCGCTGGGCGCCCTGGTGGGTGCTGGCATACGTGGCGCTGTGGCCGTTGCCGGGCATCGCCGAAACCGTGCTTGGGCTCGGCGCGCTGTATGCCGCCGCGCGCATGGTCACGCGCCGCCTCCAGCGCCGGCCACATCTGCTGAGCACGGCTGCCTGGGCGCTGACCTCGATCCTGTTCCTGGGCTATTGGCTGCCGCAGGCGTTCTCCGCGTTCGATGCCATCGACCCGGCGGCCTCGTGGACCAAGGCCGCCGCCGGCCTGCGCTACCTGCCGTTCATGTGGCTGGTGGCGATCGCGGTGGCCACGCCGGAACGGCGGCGGCTGACCTTCGCAGGCCTGGCGCTGATCACTGGCGCCTGGACGCTGGATGCCCTGGTGCAGGCGGTGGCCGGCACCAGCCCATGGTTCTGGTCGCTGGATCAGCTGAAGCTGGCGGTGAGTGGTCACGCCTTGTGCCCGGCCGGCGAAGCGGCCCTGGTCGATCGCCTCAGTGGTGCGCTGGGACCGTGCAACCTGAAGTTCGGCCAGGTGCTGGCCAGCCTGTCACCGTTCCTGCTGCTGCCGGTGGCGCGTCGCTTCGGCAACCTGGGATGGCTGCTGGCGGCCGCCGCGCTGGGCTGCGTACTGCTGTTGGCCGGTTCGAGGGCATCGTGGATCACCTTCGCGCTGGTGCTGGTCTACAGCGGCATGCGCCAGTTGGGTTGGAAGCGATTGGCGCTGCTGGCGTTGATTGCCCTGCTCGGCGCCGCTGCGCTGACCGCCAGCGTGCCGCAGCTGCGCGAACGCGTTGCGCGCACAGCCATGGCCTGGGACGGTGGCGAGCGTGGTGTGGACGAGGCGCTGTCCGGGCGTGCGCGGATCTGGGAAGCGGCCGCCTGCATGATTGAAGAGCACCCGTTCAACGGCGTCGGCGCACGCGGTTTCCGCGATGCCTACCCGGCCTGTGTGGCCGACGAGGGCCCCGCGGTGTGGGGGGACCTGCCGGCGCTGCATGCCCATCAGATCGTGCTGGAGATCCTGGCCGAAACCGGTGTGCTGGGCCTGCTGCTGTGGCTGGCGGCCGTGGCCCAGGCCTGGCGTGCCTGGCGCTACGCCCCGGCCGGCGCACGTGAGCGGGCGCGACCGGCGATGCTGGCCCTGGCGGTCACCGTGTTTCCGCTCAACACCCACCTGGCGTTCTATTCGGCGTTCTGGGGCGGGCTGACCGTGCTGCTGGCGGCGCTGTTCGCCGGCAGCCTGTTGGCGCGTGATGCAGATGAATCAGCGGCGCTGAAATAACGGCGCATCCCCGCAAGGCGTGGATCTGCCGGCATTGCGATGCTTTTGGGCACGACATTCACGCGTGGCGTGGATGGAGCCCCCGGTCCCACCGTTACTTGTAAAAATCGCTCCGTCCACCCGGTTGGCGCTTGAACCTGCGGTGGATCCACAGGTACTGGTCGGGCGCCTCGCGCACCATCTCTTCGATGGCCTGGTTGACCCGCGTGGTATCGGCTTCCACATCTTCGCTGGGGAAGTTCTCCAGTGGTGCGCCGATCTTCAGGAAATACTTCCCGCCTTCGCGGCGATGGAAATACGGAATCACCGCGCACCCGGTCATACGCGCCAGCTGGTGGGTAGCGGTGATGGTCGAGGCGGTGTGGCCGAAGAACGGCACGAACACGGTGTCCTTGCCACGCATGTCCTGGTCCGGCGCATACCAGAGGAAGCCACCCTTCTTCAGGTGGCGCACGGTGGCGCGGATGTCTTCGTTGGCGAACATCGCCTTGGCGTAGCGCAGGCGGCCGAACTTCACCGCCCATTCGTACACCGGGTTCTTGTGCTTGCGGTACATGCCCGACAGATCAACGTAGTCGCACAGCAGTCGCCCGCACATTTCCAGGGTCATGAAGTGGCCGGACACCAGCAGCACACCACGGCCCTCGGCCTGCATCTGCCGCAGGTGTTCCAGCCCTTCGATCTGTACCTGCGGGCGCAGGCTGTCGATGCTGCCCCACCAGGCGCGGATGCACTCGAACACGCCCACGCCCAGCGCATCGAAACTGTCTCGCACCAGGCGCTGGCGCCAGGCGTCGTCCTTTTCCGGGAAGCACAGCTTCAGGTTGACTTCGGCGGCGCGGCGGCGGCTGCCGAGCAGGCGCCAGCTGATCCAGCCGACACCGCGGCCGAGTGCCCGCTGCAGCAACCACGGCAGGCGGGCGAGGGCGAAGGCGCCGAACATGGCGGCAAACATCGGCCAGTTGCGGGGATCGCGCAGCGAAGGACGGATGGCGGTGGTGGCTTCGGACATTGCCCCATTCTACCAACCCGGCCGCGTGTCTTTCCCGGGGGGCTCCCGTATCCTTGCCGCATGCGTAAAGACCCTGTCGAATGGATCCTGCGTGGCCTGTACTCGGTCGTGCTCTACATCCTGCTGCCGATCACCGTGTACCACCTGGTCTGGCGCGGTTTCCGGGTCCGCGAGTACTTCCGGCGCTGGGACGAGCGCTATGCCTCCTATCCGCAGCCCAGCGGCCAGCCGCGGGTCTGGCTGCATGCGGTCTCGGTGGGCGAGGTCAATGCCGCCGCGCCGCTGGTCAACGCGTTGCGCGAGCAGCGCCCCGACATCCGCTGGGTCATCACCACCATCACCCCGACCGGCTCCGAGCGCGTGCGCGCGCTGTGGGGCGATGCCCTGGACCACGTCTATCTGCCCTACGACGTGCCGGGCAGCGTCAATCGCTTTCTGGGCCATTTCCAGCCCAGCCTGGCGCTGATCCTGGAAACCGAGCTGTGGCCGAACATGCTGTTCGGCTGCCGCGACCGTGGCATTCCGGTCTACATCCTCAACGCACGCCTGTCGGCGCGCTCGTTGCGCGGCTACCGGCTGCTGGCGGCGCTGATCCGGCGCGCACTGCGTACCGTCACCTGCGTGGCTGCGCAGTCGCAGGACGACGCCGAGCGGTTCGTGCAGCTGGGGGCGGCGCCGGAGCAGGTGCAGGCGCTGGGCAATCTGAAATTCGACATCACCACCCCGGACGTGCAGGGCTTTGTCGGGCAGTTCCATGCCCGCGTCCCGGCCGGGCGGCCGGTGTGGATCGCCGCCAGCACCCACGAGGGCGAAGAGCAGGCGGTAGTCGAGCTGCACCGGCGCCTGCGCCAGCAGCACCCGGACCTGCTGCTGCTGTGGGCGCCGCGTCACCCCGAACGGTTCCCGAAGGTGGAAGCGCTGGCGCGCGAACAGGGCTGGAATGTGGCCACCCGCCGGGTGGAGCAGTGGCCGCAAGGCGGCACTGATGTGTTCGTCATCGATACCCTGGGCGAACTGATGCCGTTCTACGCCTGCGCCCAGGTCGCCTTCGTCGGTGGCAGCCTGCAGGCCATCGGTGGCCACAACCTGCTGGAGCCTGCGGCCATGGGCACCGCCTCGGTCACCGGCCCGCACCTGCACAACTTCGCCGAGATCTCCCGGCGCATGCGCGAGGCCGGCGCGCTGTTGATCGGCGAGGACGCACAGGCCGTTGGCGACCTGCTGCAGCATTTGCTTGAGAACGCCCAGGCCCGCGAGGACATGGCTCGCGCCGGGTGCACGCTGGTCAGCAATGGCCGTGGCGCGCTGCAGCGGACCCTGGCGCTGGTGGCACCGCATCTGCCGCCACCACGCGAGTGATCTCTGCGCTGCCGTGATCTGGCGGCGCACTGTCGTAATCGACTTCATCAAATCCACTTAGCGATGCGTGGCCTGTCGCGGTTGGACCGACTCCGCCGCTTGCAGCGTGCCTGTGATCACAACCTGGCGCATGCGCTACAGATTCCGATATCGCGCCGCTGCCGCAGCCTGCCAGCCTGATGTCCACCGCGCTTGGGCGGATATCAAGGGAACTTGGGATGGACGGCAACGGGGGCAGGGACGGCATCAATGACGATCGGCCGGGACTGGACCATCTGGCAGTGGTGGCATTGACGCTGCTGGTCGGTGGCAGCGTGATCGCGCTGGTCGGGCAGCACACGGCCGCGCAGGCCGGCCCGGCGATCGTGCTGAGCCTGCTGCTGGCGTCGCTCGGGGCGGGTATGGTGCTGTGTTGCCTGCAGGATCTGCTGGCGCGGCGACCTGATGCGCCGGGTCTGCACGGGTTGCTGGTGGCCGGCTGGGGGCCGCGGGTGGCCGGCGTGCTGGGCGCTGTGCTGCTGCTGGAGCTGGTGGTGACCGCGGCGGGTGCGGCGCAGTCCTCCGCCAGCCACCTGCACGCGGTGCTGGCCCTGTACGGGTTCCAGGCCGATCACACGGTACCGGTGCAGCTGACCGCCGCGGTGGGATTGCTGATGCTGGGCGCGACCGTGCTGCTGCCCGCGCGGGTGGTGGCGCTGGTGGCCTGTGCCCTGCTGACGGTGAAGATCGGCACCGGGCTGCTGCTGCTCACGCTGGCGGCGCGGTATGTGCACTACGCGCACTGGGTTCCGTGGCTGCCGGACGCCACCGCACCGTATCGCTTCGGTCTGGGCGGCGTGCTGGCCGCTGCGGTGCCGCTGCTGGGCGTGTTTGCCAGCGTCGGGCTGGCGCTGGGCTTTCCCGCGCTGCGGCGGCAACACGGACGCTGGCAACCCAGCGTACTGGCGCTGGCGTCGTTGATGGCGATGCTGTGGCTGATCCTGCTGGCGGCGCTGCAGGCCGGCCTGATCGAGTTTCCGGCGCTGGCCAGCACGCGGCCGCTGTCGGTGGCCCTGCAGAGCCATCCGCCGTTGCAGTGGATGTTGCCGCTGCTGCCGTTGGCCGGCGCCGCCGGCCTTGTCGCGTTGCAGATGGTGCTGTTGACGCTGGCGGTGCAGCTGGCGATGGCACTGCGGCCTGCGCCGCACGCCGCTGCGTGGCGGCCACGGCTGGTGGCGGTGGTGATGTCTGCAACGTTGCTGGCGCTGTGGGTACCGGCGGGGGCGTTGCCGGCACTGCCGGGCGCAGCCGCGCTGCTGGTGATGGGCATGCTGTGCCTGGCGGTGCTGCGCCCGCGCCCGGATGCAGCCGGGCAGGGTCCGTTGCGCTGGCCGGCCCGGACAATGCCGCTGTTGGCGCCGATGGCGGCGCTCCTGTGCCTGCTGGCGGCACTGGCACGGCTGCGGGCGTGGCCGGGCTGAGCAGAGTCTGCGCCTTGCGCGCAGCCGTCCGCGCCATCGCCCACAAAAAAGCCACCCTTGCGGGTGGCTTCTTCGTTGCAGGCGGGGCCTCGACTCAGCGCGTGGTCGTGGCCGGATTGCCGGCATCCTGGGTCAGGAGGCGGTTGATGTCCTGCAGTTCGGCCACGTCCAGTGCGCCCAGCGACTGGCTCAGCAGCAGGCGGTTCTGCAGGAAGGTGTAACGCGCGTTGGCATAGTCCAGCTGCGCCGAGAACAGGATGCGCTGGTTCTGGATCACGTCCAGCACGGTGCGGGTACCGACTTCCAGGCCGACCTGCGACGCGTCGTAGGCGCTCTGCGCCGAGACCACCGCCAGGCGGCGCGCTTCGACTTCGCTGATGCCCTGCACCAGGGTCTGGTAGGCATTGCGCGTGTTGCGGTCCAGGGCACGCTTCTGCTGCTCGTAGCCGTCCTGGGCGATGTCGCGCTGGGCCAGCGCCTGGCGCACGCCGGACTGGGTGGCGCCGCCGGAGAAGATCGGCACGCTCAGGGTCAGGCCGATGCTGTTGGTACGCGCATCCGGCGACAGCGAGCCGGCACCGGTGCTGTCACCCCAGGTGGCGGACTTGCCCCAGCTGCCGCCCAGCGACAGGGTCGGGTAGTGGCCACCACGGGCCGCCTGCACACCGGCTTCGGCGGCGCTGACCTTCAGTTCCTGCGCCTTCAGCGCCGGGTTCTGGGTGCTGGCCTGCTGCACCAGCTCGTCGATGTTGCCGCGGTTGGCCGGCACTTCCGGGCGGAAGTCGGCCGGCAGGCCGCGCAGGTTGACCACCGGCTGGCCGGTCAGTTCGGTCAGCGCCTGGTAGTTATCGGCCAGGGTGTTCTGCGCAACGATGGTGTTGGCGCGCGCCTGGTCGTACTGGGCGCGGGCTTCGTGCACGTCGGTGATCGGCGCCAGGCCCACTTCCAGGCGCTTGTCGGCGAAGTCGAACTGCTTCTTCGCGGCCGCTTCATTGGTCTGTGCGGCGTTCAGCGATTCGATCGCCACCAGCACATTGAAGTAGGCCGCCGAGGTGCGCACGATCAGGCTGTCGTTGGCCGAATCGAGGGTGAAGTCCGCCGCCTTGCTCAGCTCACGCTGCGAGCGCAGGTTGTTGATCTGGGTCCAGTTGAACAGCGTCTGGCTGCCCTCGATCGTGTAGTTGCGGCGCTTGCTGGTGACCGTGCCGGAGTTGGCATCGGCATTGGCTTCGCTGCGCGAACGGTTCAGCGTGGCCTGGCCGTTGATCTGCGGCAGCAGGGCGGCGCGCGCCTGCACGGCGCCTTCCTTGTCGTACAGCCGGGTCGATTCGGCGGCAGACAGCTGCGGATCGCCGTTGCGGGCCATTTCGTAGACCTGCAGCAGGTCGGCGGCATGGGCGGACAACGGCAGCAGGGCAGTGGCCAGCGCAACAGCGAGGGATCGGCGGATCATTGCGGCTTCCTTGGACTCAGAGGTGGAACTGGGGTGCCGGGGCGGCACCGCGCAGGTAATCGATATCGGTCTCGAACAGGGACTCGGTGCTGCCGTCGGCCTTGACCAGCAGGGCCTCCATCGCCGGCGAGCGGCCGTGGATCACGAACAGGCGGCCACCCGGACGCAGCCACGAAGCAAACTGTGACGGCACAACGTCGACCGCACCAGTGACACAGATCACGTCAAAACGGCGTTCGGTCTGCCACGACAGGGCGTCGGCCACTTCCACGCGGACATTGCTGCCCAGGCCGGAAGCGTCCAGGCGCGCGCGCGCGGCAGCGGCCAGTTCCGCATCGATCTCCAGGCTCAGCACGTCGCGCGCCAGCGCGCCGATGCAGGCGGCCAGGAAACCGCTGCCGGTGCCGATTTCCAGCACTTCGTCACCCGGCTGCAGGTCCAGCGCCTGCAGGGTACGGCCCTCGATGACCGGCTTCATCATCTTCTGGCCGTTGCCGATCGGCAGTTCAACATCGGCGTAGGCCAGCGCCCGGTGTGCATCGGCGACAAAGGCCTCGCGCGGCAGGCGGGCCAGGACGTCGAGCACCTTGATGTCCAGCACGTCCCAGGGACGGATCTGCTGTTCCACCATCAGTTCGCGGGCGTGGGCGTAATCAATCGTCATGAGGTTCAAATCCAGCGCAGTGGGCCGGCCATTTTACCGGTGCCGGAGGCCGGCGGCGCGCCCAGAGCATCAGCTGCCGGGGGGCCGGGGTCGCAGTGCCGGAAGTCATCGCGACCTCCGGTTCATTCAGGTTTGCCGTTTCAGCCGGTTCCGGCCCTTCGCGGCGCATAGGCGCGCAGGAAAAAGTCGATGCTGGCGGTCACGTGGGTGAGAGGGTCGCACTCCACCGGTGACAGTGGCATGCCGCACATCATATGCATGTGCACTTCGCCCTTCACCAGGGTCAGGAACTGCTGGCCGGCCAGGTAGTAGTCGGGGATGTCCAGCTCGCCGCGTTCGCCGCGGGCACGCAGGAAGTCGGCCAGGGCCTCGCAGGTGCGCTCCGGGCCGGCCTGCCAGAACAGCTCGCGCAGGCGCTCGTCGGTCTCCGGCGCCATCATCATGCGCTGGATCGAGATCGCCGCGTCGGAGGTGATCAGCTCGAAGAAGGCCAGGCCGATGCCGATCAGCTGGTCGCGCAGAGGACCCTCCGCATCGGCCACGAACAGCGCATCGGGCAGCATTTCAATGCACTTGGACTGCACGGCCTCGGAGAACAGGGTCTCCTTGTCGCCGAAATGGCTGTACACGGTCAGCTTCGAGACGCCGGCCTGGGCGGCGATGGCGTCCATGCTCACGCCGGTATAGCCCTGTTCGATGAACAGTGCCTTGGCTGCTTCAAGGATCGCCGCGCGCTTGCCCAGATCCTTGGGGCGCCCGGGTCCGGCGGCCTTGGCAGCAGGCTTGGCCGACGGCTTGCGGGAAGTGGAAGAACTCATCGCAACAATACTAGACCAAGCGGTTCGATATTTATACTATACCGGCCGGTTTATTAAATTGGGCCGGCAGTCGTGGCCCCCCCTTGTTGCAACCCTGCGTTTTCAGGACGTTGACCGATGAAGATCGTGCGCTGGATGGGCGGTATGGTGTGGGTGGCTGCGCTGGCAGCCTGTTCGGGACAGGAGCAGGCGCCGCAGGCGGCCGTGCCGGTGCTGGTGGTGCATCCCGGCGAACAGGCCGGGCAGGCGCCGGCGGCGTTCCCGGGCACGGTGCGTGCCCGCCAGGAAAGCCCGCTGTCGTTCCGCGTCGGCGGCAACCTGGTCAAGCGTCATGTCGATGCCGGCCAACGGGTGAAGAAGGGTGAGGTGCTGGCTGAGCTGGATGTGGCCGACTTCGCGCTGCAGGCGCGTGCCTCGCAGGCTCAGCTGGCCGCGGCCGAAGCCGATCTGGTACGCGCCCGCGACGACCTCAAGCGCTACCAGGTGCTGGCCGACCAGCAGCTGGTCAGCCGCTCGCAGCTGGACCAGCAATCGGCCGCCTTCAAGGCTGCGCAGGGCCAGGCCAACGCCGCCCGCGCCAACCTCGATGTACTGCGCAACCAGGCTGACTACGCGCAGCTGCGCGCGCCGGCTGATGGTGTGATCGCCAGCCGCGAGGCCGAAGCCGGGCAGGTGGTGTCCGCCGGCCAGACCATCTTCAACCTGGCCGCCGACGGTGGCCGCGAAGTGCTGATCGACCTGCCCGAAGCCACCATCCGCGACTACGCGGTCGGCCAGCCGGTCGAGGTGGAACTGTGGAACCGTCCGGGCCAGCGCCTGCCGGGCACGATCCGCGAGATCGCCGCCGCCGCCGATCCGCAGGCGCGCACCTACGCCACGCGGGTCAGCCTGGCCGCCGATGCGCTGGCCGATGTCGAACTGGGGCAGAGCGCGCGCGTCTACAGCAGCGCCGGCCGCCACGGCACGCTGCAGCTGCCGCTGGGCGCGCTGCAGCGCGGTGCCAATGGTGCAGCCAGCGTGTGGGTGGTCGATCCGGCCAACAGCACCCTGAAGGCCGCCCCCGTCACCACCGGTGCCTATGGCAGCGAGACGGTACCGGTGCTGTCCGGCGTCGGTGCCGCAGACTGGGTGGTTGCCGCCGGCGGCCATCTGCTGCGCGCCGGCCAGCCAGTGATCGCGGTGGACCGGCAGAACCGCCCGGTGCTGAAGCCGGCCGCACCGCCAGCTGCCGCCAAGGCCAAGGAGTAAGCCGGTGCGCCGCTTCAATCTTTCCGAGTGGGCGCTGGCCAATCGACCACTGGTGCTGTTTGCGATGCTTGCCTTCGCCCTGATCGGTGCGTGGTCGTACAAGCATCTGGGCCAATCCGAAGATCCGCCGTTCACCTTCAAGGCGATGGTGGTGCGCACGTTGTGGCCGGGCGCCACCGCCGAGCAGGTCTCGCGGCAGGTGACCGAGCCGATCGAGAAGGCGCTGATGAACACCGGCGAGTACGAGTTCATCCGCTCGTACTCGCGCCCGGGCGAATCGCAGGTGATCTTCATGGCCCGCGACAGCCTGCGTTCCAAGCAGATTCCGGACCTGTGGTACCAGGTGCGCAAGCGCGTGGGGGACATCCGTGCGACGCTGCCGCGCGAGATCGTCGGCCCGTTCTTCAACGATGAATTCGGCGATACCTACGGCAATATCTATGCGTTGACCGGCAAGGGCTTCGACTATGCGGTGATGCGCGACTACGCCGACCGCATCCAGCTGGAACTGCAGCGCGTGCCCGACGTCGGCAAGATCGACCTGGTTGGGCTGCAGGACGAGAAGGTGTGGATCGAGTTGTCCAACACCCGCCTGGCCACGCTGGGCGTGTCGATGCAGCAGGTGCAGCAGGCGCTGGCCGACCAGAATGCGGTGAGTGGTACCAGCTTCTTCGAGACCGCCACCGACCGCGTGCAGCTGCGCGTGACCGGCCAGTTCAACGATATCGAAGCGATACGCCAGTTCCCGATCCGCGCCGGTGAGCGCACCGTGCACCTGGGCGACATCGCCGAGGTCAAGCGCGGCTTCGCCGATCCGGCGTCGCCGAAGATGCGATTCATGGGCGAAGAGGCGATCGGCCTGGCCGTTGCCATGAAGGACGGCGGTGACATCCTCAAGCTCGGCGCCAACCTGGATGCCGAGTTCGAGCGCCTGCAGAAGACGCTGCCGGCGGGCATGCAGCTGCGCAAGGTGTCCGACCAGCCGCAGTCGGTGGAGGAGTCGGTTGGCGAGTTCGTGCAGGTGCTGACCGAAGCGGTGGTGATCGTGTTGCTGGTCAGCTTCTTCTCGCTGGGCCTGCGCACCGGCCTGGTGGTGGGCGTGACCATTCCGCTGGTGCTGGCGATGACCTTCTTCGTCATGCACTACTTCGACATCGGCCTGCACAAGATCTCGCTGGGCGCGCTGGTGCTGGCGCTGGGCCTGCTGGTGGACGATGCGATCATCGCGGTGGAGATGATGGCCACCAAGATGGAGCAGGGCTATGACCGCCTGCGCGCGGCCAGCTTCGCCTGGGAATCGACCGCGTTCCCGATGCTGACCGGCACGTTGATCACCGCAGCCGGCTTCCTGCCGATCGCCACGGCCGCATCGAGCACCGGTGAATACACCCGCTCGCTGTTCCAGGTGGTGACCATCGCGCTGGTGGTGTCGTGGATCGCGGCGGTGCTGTTCATCCCGTACCTGGGCGACAAGATGCTGCCGGACCTGTTCAATCCGCAGCCGCCGAAGCCGGGCAGCCTGTCCGCGCGCTGGCACGCCAAGCGCCAGCAGTGGGCCGACCGCTACCCGGCGCTGGCCAACCTGATCGCGCCGCCGCAGCACGGGCACGACCATGATCCCTACCAGCGCCCGTTCTACCGCAGCTTCCGCCGCTTCCTCGACGCCTGCCTGCGCCGACGCTGGTGGGTGATCGCCGCGACCATCGCGTTGTTCATCGGTTCGCTGATGCTGTTCCGCTTCGTGCCGCAGCAGTTCTTCCCGGACTCGACGCGGCCGGAGCTGATGGTGGACATCGAGCTGGCCGAGGGCGCGTCGCTGCGTTCGACCCAGGCCCAGGCCGAGAAGCTGGAGAAGCTGCTGTCCAGCCGTGAGGGCATCGCCAACTACGTGTCCTACGTGGGTACCGGTTCGCCGCGCTTCTACCTGCCGTTGGACCAACAGCTGCCGGCGACCAACTTCGCCCAGTTCGTGGTGCTGGCCAAGGACATCAAGTCACGCGAAAGCACCCGCGACTGGCTGCTGCACGAGGTGATCCCGAAGTTCCCGGACGTGCAGATGCGCGTGACCCGCCTGGAGAACGGCCCACCGGTCGGCTATCCGGTACAGATGCGTATCTCCGGCGAGCACATCGAGAAGGTGCAGGCGATCGCACGCGAGGTCGAGGCCAAGGTGCGCGGGAATCCGCACGTGATGAACGTCAACCTGGACTGGAGCGAGCCGAGCAAGGTAGTGCGGCTGGTGATCGACCAGGAGCGCGCCCGCGCGCTGGGCGTGAGCAGTGCCCAGGTCAGCCAGTTCCTGTCCAGTTCGCTGGCCGGGCAGTCGGTGAGCGTGTACCGCGAAGGCAACCGCCAGATCGAGATGCTGCTGCGTGGCCCGGCCGACGAGCGCAACCAGCTGGAGCTGCTGTCAAGCCTGTCGATGCCGACGGCCAACGGCGGCAGCATCACGCTGTCGCAGGTGGCGACGATGGAGTACGGCTTCGAGGACGGCATCATCTGGCACCGCAACCGCCTGCCGACGGTGACCGTGCGCGCCGATATCAGCGATGGCATGCAGCCGCTGGACGTGGTGCACCAGATCCTGCCGACGCTGGATGGCATCCGTGCCGAGCTGCCCAGTGGCTACCTGCTGGAAACCGGCGGCACGGTGGAGGATTCGGCACGTGGCCAGAACTCGATCAAGGCCGGCATGCCGCTGTTCCTGGTGGTGGTGGCCACGCTGCTGATGCTGCAGCTGCGCAGCTTCTCGCGTGCGGCGATGGTGCTGGTCACCGCACCGCTGGGCATCATCGGCGCGACCTTGTTCCTGCTGCTGTTCCGTGCACCGTTCGGATTCGTGGCGCTGCTGGGCACGATCGCACTGGCCGGCATGATCATGCGCAACTCGGTGATCCTGATCGACCAGATCCAGCAGGACATCGACGCCGGGCATGACCGCTGGCATTCGATCATCGATGCCACCGTGCGCCGCTTCCGCCCGATCGTGCTGACCGCGCTCGCTGCGGTGCTGGCGATGATTCCGCTGTCGCGCAGTGCCTTCTACGGTTCGATGGCGATCTCGATCATGGGCGGCCTGATCGTGGGCACGGTGCTGACCCTGGTGTTCCTGCCGGCGCTGTATGCAGCGTGGTTCCGGGTCAAGCCGGACGAATCCGGGGCCTAACACCCCGGGTTCTACGGCCACCGCTCCTGGGATGTGCCAACCTTGGTTGGCACTGCGCTTTGCATCCACGCATGGCGCGCAGTGATCTGCTCGCGGGATCTGCTTTTTGTAGAGCCGAGCCATGCTCGGCTGTTCCTTGCGCGATGATGGGATGAGTCGAGCAGGGCTCGACTCTAGAGAAGCATCCACGCATGGCGTGGATCTACCGCAATTGCAGGCCGGTTCGAAGCACCGGCAACAGCCACTCGATGAACACCTGTACACGTTGTGCGCGGTGCTGCCGATGCGGCAGCAGCAGGGTCACCGGCAGCGGTTGTGCCACGTACTGCGGCATCACCTCGACCAGTTCGCCGGATTGCAGCTCGGCCTGAACGTCGTAGCGCGGAATCTGCAACAGCCCCAGCCCGGCCGCGCAGCATGCGATCGACGCCTCGGCGCTGTTCACCCGCACCCAGCCGGGTATCGGCAACGTACGCAGCTGCGCACCGTCCTGCCATTCCCAGGGTTCCACCCGTGCCGTGGTTGGTGAGGCGTAGTTCACCGCGCGATGCTGCTGCAGATCGGCAGGATGCTGCGGCTCGCCGTGCTCGCGCAGATATGCGGGCGCAGCGACGTTGACGAAATCCAGCTCGCCCAGCGTGCGTGCCACCAGGCTGGAATCGCCCAGATGACCGACCCGCAGCACCGCATCGCAGCCGTCTTCGATCAGGTTCACCGCGCGGTCGGTCATGCCCAGATCCACTTCCACCTGCGGATAGCGGGCGAAGAAGTCGGGCAGGGCCGGGGCGATGATGCGGCGGCCGATGCGGCTGGGCACGTCGATCTTCAGCAGGCCCACCGGCTGCGCGTCGTCCTGGCGAAACAGCGATTCGGCGTCTTCGACTTCGGCGATCAGGCGCAGGCAGCGCGCATGGAACACGTCGCCATCGTGGGTGGTGGAGACGCGGCGGGTCGAGCGCTGCAGCAGGCGCGTGCCGAGCCGCTGCTCCAGCTCCGCCACCGCCGCCGAGACCGTTGAGCGGGGCAGGCCGAGCTGGTCGGCGGCGCGGGTGAAGCTGGCGCACTCCACGACCCGGGCGAAGATGCGGAAGCGGTCGATCCGGTCCATTGTTCGCTGACTCTGGAAAGTTAAGTCAATGTGGCGGGCTTTATCCGCTTTTTCTGCACGATATCGTCGTCAGGGCAGGGTTGCCACCCCGGGCAGCCTCCTCCCCGAGACTGAAGCCATGACCGACCATTCCCTCCAGGGCAAGACCGTGCTGATCGCCGGTGGCGCCAAGAACCTGGGCGGCCTGCTGGCCCGCGACTTCGCCGCGCACGGCGCCAGAGCCATTGTCATCCACTACAACAGTGCTGCCACCCAGGCCGACGCCGAAGCCACCGTCGCTGCGGTGCAGGCGGCCGGCAGCAAGGCCGTGGCGCTGCAGGGCGACCTGACGTCGGCGGCAGCGATGGAGCGCCTGTTCGCCGATGCCGTGGCCACAGTCGGCCGTCCCGACATCGCCATCAACACAGTGGGCAAGGTATTGAAGAAGCCGCTGCTGGACATCAGCGAAGCGGAGTACGATGAGATGAGCGCGGTCAACGCCAAGGCGGCGTTCTTCTTCCTCAAGGAAGCCGGCCGCCACGTCAACGACGGTGGTCGCATCTGTACCCTGGTCACCTCATTGCTGGGTGCCTACACGCCGTTCTATTCCAGCTACGCCGGCACCAAGGCGCCGGTCGAGCATTTCACCCGTGCGGCGTCGAAGGAGTTTGGCGAGCGCGGCATCTCGGTGACCGCGATCGGCCCCGGTCCGATGGATACGCCGTTCTTCTACCCGGCCGAGAGCGCCGACGCGCAGGCGTATCACAAGACTGCTGCGGCGCTGTCTGCATTCACCCGTACCGGCCTGACCGACATCGTCGACATCGTGCCGTGGATCCGCTTCCTGGTGACCGATGGCTGGTGGATGACCGGGCAGACGATCCTGGTCAATGGTGGGTACACGACCAAGTAAGCAAAGCCACGCAGGGCGTGGCTGCCGGCTGCCTGTAGAGTCGAGCCATGCTCGACTGCCGTTCAATGAGCCGAGCATGGCTCGGCTCTACAGGTGTCGCCGGATGGATCAGGCGAGCTTGGCCAGCACCGCATCGGTCGCGGCGGCGGTGCTCACGGCCTGGCCCTTGGCGGCCAGGTCGGCGGTGAACACCCCGTCATCCAGCACCGCATGCACGGCCGCTTCCACCGCGGCGGCTTCGGCTTCCAGGCCCAACGAATGGCGCAGCAGCATCGCCGCGCTGAAGATCGTCGCGTACGGATTGGCGATGCCCTTGCCGGCAATGTCCGGCGCCGAACCATGGATGGGCTCGTAGATGCCCACCGCACCCGGCTCGCCCAGCGAGGCCGACGGCAGCAGGCCCAGCGAGCCGGCCAGCATCGAGGCTTCATCGGTGAGGATGTCGCCGAACATGTTCTCGGTCACGATGACGTCGTACTCGCGCGGCTTGGCCAGCAGGTGCATGGCCATCGAATCGACCAGCTGGTGCTCCAGGGCAACGTCCGGGAATTCCTCGCGGCCGATGCGCGCGGCTACGTCACGCCACAGGCGCGATGTTTCCAGCACGTTGGCCTTGTCCACCGACGTGACCTTGCCGCGACGCTGCTGCGCCAGGCGGAAGGCACTGCGCAGCACGCGCTCGATCTCGGCCACGGTGTAGCGGCACAGATCACTGGCGCTGTCGGCGTCGCGGGTCTTGTCGCCGAAGTAGATGCCGCCGGTCAGTTCGCGCACCACCACGAAGTCCACGCCCTGCAGCAGTTCGGCCTTGATCGGTGAGGCGTGCAGCGCGGCCTCGTGGGTACGCACCGGACGCAGGTTGGCATACAGGCCCAGCGCCTTGCGGATCGCCAGCAGGCCCTGCTCCGGGCGCACCTTGGCATTCGGGTCGGACCACTTCGGGCCGCCCACCGCGCCCAGCAGCACCGCATTGGCGGCCTGGCAGGCGGACAGGGTCGACGCCGGCAGCGGCTCGCCATGGCGGTCGATGGCGATGCCACCGATATCGTGCTCGCTGAAAGTGAAGGTGTGGTTGAAGCGTTCGGCGACGGACTTCAGGACGGCAACTGCCGCAGCGGCCACTTCCGGGCCGATGCCATCACCGGGCAGGACAACAATCTCAGCGTGCATGCTCACTCTCGTAACGTTCGATTTCAGGGACACGGCCCAACAGATAACCCAATTGATCCACGCCTTCCAGCAGGCAGGTCTGCGAGAAGCCATCCAGCGGGAAGGAATACACGCGGCCATCGGGCGTACGCAGCTCGCGTGCGGCCACATCGATGGTCAGCTCATCGTCCGGGCGCTGCATCAGCGCCTGCACATCGGCTTCGTCCAGCACGATCGGCAGCAGGCCGTTCTTCAGCGAATTGCCGCGGAAGATGTCGGCGATCTCGCTGCTGACGATGGCGCGCAGGCCCAGGTCGGTCAGCGCCCACGGTGCATGCTCGCGCGAGGAGCCGCAGCCGAAGTTGCGGCCTGCCAGCAGGATGCTGCGGCCGGCGTTGTGCGGCTGGTTGAAGGCGAACTCGGCCACCGGCGAACCGTCGGCCTGCCAGCGCCAGTCATTGAACGCATTGCGGCCCAGGCCGGCGCGCTCGGTGGTGGACAGGAACCGCGCCGGAATGATCTGGTCGGTGTCGATGTTGGTCTGGCGCAGCACCACGCTGGCCGAGGTCAGAGTGCGGAAACCGGCCATCACGCCACCTCCTGCGCGAACAGTTCGCGGGTATCGGCAACGTGCCCGTTCACCGCGGCCCACGCGGCGCTCATCGGCGAGGCCAGCAGCGTGCGCGAACCGGGGCCCTGGCGGCCTTCGAAATTACGGTTGCTGGTGCTGACGGCCAGCTGGCCCGGCGCGACCAGATCACCGTTCATGGCGATGCACATCGAGCAGCCAGGCTCGCGCCATTCGGCACCGGCCGCGCGCACGATTTCGTGGATGCCTTCGGCCTCTGCCTCGCGCTTGACGATCTCCGAGCCCGGTACCACCAGCATGCGCACCCGCTCAGCGACGCGACGACCGCGCAGCACCTGCGCCACCTCGCGCATGTCACTCAGGCGGCCATTGGTGCACGAGCCGACGAACACTACGTCCACCGGCGTGCCGGCCAGCGCCTTGCCGGCCTGGAAGTGCATGTAGTCCAGGCCCTTCTGCGCGGCGGCATCGTTGGCGGCGGGAATCGGTGCATCCACTGCGATGGCGGTGCCCGGATGCGTGCCCCAGGTCAGGGTCGGACGGATGTCGGTGGCGTCGATGTGCACTTCGCTGTCGAAGCGCGCACCGTCATCGCTGCGCAGCTGCTGCCAGCGTGCGACGGCGGCGTCGAACCCGGCACCCTTGGGGCCGCGCGGGGTGTTGGCCACGAAGTCGAAGGTGACCTGGTCCGGGGCAACCATGCCGGCACGCGCGCCGGCTTCGATGGACATGTTGCACAGGGTCATGCGCTGTTCCATGTCCATCGCTTCGATGGTGCTGCCACGGAACTCGATGACGTGGCCGGTGCCGCCGTTGACGCCGATCACGCCGATGATGTGGAGGACCACATCCTTGGCGCCGACGCCGGGCGCCAGCGCGCCATCGACGGTGATCGCCAGGGTCTTCGCCTTGCGCTGCAGCAGGCACTGCGTGGCCAACACGTGGCCGACTTCACTGGTGCCGATGCCGAAGGCCAGCGAACCGAACGCACCGTGGGTGGAGGTGTGGCTGTCGCCGCAGACGATGGTCATGCCCGGCTGGGTGAAGCCCTGTTCCGGCGCGATGACGTGGACGATTCCGCGATTGTCCGAGGCCATGTCGAACAGCTCGATGCCATGCTCGGCGCAGTTGCGCGCCAGGGTGGCCACCTGGGCTTCGGAGGCGGCGCTGGCATAGGGCAGCTTGCCGTCGGCACCGGCCGGCAGGGTCGGGGTGGAATGGTCCATCGTTGCCTTGGTGCGGTCCGGGCGGCGCGGCGACAGGCCACGTTCGCGCAGCTCGGTGAACGCCTGTGGCGAGGTGACCTCGTGGATCAGGTGCAGGTCGATGTACAGCACGGCGGGGGCGCTGTCGGATTCGGGAACCACCACGTGGGCGTCCCACAGTTTGTCGTACAGGGTGCGGGGTGCGGAAGTCATGCGTTTGCCTGGCAGAAGTACGAAGGTGCGGACATCAGGAAAGATAGCGAAAAGTGTTGAGTCAGCGGCGACGGGCGAGCACGCGCAGCCGCACGTAGTCGGCCAGCGGCTGGCCAGTTGCGTCACGCGGCAGGTCATCCAGCAGTGCCACTGCGGCATCGCGTACGGTAGCGCGCGCGTGGTCTGGCAGGTCGTCCAGCAGCGGCGCGGCGAACACGCGCAGCCAGCCGGCCACGCCGGTCGGCAGTGAGGTGGGGCGTGGCGTGGTTTCGATCAGCTGCACCTGGAAGCCGTGCTGGCGCAGGCGATCGGCGTAGCTGTCGGCGGTCGGGAAGTACCACTGGAACGCACTGGCGCCGTGGCCATGGGCCACGCGTGCGGCCTGCACTGCGGCGATGATCGTGGCCACGTTGCCGTGGCCGCCGAACTCGGCAACGAAGCGGCCGCCAGGGCGCAACGCCCGGCGCACGCCTTCCAGCACGCGGTCGGGGTTGCCCATCCAGTGCAGCGCCGCGTTGCTGAACACCGCATCGAATTCACTGTCGAAGGCCAGTGCGTGGCCATCCATCACCTGCGCATCGACGCCACGCGCGCGGGCGGCAACCACCAGTTCCGGCGAGGCATCGACGCCGTGGATGCGTGCACCGCTCAGGGCCAGCTCGGTGCTGAGCACGCCATCCCCACAGCCCAGGTCGAGGATGCGTTCACCGGCGCGCGGGTCGAGCAGGCGCGCGACCGCGCCGCCGAGCAGCGGCACGAAGCCGGCGTCGATCGCATAGTCCTGGGCATTCCACTGCTGGCCGGCCGAGGCCGTGGTGGGGGTGTCGAAGGCGCTCATCTCGGCTTCCTCAAACGGTGGCGGGGGTGGCAGCGTCGGTGCTGCTGTGAGCGGTGGCCTGGCGCTGGCGCAGCAGGCGGTTGGCTACGTCCAGCCAGGCCAGCGCGGAGGCTTCGATGATGTCCTTGCTGGTGCCGGTGCCGTCATACTCCACGCCCTCGTGGCGCACACTCAGGTTGGCTTCGCCGCGCGCATCGGCGCCGATGCCGACGCTATGCACGTGGTAGCTGTCCAGCATCAGCTGCACGCCGGTGGCGGCCGACAGCGCGCCGAACAGCGCATCGACCGGGCCATCGCCCTGCGCGGTTTCGGCCACGCGGTTGCCTTCCGGATCGGACAGCTCCACCAGGGCGTTGGCGCGGCTGCCGACGTCACTGATGGTCATCGAGGCCAGGCGGTACCCTTGCGCATTGGAGCCACCCTGCATCAGCGTCTGCAGGTCGGCATCGGTGACCACGCGCTGCTGCTCGCACAGGCCCTTGAACTGCTCGAACACCAGCTTCAGTTCGTCTTCTTCCAGCCAGAAGCCCAGCGCGCGCAGGCGGGCCTCGACGGCGGCGCGACCGCTGTGGCGGCCCAGCACCATCTGCGAGTCCTCCCAGCCCACATCTTCCGGGCGCATGATTTCGTAGGTGCCGCGGTGGCGCAGCATGCCGTGCTGGTGGATGCCCGATTCATGGGCGAACGCATTGGCGCCGACGATGGCCTTGTTGCGCTGGACCGGCATGCCGACCAGGCGCTGCAGCAGCTGCGAGGTGCCGACGATGCGCGGGGTGTTGATCGCGCTGTCCTGCTCGTAGAAGGCCTGGCGCACCTTCAGCACCATGGCGATTTCTTCCAGCGAGCAGTTGCCGGCGCGTTCACCGATGCCGTTGATGGTGCACTCGACCTGGCGTGCACCGCCTTCGATGGCGGCCAGCGAGTTGGCCACAGCCAGGCCCAGGTCGTTGTGGCAGTGCGCACTGAAGATCACGTTGGCTGCGTTGGGCACATCGGCCACGCCAGCGATGACCTGCTGGAACATCGCGCGGATCTCTTCCGGGGTGGTGAAGCCGACGGTGTCGGGCAGGTTGATGGTGGTGGCGCCGGCGGCGATCGCCACGCGTGAAACTTCGATCAGGTAGTCCAGCTCGGTGCGGGTGGCGTCCTCGGCCGAGAACTCCACGTCATCGATGTACGAGCGCGCCAGGGTGACGTGCTTGCGTACCGATTCCAGTACCTGCTCGCGGGTCATGCGCAGCTTGTGCTCGCGGTGCAGCGGGCTGGTGGACAGGAACACATGCAGGCGCGGATTCACCGCCGCTTCCAGGGCACGTGCGGAAGTTTCGATGTCGGCCTGCAGGCAGCGCGACAGCACCGCCAGGCTCAGGCTGGGGCGGCGCAGCTCACGGCCGATCAGGGCCATCGCTTCGCGGTCGGACTGCGAGCTGGCCGGGAAGCCGGTCTCGATGATGTCCACGCCCAGTTCGTCCAGCGCACGCGCCATCACCAGTTTCTGCGGCGGGCTCATGCTGCAGCCGGGGGACTGCTCGCCGTCACGCAGGGTGGTGTCGAAGATGCGGATGCGCGGGGTGGTAATTCGTTCGATGGTGGTCACAGGGAAATCTCCTCGACAGCGGGCGTTGCGGCTTGCAGGGGGGAAGGGGAAGACGTGGGGGAAGCAGCGGCGCTGGCCTTGCCGGGCGAGCGCGGAGTTTCACTGCGCCGTCGCCGTGGTTTGCGCGGCGGGCGCGGACGGATATCGGTGAGCAGGCCGGCCAGTACGCCGGCATCGATGTTGCCGCCGGACACCACCGCGCACTTGCGCCGGCCGGCGACGCGACGGCCGGCCGCCAGCGCCAGCGCACCGGCGCCCTCGGCGATGATGTGTTCTTCCAGCGCCAGCCGGACCAGGGTTTCGCGCAGTTCGGCCTCGCGCACGATCACTACATCGTCCAGCAGCGAGCTGCACAGACGGCGGGTCAGAATGCCGGGAATCTTTACCCGCACGCCGTCGGCCAGCGAGGCTGCGGGGGCAATGTCGCGCAGATCACCGCGGATCGCGCGCGCCATCGAGTCGACGCCTTCCACCTGTGCGCCGATCACGCGCACGCCCTGTGACTTCAGTGCCAGCGCGACGCCGGAGGCCAGTCCGCCGCCGCCGATCGGCACGATCACCACGTCCGGGGCGTGCGCGGCCAGCTCGATGCCGACCGTGCCCTGGCCGGCAATCACATCGGCATCGTCGAACGCGGACAGGAAACGGTAGCCATGGCGCTGTGCCAGTTCCACGGCGAAGGCGTAGGCCTCGTCATAGCTGCTGCCGTGTTGGCGCACGGTGGCGCCCCAGTGGGCAACGCCGGCGATCTTGGTGGCTGGCGCGCCATGCGGCATCACGGTGATGGCCGGCACATCCAGGCGGTAGGCGGACCATGCCACGCCCTGGGCGTGGTTGCCGGCCGAGGCGCAGATCACCGGCCGGGTGTCGCCGCGCTCGCGGCCGGCCAGCAACGCGTTCAGCGCGCCGCGCACCTTGTAGGAACCGGTGCGCTGCAGGTTCTCCAGCTTCAGCCAGGTGCCGAAACGCTCGGCATGATGCAGCGGGGTGGGCGGCAGGAAGCGGCGCAGGCGGGCCTGCGCGGCCAGGACGTCGGCGACGCTTACGTCGCCGACATCGCTTTCCTGGCTGGTATCAGCGGCCGGCATGGGCCACCGACGGGGTGCGGGCGACCACCGCACGCGGGCACGGGCGGCGAAGAAGACGCCTCCGTACCGGCACCGTGGTCATTACGGTACGGGTGTTCATGGCGATACTCCTTCCACGGCGGTGACCTGCACGGACACGCAGTCGTAGATCTTCTCGATCTGCCGGCACAGCGTTTCGGCCGGGCGCTGGCCGTCCACCACCAGCTGCAGGTGCCAGCGGCCATCGTCGGCGGCTACCGGCGCGCCGCTGATCGCGCGCGGCGCGAAGCCGCGTCGCTCGGCCATGCCGATCACGCGCAGCAGCGCGCCTTCGGCCGGGCGCAGCACCAGGTCAAGCCGGTATTGCATTGGGGGTCTCCTGGCGGGCATGGGCAGGGTTGCTTTCCAGCATGGTGCTGTTGGCGGTGTTGGGTGGCACCAGCGGCCACACGTTGGCGCGGGCGTCGATGGCCACATGCAGCAGCGCCGGGCCCGGTTCGGCCAGCAGCGCGGCCAGTCCACCCTCCACGTCATCGCGTGCCTCGATGCGGGTGGCGGCAATGCCGAACACCTGCGCCAGTGCCACGAAGTCCGGGTTGTCGGACAGGTCGATCTCGCTGTAGCGCTCGGCGAAGAACAGTTCCTGCCACTGCCGCACCATGCCCAGCGAACTGTTGTCCAGCAGCACGATCTTCACCGGCAGGCGGCAACGGGCGATGGTCGCCAGCTCCTGCACGTTCATCATGAAGCTGCCATCGCCGGACACCAGCACCACGGTGCGGTCGGGGCAGGCGAACTGCGCGCCCATCGCCGCCGGCAGGCCGAAGCCCATGGTGCCCAGCGCACCGCTGGTCAGATGGTTGCGCGGGTGGTTGAAGCGGCAATGCTGGGCCACCCACATCTGGTGCTGGCCGACATCGCAGGCGATCACGGCATCGGCCGGGGCCAGCTCGCTCAGGCGCTTGAGCAGGGCCGGCGCGTAGATGTGCTGGCCCGGTGCGTCGTAGCGGGCGGCGAAGCGATCGCGATGTTGCGCACAGCGCCTGCGCCATGCGTCCTGGTGGGCCTTGGGGGAGGGGAAGGCCGCACGCAGGGCGCGGATGGCATGGCCGACATTGCCGGGCACGGCGACATCGGCACTGCGCAGCTTGGAGATCTCGTAGGCGTCGGCGTCGATATGGACCACGCGCGCGAACGGTGCGAACTCGGCCAGCTTGCCGGTGGCGCGGTCATCGAAGCGTGCACCCAGCACCAGCAGCAGATCACTTTCCTGTACCGCCATGTTGGCCGCGCGGGTGCCGTGCATGCCCAGCATGCCCAGCGACTGCGGGTGCTGCGGGGGCAGTGCACCCAGGCCACGCAGGGTCATCACGGTGGGGATGGCGCTGGCCTCGACGAAGTCGCGCAGGTCCTGCACCGCATCACCCAGTGCGATGCCGCCACCGGCGTAGACCACCGGCTTTTCGGCTGCGGCCAGTGCGGCGATGGCGTCGGCGATGGCGTCGTCGGCCGGCGCCGGCGGCGGTTCGACGCTGCTCGGCACGTGCGCTGGCAGATGGCTGGCATCGGCCAGCTGCACGTCCTTGGGCAGATCGATCAGCACCGGGCCGGGACGGCCTTCGCGCGCGATGCGGAAGGCGTCGGCGACCACGCGCGGCAGGTCATCGACGCTGCGCACCAGCCAGCTGTGCTTGACGATCGGCAGGGTCAGGCCGAACACATCCAGCTCCTGGAAGGCATCGGTGCCCAGCAGCGGGGTGCCGACCTGGCCGGTGATGCAGACCATCGGCACCGAATCCAGCATCGCATCGGCAATGCCGGTCACCAGATTGGAGGCGCCCGGGCCGGAGGTGGCCACGCAGACGCCCACCTGGTTGCTGGCGCGGGCGAAGCCGTTGGCGGCCAGCGCCGCGCCCTGCTCATGGCGCACCAGGATGTGCTTCAGCGACGAATCCACCAGCGCGTCGTAGAACGGCATGATGGTGCCGCCGGGATAGCCGAACAGCGTGCGGACGCCTTCGGCCTCCAGCGCCTGGGTCAGCCAGCGCGCGCCGTTGAGCGGCGCGCTGCGGTGTGTGGAAGAGTTCATGGGGGAACCTTGCAGAGCGGGTGGGGGAGGCCGCGTGGTTACGCGGCCTGTCCTTGCAACCAGACCATCTTGGCGCGCAGTTCCTTGCCTACCTTCTCGATCGGGTGCTCCAGGTCGGCCTGCTTGAACCTGTTGTAGTTCGGCAGGCCCGCTTCGTACTCGGCCACCCAGTTCTTGGTGAAAGTGCCGTCCTGGATATCCTTCAGGACTTCCTTCATGCGCGCCTTGGTGCCGGCGTCGATCACCCGCGGGCCGCTCACGTAGTCACCGTACTGCGCGGTTTCGGAGATGAATTCCAGCATGCGCGAGATGCCACCTTCGTAGAACAGGTCCACGATCAGCTTCAGTTCGTGCAGCACTTCGTAGTAGGCAATCTCCGGCTGGTAACCGGCTTCGACCAGGGTCTCGAAACCGGCCTGCACCAGCGCCGAAGCGCCGCCGCACAGCACCGCCTGCTCGCCGAACAGATCGGTTTCGGTTTCTTCCTTGAAGGTGGTCTGGATCAGGTTGGCGCGGGCGCCGCCGAGGCCACCGGCATAGGCCAGGGCGTAGTCGGCCGCCTTGCCACTCTTGTCCTGGTAGACCGCCCAGATGCACGGCACGCCGCGGCCGATTTCATACTCGCGGCGCACCAGCGCGCCCGGACCCTTCGGTGCGACCAGTACCACGTCGAGATCTTCGCGCGGCTTGATCATGTCAAAGTGCACGTTCAGGCCGTGCGCGAACAGCAGCACCGCGCCCTGCTTCATGTTCGGCGCCAGCACGTCGTCGTACAGCTTCTTCTGCACCATGTCCGGGGTCAGCACGGCGACCAGGTCGGCATCCTTCACGGCTTCGGCCGGTGCCTTGACGGTGAAGCCATCGGCCTGCGCCTTGACCTCGGTGGGGCCGCCCGGACGCAGGCCTACCACCACGTCGAAGCCGGATTCGCGCAGGTTCAGCGCGTGGGCGCGGCCCTGGCTGCCGTAGCCGATGACGGCGATCTTGGTCTGGGGCAGGTCGTTGGTGCTCATGGGGGAGGTTCCTTGCGGTGGGAAGAAAAAAGAACGGCCGGTCGTCGAGGTGACGTGCCGGCCGGTCAGGGGAAAGCGGTGGAGGAGGCGCCGCGCATCGCACAGGCACAGGCACCACGAGGCATCGTGGCGGTGTGGGTCCGGGTTTTGCGAGGGGCGGTGTGCATGGTGGTTGCGTCTGAAACCAGGTCCTGAAATGAAAAAACCCGCACCGGGGCGGGTGCGGGTTTTTGATGAGTTCCGGTGTGTTTGTTGCTTACACGCTGGCTCGTCCCGCACCTGTAGGCTGGGTAATAAGTACGAGCACAAGAATCGAACGCAGCGAGGCAGCGCCGGTGTCGGCGGCTTCGGTGTGGGTTCGCGGTGGCGTGTTGTGATGCAACATGTGATCGAGAGAAACACAGCCATTTCGGCGGTGTCAACCCTTGCCGAAGAAATTTTTACGGTTTCACGTGCATCCGGCGCAATCGCTTGCGGCACAAGGATGGTTGCCGCTGAAATTGTTTCGGTGAACCCGAATTCAGTCTTTCCCGGGTACTTTTTGCGCGGATTCCGGGTGGTTTTCGCCTTGGTGGGGGCGGACCTTGATCCGCATCCAGTGAAGGACCCTCGCCCATGACCTCTGCCCGATACCGCGTGGCGGCCGCAGCGGCGAAGATCGGGGACCACCCTTCCATCGGAACCCGCCGTGTCCCGTCGCCTTGCCCGTTCCCTGCTCGCTGCCGCCGTGCTCGTTGCGCTGCCGGCACTGTCCTTCGCCGCAGACCGTATCACCGGCCACACCTTCGCCACCCGCTCGGAGGTGATCGCCCCGCATGCGATGGCCGCCACCTCGCAGCCGCTGGCCACCCAGATCGCACTGGACGTGATGAAGGGCGGTGGCTCGGCGGTCGACGCAGCGATCGCCGCCAACGCCGCGCTGGGCCTGATGGAGCCGACCGGCAATGGCATCGGCGGCGACCTGTTCGCCATCGTGTGGGACCCGAAGACGCAGAAGCTCTACGGCTACAACGGCTCGGGCCGCTCGCCGAAGTCGCTGACCCTGGCCGAGTTCCAGCGCCGCGGCCTGAAGGAGATCCCGGCCACCGGCCCGCTGCCGGTGTCGGTGCCCGGCGCGGTCGATGGCTGGTTCGCCCTGCACGACCGCTTCGGCCGCAAGCCGATGGCCGACAACCTGGCCCCTGCCATCCGTTACGCCCGCGAAGGCCACCCGGTGGCCGAAGTGATCGCCTACTACTGGGACCGCTCGGTGCCCAAGCTTTCACAGTACCCGGGCTTCAAGGAACAGTTCACGATCAACGGCCACGCCCCGCGCAAGGGCGAGATGTGGAAGAACCCGAACCTGGCCAGCACTCTGCAGAAGATCGCCGACGGCGGCCGCGATGCCTTCTACAAGGGCGACATCGCCCACACCATCGGCGACTATTTCAAGGCCAATGGTGGCTATCTGAGCTACCAGGACATGGCCGACCACCACGGAGAGTGGGTGGAGCCGGTCAGCAGCAACTACCGTGGCTACGATGTGTGGGAGCTGCCGCCCAACAGCCAGGGCATCGCCGCGCTGCAGATCCTCAATGTGCTGGAAGGCTACGATTTCTCGAAGATTCCATTCGGCTCACCCGAGCATGTGCACCTGTTCGTGGAAGCGAAGAAGCTGGCCTTCGCTGACCGTGCGCGCTTCTACGCCGACATGGCGTTCCAGCCGGCGCCGGTGCAGAAGCTGATTTCCAAGGAGTACGCGGCGCAGCGTCGCGCGCTGATCTCGATGGACAAGGCCTTGAAGGAAGTGCAGCCGGGCACGCCGAAGCAGCTGGAGGAGGGCGACACCATCTACATGACCGTGGCCGACGCCGACGGCATGATGGTCTCGCTGATCCAGTCCAACTACCGCGGCATGGGCAGCGGCATGGCACCGCCGGGACTGGGCTTCATCCTGCAGGACCGTGGCGAGATGTTCGTGCTGCAGAAGAACCATCCCAACGGCTACGCGCCGGGCAAGCGCCCGTTCCAGACCATCATCCCGGCGTTCATCACCAAGGGCGGCAAGCCGTACGCCAGCTTCGGCGTGATGGGCGGCGCGATGCAGCCGCAGGGCCATGCGCAGATCGTGATGAACCTGGTGGATTTCGGCATGAACCTGCAGGAAGCCGGCGATGCACCGCGCATCCAGCATGAAGGTTCCACCGAGCCGACCGGGCAGGCCACGGCGATGACCGATGGTGGCGAAGTGAATCTGGAGACCGGCTTCCCCTACGAGACGGTGCGTGCGCTGATGCGCAAGGGGCATCGCATTGTGTTCGCCGACGGCCCGTATGGTGGGTATCAGGCGATCATGCGTGATCCCGAGACCGGGGTGTACTACGGTGCTTCGGAGAGCCGCAAGGATGGGCAGGCGGCGGGCTACTGAGGTTTCCCGGCCACCGGGCTGAGCCCCCTCTGCGGTGGGGGTTCGTAGAAGCGGCATCGCGAGATTGGGCAGAGCGGGTGGGCTGGTCGGGGGACGCCGTGAATCCGTCCCTGGAGGCTTGGCAGCCGCATCCATGCGGCTGACACCCCCGCCCAGCCCACCCGCCCGGCCTCTGACAGTTTCCTGCGGCCGCCACCGCAGGAAGAGAAAGAAGAAGATCAAAAGCAAAGGCAACAGCAACAGCCGCGCGCTGTGGGATCCGACCCCTTCGTGTTTTCCGATACACCTCATCCACGCATGGCGTGGATGGACCTACCGTCACCGGGAATCTGTCGGGGGTGGGGCGGTGTGGGTTGGCAGGACCGTTGGCGCCATGGATGGCGCCATCGAGCCCCCATGGACGGGTTTACGGCGTGTCCTGCCAACCCACACCGCCCCGCCCAACCAGCAGAAACCCAGAGCCGCTTTGGCTCCTGCACTTGCACTTGCCTGAAAAAAGCGGTGCAGCCGCAGGCTGCAAAACTCCCTCAATCCTGATCCTGCGCGCGAGCGGCCTCCGCCTGGGTTTCTTCCTGCGCCGCCATCTCGCGTGCGATCCACGCATCGATCATGTGCCGCTGGCGCTGTGCCTGGCGTCGCTCGCGCGTGTACTCCTGGTCCAGCACCCGGTACAGCGACACCATCACCAGCACCATCAGCAGCGCAAACGGCAACGCCGCGATCGTGATCATGCCCTGCAGCGCGTCCAGGCCACCGGCCAGCAACAGCGCCGCTGCAATCAGGGCCACCGCGATGCCCCAGGCCAGCTTGCGTTTCAGCGGCGGATCGCCGGCCTCGTCGGTGGACATGCTGGCCAGCACCAGTACCGCCGAATCAGCCGATGTCACGAAGAAGATCATCAGCAGCACCAGCGCGATGCACGACAGCAGCAGCGGCAGCGGCATGCTGTCGAACAAGGTGAACAGCACCGTCTCGTAGCCATTGCCCAGTGCCTGCACCAGGTCGGCATGGCCGAAGATCTGTGCCCACAGCGCGGTGCCGCCGAACACTGCGAACCAGAAGAACCCCAGCAGCGTCGGCGCCAGCACCACCCCGATCACGAACTCGCGCACGCTGCGGCCGCGCGAGATGCGCGCGATGAACGAGCCCACGAACGGTGCCCAGGAAATCCACCAGGCCCAGTAGAAGATCGTCCAGTCGGCCACCCAGGTGCTGCCCGAGAACGGCGACATGCGCAGGCTCATCGTCACCAGCTGGTTGAGGTAGGACCCCAGCGTGGTGGTGAACGTATCGAAGATGAAGCCGGTCGGCCCCAGCACCAGCAGGGTCGCCGCCAGCAGCGCAGCCAATGCCAGGTTGAAGTTGGACAGCCATTTCACCCCGCGCTCCACGCCGCTGGCGGTGGAGGCCATGTACAGCACGAACGCGATGGCGATGATGGTCATCTGCACCGCCACGGTAGCCTGCACGCCGAACACCCGCTCGATGCCGGCGGCGATCTGGATGGTGCCGAAGCCCAGCGTGGTGGCGACACCGATCGCAGTGGCGACCACCGCGGCGATGTTGACCACGCGACCGATCCAACCGCGATGGTGGCGGCCGATGATCGGCTGCAGCATGTCACTGACCAGGCCGCGCCCGTTGCGGTTGAACTGGAACCACGCCATCGCCAGGCCGATCAGCGCGTAGATCGCCCAGGGGTGCAGACCCCAATGGAAGAACGCGTAGCGCATCGATGCCCGCGCCGCATCCAGGCTTTGCGGAGCGATGCCTTCTGGCGGCTTGCTGAAATGCGAGATCGGTTCGGCTGCACCCCAGAACACCAGGCCGATGCCCATGCCGGCTGCGAACAGCATCGACATCCAGCTGGCACGCGAGAATTCGGGTTCGGCGTCTTCGCCGCCGATGCGCAGGTTGCCGAAGCGGCCGAAGGCCAGGTACATCAGGAACACCAGTGCCAGGAACACCACCAGCAGGTACAGCCAGCCGACACTGCGGATGACCTCGGCCAGCATGGATTGCACAACGGTATTGAAGGGGCCGGGCGCGATGCCGGCCAGCAGCACCAGCAGCAGTACCAGTGCGATGGAAACGCGAAACACCATGAAGGAGCTTCTCCGATCAAGGGGATTGAGGGGAGCGAGCAGAGCTTGCAGCGAAGGGCCGGCGGCATGCAGCACGAGCCGGGCAGGGGCCGCGAAGGCGGCGGGGATACATCGGTCGCAGAGACGCGATGGGCGTGCACGTTACTGAACGCGACGTCATGGTTCTGTTAACGAACGGGAATTGGGGTCAGATCCGCTTTCGGCAGGAAAGCGGATCTGACCCCGGAGCCGGGCGGTCTATGCTCTAATGCGCACCAAGAAGCGGGGGTACCGGGCCTTGTGGCCACGGTTGAGACAGTCCCTTGGAACCTGATCCGGCTCATACCGGCGTAGGGAAGCTTTGCAGTGCAGCCGTGCCCGGACTCCGCCCAAGGACCGCCCGCGCGCGGGCGCAGTGCGCCGCCGCTTCGTCCCTGACCTTCCTGGACGATGCCCGATGAACGCACAGCTCTCCGCCCTGCAGCAACAGGCCCAGCAACTCTCCGAATCGGTGACCCGGCCCATCCCCGGTTCGCGCAAGATCCACGTGCCCGGCTCGCGCCCGGACCTGCAGGTGCCGATGCGCGAGATTGCGTTGACCCGCACGCCGACGCTGTTCGGCGGCGAAGAGAATGCACCGGTCACCGTCTACGACACCTCGGGCCCGTACACCGATCCGGAGGTACGCATCGACCTGTCTACCGGCCTGCCTGCGTTGCGCCGTGGGTGGGTGGAAGAGCGCGGTGATACCGAACAGCTCGATGGCCTGAGCTCTTCGTTCGGCCGCGACCGCGAGCATGACCGGAAGCTCGACGCGGTGCGTTTCCCCGCGCGCAGCCTGCCGCGGCGTGCGCGCGCCGGCGCCAACGTCACCCAGATGCATTACGCGCGGCGCGGCATCATCACGCCGGAAATGGAGTTCGTCGCCATCCGCGAGAACCAGCGCCTGGACGCGATCCGTGATGCCGGCCTGCTGCAGCAGCACCCGGGCGAGGCCTTCGGTGCGTCGATCCAGAAGATCATCACCCCCGAATTCGTGCGTGAGGAGATCGCACGCGGCCGCGCGGTACTGCCCAACAACATCAACCATCCGGAAAGCGAGCCGATGATCATCGGCCGCAACTTCCTCACCAAGATCAACGCCAACATCGGCAACAGCGCGGTGTCTTCCGGTATCGCCGAGGAAGTGGAGAAGCTGGTGTGGGCGATCCGCTGGGGCGGCGACACGGTGATGGACCTGTCCACCGGCAAGCACATCCACGAAACGCGCGAATGGATCATCCGCAACTCGCCGGTGGCGATCGGCACCGTGCCGATCTACCAGGCGCTGGAGAAGGTCGATGGCCGCGCCGAAGCGCTGACCTGGGAGATCTTCCGCGACACCCTGATCGAGCAGGCCGAGCAGGGCGTGGACTACTTCACCATCCACGCCGGCGTGCTGCTGCGCTATGTGCCGCTCACCGCCAAGCGGGTGACCGGCATCGTCAGCCGTGGCGGTTCGATCATGGCCAAGTGGTGCCTGGCGCACCACAAGGAGAACTTCCTCTACACGCACTTCGAAGAGATCTGCGAAATCATGAAGGCCTACGACGTGACCTTCTCGCTGGGCGATGGCCTGCGTCCGGGTTGTATCGCCGATGCCAACGATGCAGCGCAGTTCGGTGAACTGGAAACACTGGGCGAGCTGACGAAGATCGCCTGGAAGCATGATGTGCAGACCATGATCGAAGGCCCCGGTCACGTGCCGATGCAGCTGATCAAGGAGAACATGGACAAGCAGCTGCGCGAGTGTGGCGAGGCGCCGTTCTACACGCTTGGTCCACTGACCACCGATATCGCGCCCGGCTATGACCACATCACCAGTGCGATCGGTGCGGCGATGATCGGCTGGTTCGGCACCGCCATGCTCTGCTACGTCACGCCGAAGGAGCACCTCGGCCTGCCCAACCGCCAGGACGTGCGCGACGGCATCATGGCCTACCGGATTGCCGCGCACGCGGCGGATCTGGCCAAGGGCCACCCGGGTGCACAGGTGCGCGACAACGCCCTGAGCAAGGCACGCTTCGAGTTCCGCTGGGAGGACCAGTTCCACCTCGGTCTGGATCCGGAAAAGGCCAAGGAGTTCCATGACGAGACCCTGCCCAAGGATGCGCACAAGCTGGCCCACTTCTGCTCGATGTGCGGCCCGCACTTCTGCTCGATGAAGATCACCCAGGATGTGCGCGACTACGCCGAGGCCGGCATGAAGGAAAAGTCCGCCGAGTTCCGCGCTTCGGGCGCCGAGGTCTACCACCAGGGCTGACGCGTGGCCGGTCATGCCGGCCGCAGGCCGGCATGACCGTTCCTCACGCCGGTCACCGCTATGCTCGGCCCATCGTTGCCAGAGGAAAGGACGCCATGCCTGTTGCCGTGACCACGCGTTGGCTGGCCATTGCCCGCCGCCACCCCTCGGCCTGGCTGCTGGCGGCGCAGCTGCTGGCGGTGGTGCTGTATCCGGCGCTGGACGACACCGCCGGCGGACGCGCCGCGCTGGGCATGTTCGGAATGGCGGTGCTGGGCCTGGCGCTGTGGGTGGTGCAGCGCAGCCCGTTGGGAAGCTGGCTGGCCCTGCTGCTGGCGATCCCCGCCGTGGTGTTTTCGTTGGCGGGGGCGCTGCTGGAGCGCAGCGCGCTGGTGATCACCGCACAGCTGCTGGAAAGCCTGCTGTATTTCTATACGGCAGGTGCGCTGATTGCGTACATGCTGCAGGACCACAAGGTCACCCGCGATGAACTGTTCGCTGCCGGGGCCACCTTCACCCTGTTGGCCTGGGCCTTCGCCTTTGCGTTTTCGGTCTGCCAGCAGTGGTACCCGGGCAGCTTCCACGGTGCCAGCGAGGGTCCGCAGCGCAGCTGGATGGAGTTGCTTTATCTGAGCTTCAGCTTGTTGTCTGGAGTGGGGTTGAGCGATGTCGTGCCGCTGCATCCACAGGCCCGCGCGCTGGTCATGCTGGAGCAGTTTTCAGGCGTGATGTACGTAGCTTTGGTGGTTTCGCGACTGGTCGGACTGACCATGCTGAGGCGTGCCTGAAAATGAACGCCAGATAAAAATTTCGCGCCCGGAAGGGCGCGAATGGTGCTGCAAATTATGTGAATGCGTCGGCGAGAGAGAGCCTGATGTCGACCACGCGATAGGCGAGGTAACCGGCATAGGCTAGTATTCGCGCGCTCAATTGTTTTTGCGGTATGCGCCGATGCTTTGTGCGGAGTCTGGCTTTTCGCTGTTCCCGGAACGGGGCGGTTTCAAAGGCAAACGCTGCCCGGAACCTGTCTCTACTGTGTAGCAGAAAATGAACAGCAGCGAAATCCAGCCCCCCGGATTCGATCGGATCCGGATAGGCGAGTGCATCGTCACTCTGTCCTCGCGTGAGGTGGAGGTGGTCGGCGCACGCCGGCCGCGTCGGCTCACGCCGAAGGCGCTGGGCGTACTGCGCGTGCTGCTGCGGCAACCGGGCCGTGTGGTCACCCGCGATGAACTGTTCGCCGAGGTGTGGCCGGACACGCTGCCGACCAACGACGTGCTGACCCAGGCCGTTACCCAGCTGCGCAAAGCGTTCAGCCACGACGAAGACAACGGCCAGGCCTACATCGAGACGATCGCCAAGACCGGCTATCGCCTGCTGATGCCGGTGCAGGTGCTGGACGACGTGCAGACGCCGGCGCCTGCGCTGGCTGACGACGAGGCGGAGGACGCGCCGGCGGTGATCGCCGTCGCTCCCATGCCTGCAGAGGTGTCGCGCCGCCGCTGGCGCCATGTGCGTCGTCGTGTGCTGCTGGCGCTGGGCGTGGTGATGCTGATGGCGCTGGTGGTAATGACCGCGCTGCTGTTGCGGCGCACGCCGGCCAGCAGTTCGCCGGTGGATGCCGCCGTGGAGAACGGCACGCGGGTGATCGGCAGCCCGCAGCGTCCGTATCGGCTGATCACCGCGACAAGTGGCTTTGAAACCTATCCCACGCTGTCGCCCGACGGCTCGCTGGTGGCCTACGAAGGCGCCAACGAAGACGGTAATGGCGGCGGTGCGATCAAGGTGCAGACCTCGGGCAATGCGCCCGCACGCCAGCTGCTGGTGCCGCCGGCCGGCGCGGTCGATCGTTTCCCGAACTGGTCGCCGGATGGGCGTGAGATCGCCTTTGCGCGGTTCTCCGCCGATGGCGGCTGCCAGGTGCTGGTAGCCAGCGCCACCGGTGGCGCACTGCGCCAGGCCACGCGCTGCGATGGCACTGAACTGCTCAGCTTCGACTGGACGCCCGATGGCCGTGGCCTGGTGTTCGGCAGCATGGTCGGGCGCTATGCGCATCGCGGCATCCGCGTGCTGGACCTCGGCAGCGGGCAGTGGCGCGCGCTGGACTACGGCGTGGACCAGGATGATTTCGACTACGCGCCACGCTATTCGCCGGACGGGCAGTGGCTGGTGTTCGTGCGCAACCCGCAGCTGGGCGATCTGTGGCGTGTGCCGGCCAATGGCGGAACACCCGAGCGCCTCACCAACGAAGCGGCCGAGCTGCGCGGTTGGGCCTGGCTGGACGATGGCCGCACCATCGTGTTTGGCCGCCGCGTCGACAGCGAAGCCCGGCTCTATTACCTGGATGTGGAGCGCCGCACGCTGCGCGATGCGGGCCTGGATGATGCGCAGTGGCCGGCCGTGTCGCGCCGTGGCGGCATGCTCGCCTTCGTTCACCGCCGCGCGCAGTTCGGCGTGTTCAAGGTGCCGATGCAGGGCAATGGCGAACCCGAACGCCTGTTCGCCTCCAGCGGCCGCGATGGCCAGCCGATGGCGGCACCGGACGGGCGCCAACTGGTGTTCACCTCCGATCGTTCCGGCAGTTTCGCCCTGTGGTGGGCCGACATGCAGCGCCCCGACTCGCTGCGACCGATCGAAGGGCTGCGTCCGGAAGCGCGGCAGGCGCCGGACTGGTCGGCCGACAGCCGCCAGTTGCTGGTGGTGGGCCGCGATGAGCACGGCAGGACCGTGGTCTACGAGATTGCTCCGCGCGATGAACGCCTGCAGCCGTTGCCGGTGCCCGGCGAGCAGCCGCTGCAGGCCCTCTATGGCGCGACACCGGAGCAGCTGCTGGTGGTCGAACGTGATGCCGACCAGCGCATCCGGCTGAGCCTGTACGACCGCAGCGTGCAGCCATGGCGCCGCTTGGGCAGTGTCGATGGCGTCTCGCAGGCGCGCTTCGACCGCAGCACCGGACGGGTGCTGTTCACCCGCCTGGCCGCCAGTGGTCTGTGGTCGGCCGATGCGGTGTTGTCGCCAGCCAGCGTGCAGCAGATCAGTGATGACCGGCCCAGCCGCTGGCGGTACCGGGCCTGGACGGTGGCCGGCAGCAATGCGATCGGCTATCTCGGCACATCCACCGCCTGTGGCACCACGTTGATACGGATCCAGGCCGGTCACGAGCAACCCGAACACTGCCTGGACACGCAGCGGCTCAGCGCAGGCAACGGGCTCAGCGCCAGCGCTGACGGACATGACCTGTTCGTGGCGATGGCGGTCAGTGACGGCGCCGACATCGGCGTGATGCGTTTACCCGAGCGTGCCCCGGCACTGTTCCCCGCGTTCTCCAAGTTGTTGTTGTTCAAGGGAAATGGGCCTTCGTAATTTCTTCGTCGCGATCTCGTCGCGAATTCGTGGCGATCTCGTCCGACTTTCCTGACGCGGACCCGCCTGATTTGGCAAAACGGAGGCCTGTGCTAGGCAAATCCGTGGTGCCCCATGCGTCAACTCTCGCTGGCCGATCGTGGCCAAACCGTCTCCCTGGATCGCGCGCCCGACGATGCCGCGCCGACCTGCCTAGGCGTGGCCCGGCTGGGCAGCCTGCAGACCGCCGGCACCAGCTTCACTGTCTGGATGCAGGTGCGTGGCAGTTCGTGGGTCGAGGCCAAGGAGGGACGTTTCCGCCTGCGCCAGGGCGAGTGGATCGCCTTCGAGAAGGAATCACGTCCGTTGGTGCAGGCCGGTCGCAATGGGCTGTGCATCGGCCTGAACCTGAACGTCGAGGCGCTTCGGGTGTTGGCCGAGATGGCCGACTGCGGTCTGTATGCCGGTCGCGGTCGCATGAACCGCAGTGATGCCCGCGTGGCGCTGCGGCTGTGGCGCGATGCGCTGGCCAGTGGCATGCCGGCACAGGCACTGCGCCCGTTGCTGCTGCATCTGGCTGGCCTGCAGCGCGGCCTGGCCGACAACGTGCAGCGTTGCCCGGGGCGCTCGCGCAGCCGCAAGCGGCAGGTGTTCGGCCGCATGCAGCGCGCCCGCCTGTACCTGGAGGGCAACAGCCACCGCGTGGTACGCATCGGCGAACTGGCCGAGCTGACCAACTTCTCCAGCTGGTATCTCTCCAAGACGTTCCAGAGCCTGTACGAGGAAAGCCCGCAGTCGCTTTCGGCGCGGTTGCGCCTTGAGCGCGCCGCCGATCTGCTGCGTGACACCGACATGATGGTCGGCGAGGTCGCTGCCGCCAGCGGTTTCGACAACTGCTGCAGCTTCGCGCGTGCGTTCCGCGCCCGCTACGGCCAGTCCGCATCGCGCTTCAGGGAGAACGGCGGCTTGCTCCCGCCACAATCTGCAAAGTCTCTGGTTGGTTCGCGCAAATACAGCGCTGCAACGCAATCGTAACGTGCTGGGGTGTTTTAACACGCTGCTAACACGTACCTTGGAGAGATTGATGAACGTTCGTAATCCCGCAGTGCGGTTCGGCTTGCTGCCGGCCGGCATTGCGCTGGCGCTGGCGCCGGCCTTTGCTTCCGCCCAGGAAGCAAAGGGCACCACCGATCTGGACCGTATTTCGGTCACCGGCTCGCGCATCCGCGGCGCCTCGGTGGAAACCCAGCAGCCGATCCTGACGATGACCCGTGAATCCCTGGAAAAGCAGGGCTTCTCGAGCGTCGCCGACGTGCTGAACAACCTGACCTCGGCCGGCTCCCCGGCCATCTCGCGCTCGGAATCGCTGGCTTCGGGCGAGAACGTGGGCGGCTACTACGTCGACATCCGCAACCTGGGCGCCGAGCGCACCCTGGTGCTGATGAACGGCAAGCGCCTGGGCGCTTCGACCTCGGGCCTGCAGGACCTGAGCCAGATTCCGATGTCGGCCGTTGAGCGCATCGAGATCCTGAAGGACGGCGCTTCGTCGATCTACGGTTCCGACGCCATTGCCGGCGTGGTCAACGTGATCACCCGCAAGAACTTCGACGGCGGCGAAGCCAACGTCTACGTCGGCCAGTACGGCAAGGGCGACGGCGACACCGAAACCTACTCGATGACCCTCGGTGCCCGCGGCGAGCGCGGCAGCCTGACCCTGTCGGCCGAGTACTCCAAGCAGGACCCGGTGTGGGCCAAGGACCGCTGGTACAGCCGTGACGGCTCGCTGGGTCCGAACTCGACCTCGGCTGACTGGAGCCCGATCAGCCAGAACGGCAGCTGGTGCAACCCGAAGCTGTACGACTGCACCAAGTCGAGCGCCGTGTGGCAGACCCTGAACCCGGGTGGCAATCCGAAGAACCCGAACGACTACCACGCCATCACCGAAGACGAGTTCGCCAACTCGAACGAGCAGATGACCCTGCTCACCGGTGTGAAGCGCAAGTCGGTCTACATCAACGGCACCTACGACTTCACCGATTCGATCAGCCTGAACACCGACGTGCTCTACAACGAGCGTCAGACGTTCCAGCAGATCGCCGGTTACCCGTACCAGTCCGCGTCCAATTCGATCAAGACCCCGTTGTCGGCCGCCAGCGCCTTCAACCCGGTCGGCCAGGACCTCAGCTTCCGCCGTCGCCTGTGGGAAGTGCCGCGTACCACTGACAGCCAGCTGAAGACCCTGCGCTTCGCCCCGACCCTGACCGGCTTCTTCGAGCTGGGCGGCAAGACCTTCGATTGGGATGTCGGCGCGCTGTGGAACCGCAACGAGTCGATCAAGAGCAACCGTGGTGACATGAGCCTGATCGGTGCACGCCAGGCCCTGGGCCCGTCGTTCATCGATGCCGGCGGCGTTGCCCGCTGCGGTACCGCGGCCAACCCGATCCTGGGCGACTGCCGTCCGTGGAACCCGCTGCTGCCGTACGGCGTTGACGGTCAGGGTTCGCTGGCGAACCAGGAGCTGCAGGACTTCCTGTTCCCGACCTTCACCACCCGTGGTGTGACCAAGACCACGAGCTTCACCGCCAACCTGTCGGGTGCCATCGTCTCCCTGCCGGCCGGCGACCTGGGCTTCGCCCTGGGTGTCGAGCACCGCAAGGAAGAAGGCAGCTACGTGCCGGATGCCTTCGCGCAGTCGGGCCAGTCCACCGGCCTGGGCCAGAAGCCGACCCGTGGTGAGTACGATCTGAACGAGGTCTACCTCGAACTGAACGTGCCGCTGCTGGCCGACATGGCCTTCGCCAAGGAATTGACCCTGAACGTTGCCAGCCGTTATTCGGACTACAGCAACTTCGGTGGCACCACCAACAGCAAGTTCGGCCTGACCTGGCGTCCGCTGGATGAACTGCTGGTCCGCGGCACCTACGCCGAGGGCTTCCGTGCTCCGACCATCAGCGACCTGTACGGTGGCCTGAGCTCGAGCTTCGAGTCGTACATCGATCCGTGCGGCGTGAAGGCTCCGGGCAGCGTTGCAGGCAACGCAGCGTGCTCCGGCGCAGGCGTGCCGGCCAACTACGTGCAGCTGGGCCAGGGTGGCAAGGAATGCTCGACTCTGCCGTGCCAGTCGGGTGACCAGTTCATCTCCGGTGCCAACCCGAACCTGAAGCCGGAAACCTCCAAGAGCACCACCTTCGGCCTGGTGTGGAGCCCGCGTTGGGTGCAGGGCCTGGACCTGTCGCTGGATTGGTACAAGTACGAAATCAGCGACATGATCATCGCTGACAGCGTCGACCGCATCCTGCGTGACTGCTACGTGCTGGGCAATGCCGATCGCTGCTCGAGCGTGACCCGTGCGGCTGACGGCCACGTCAGTGCGATCACCTACGGCACCGCCAACCTCGGCAAGATGAAGACCGAAGGTTACGACCTGGGCGTCAAGTACCGCCTGCCGGAACTGGCCATCGGTCAGTTCAGCATCGACTGGACCACCAGCTACACCTCCAAGTACGACGAGCAGGGCCAGAACAGCGCCGGCAACAACATCATGATCGGCCGCGTCAGCGAGCCGGGCCTGTTCCGCGTCCGTTCGAACCTGGGCGTGAACTGGCAGTACGGCGACTTCGGTGTGAACTACACCGCGCGCTACTACTCCGGCATGAAGGAAAGCTGCATCTCGCTGGACGACGGCTGGTGCGATGCCCCGAACCACATGGCCAACGGCGAGAGCGATCCGCTGCGTCACACCGGTTCCAACACCTTCCACGACCTGCAGGTCAGCTGGAAGGCGCCGTGGGATGCAACCGTCGCCCTGGGCGCGAACAATGTGTTCGACCACAAGGGTTCGCTGCAGTACTCGGCTCCGAACTCGGCGTTCGCCTACTACGGCGGCTTCGATGTGGGTCGCTTCCTGTACATGAAGTACACCCAGCGCTTCTGATCCATCGAAGTGCGGTAGCAACATGAGGAGGGCGGGCCGCAAGGTCCGCCCTCTTTCTTTTGCAGGAATGCGCGTGCGCGGGCCACGAAAAAGGGCGCACCCGTTGGATGCGCCCTGCGATTGTCCGTGCCGGTTGGGCCGCCGCTCAGGCGTCGCTGGGCACCAGGCCCATCAGCGCGTTGGCATGCTCGCGCCACTGTGGCAGCCGGTTCAGTACACCTGCGCGCTGCAGGTAGTCCTCATCCACCGGATCGCCGTTGACCAGCGCCAGCGCCACGTGCACCGCGCCGGTCACCCAGAAGCTGCGCGTGTTGGCGCGCTGCGGCTGCAGATGGAATGCCACCGCTTCGATGATCGGCATCGGCAGGCCCCACAGGCCCAGCAGGTAGGCGCCGGCCTCGGCGTGTCCGGGGCGGGCATCGCCGGCCAGCGAGGGTTCGCTGCGCTCGTTGCGCACGCCCGGCAGCAGCAGGCCAATGTCGGCCAGCAGCGCGGCGGTCGCGCCCAGCTCGGCGCTGGATTCGGGCAGCAGCCGTGCCGCCAGCCGCGAGGCGAGCAGGGCACGCTGCTGCAACGAGTTGCGCTCGGCCGCCGACAGCGTTGGTGCCGAGAACACTTCGCTGGCCAGAACCAGGTCGCGCAGGGTGGACAGGCCCAGGCGGGTCACTGCGGTGCGCAGGTCGGCGATGGTGCGGCCCTGGCTGAAGAACGCCGAATTGGACAGCTGCAGCACCTTGGCCGCGATCGCCGGATCAGCAGCGACCAGCTTGGCCACGTCGGCGCTGTCGGCGTCGTCGTCATGTTCCAGCGCCTGGGTCAGGCTCAGGTACAGATGCGGCGGCGAGGGCAGCTTCTCGATACGGCCGATGGCATCGCGCAGGCGCGGGCTGTCCAGCACCTCGCGCAGCTCTTCCAGGCTGGTCAGTGCTTCCAGCAGCACTTCCGGCGCCAGTGGCAGCGGCAGGAAGCGGTGGGCGACGCCGATCAGGCGTGCCGGCGGTGGCCGGTTGCCATGCTGGGCATCGATCAGCGCGATGCGGATGGTCTCCGGGCGCAAGGTCCGGATCTGGCCCAGCAGCGTGGTGGCATTGAGATCGGGCAGCTGCGGGCAGACGATCACCGCGTCCACGCCCTGCGCAGCCACCACGCTCATCGCGCTGTGGCCATCGGTGGCGGTCAGCGGTTGCCAGTCTTCCCCAAGATCGGCAATGAATTCGGTCAGCTCAGCCGGCAGGCTGGCTGCATCCCCAACAAGCAGAATACGCACGACACATTCCCCTGGCTGTCTCGACGATGGATGTCGACGACGTGTGAAGTGACGCAATTTACCTAATACGGCGGCAAGAGTGATGTGCCGTCGTCATGAAACGTGACCCGCATCGCTCCGGCAGGGCCTGCCGGAGCGATCCGGTTCAGGCTCAGGCCTTGCTGTCCAGATGGCGCTGGTGCGCCTCGACCAGGATCTGCTTGGCCTCGGCGGCGCCGCCCCAACCATCAAGCTTCACCCACTTGCCCTTTTCCAGGTCCTTGTAGTGCTCGAAGAAGTGGCCGATGCGCTCCAGCCAGTGGCTGGAGACCTGGGCGATGTCTTCGACGTGGGCGTAGCCACTGAAGATCTTCGACACCGGCACCGCCAGGATCTTCTCGTCGCTGCCGGCCTCGTCGCTCATCTTCAGCACGCCGACCGGACGGCAGCGCACCACCGAACCCGGCACCAGCGGCAGCGGCAGCACCACCAGCACGTCGGCCGGGTCACCGTCGCCACACAGGGTGCTCGGCACATAGCCGTAGTTGCACGGGTAGCGCATCGGGGTGGACAGGATGCGGTCGACGAAGATTGCGCCGGTTTCCTTGTCCACTTCGTACTTCACCGGCTCCGAGTCCTTCGGGATCTCGATGATGACGTTGATTTCTTCCGGCGGGTTCTTGCCGGGCGAGACGAGTTCCAGACCCATGGTGTGCTCCAGGTGGGGATATAGACGGATAGCCCCCCATTTTATGCCTTTGCCGGGCGCCGTGCAGGGGCGGTGTTCCCACCGCCCGTCGCGGTGCTGGACCACCCGTCGGCAGGGGCTTCCCTGATGGGGATGGCGGGTGGCGCGGCGCAGGCTGATGACTCATCCCCAAGGAGTCCTGTCATGCGCTGGAAGACCTTGTGCTGTGCCGCCATCGCACTGCTTGTCCCGTTACCCGGCCTGGCACGCGGGCCACATGTGGACCTGATCGACTACCCGCAGCCGGAGGCCAACTGGGACCGGGCCTACGGTCTGGAAGCGGCCCTGGCACGCGAGTTCAACGCGATCTGCGCCGATACCTGGTGCGAGGGCGACTACAGCAACTACCGGGTAATGGAATTCCGCTGCGCCGTGCTGGCCCACCGGGGCACCGTACAGCGCTGCGTCTGGGTGATCGCCGCCAGCGAGCTTTCGGTGCACGCCGACAGCGGGGAGGTACAGGTCGACAACGGGCGCTGGACCTGCCAGTTGGCATTGCAGCCCGGCGTGCCCGTCGAGGCGTTCCATGCCGCGCTGGAGGCCCCCGGTGGCCTGACCGCACCGCTGCCCGGCCTCGACCACGGGCTGTTCGAGGTGCTGCCCGCCTGCCTGCGGCCGCTGGGGAGGGCAGGCTGATGCGGATCATCCCCGAATCAACCCTGCGGGTCGCGATGCTGCTTCTGATCGCCGGTGCCGCGCAAGCGGGTCCTGCGTACGTGGACGCGCGTGATTACCCCGCCCCTGCCATGGGCCATGAGCGATTTCTGGCCGCCGAACGCCGCCTGGTGCGCGGCTTCGACAATATCTGCGGCGACACCTTCTGCGAGGGGCAGTACTACAACCTATGGGCGATGCGCCTGCGCTGTTCGGTGCGGCGCGATACCGGCGTGGTTGGAAGCTGCGTCTGGACCTTTGCCGGCAGTGATACCTGGGTGCGCAACATCGGCCGGATCGACGTCGATCTGGGCAGCTATGCCTGTGTGCTGCCGGTGGCGCCCGGAACCCCGCTGAGCCAGCTGCTGGAGGTGTGGGAGGCGGGTTCGGCGGACGACGCCTTGCATGCGCCGTTGCCGGGCACCGGGCAGAACACATACGACGCGCTGGTCGATTGCCTGTAGTGCCTGTGGCGTCAATGCAAACGTGACTGATTCGCATTAACGGAGTAGCATGCGCGGCGCCTCCCGTCCGTCCCGGCTCCGCGCATGTCCTCCAATGCCGTCACCCTCACCGAACTGTTGATCCGCGAGCGGCCGGCGCTGCTGCGCCGCGTTCAGCGGATCCTCGGCGGCGACAACGGCGCCGAGGACGTGATCCAGGCGGTCTGGTTCAAGGCGCGCGGGGTCGATGACAGCCAGGCCATCGACAACCCACGCGCCTATCTGTACCGGTTGGCGGCCAACCTGGCCACCGACCACGGCCGCGAATCCACCCGCCGCAATCGACTGCTGGCCGACCACTACCTGTGGGGCCCGGACGAGGTGATCTCGACCGAGGAGCAGGCCATGGCCCAGGATGAGCTGCAGCGTGTGCTGGATGCCGCCAGCCATCTGCCCGAACCCACCCGCACGATCTTCCGGCTCAACCGCCTGCAGGGCCTGACCCAGGCCGAGATCGCACGCCGCCTGGGTGTGTCGGTGACCACCATCGAAAACCATGTGCGCACCGCGCTGCAACGACTGGCGTGGGCGCGCAGCGGTCGATGATCGCGCCGCCTTGGGGACATTCCCCGCTGCAACGTCTTGATTACTGGACCGTGGATGCGGTCTAGTTCCCCCGCCCGCGCTTGAATGCGCCTGTCCGCCAGCCGATGAGCCCGCCGAACATGCTGCCCGCCGCCAATGACGATGCCCTGGCCGAACAGGCCCGGGGCTGGATCGCGTGGTTGGCCTCGGGCGACCACAGCGACGCGCGCATGCAGGCGTTCGAGCGCTGGCTGGCACAGCCGGGCCATCGCCGCGCGTTCGAGCACGAGCGCGCGCTGTGGCGCGGTGTCGGTCCGCGCCCGCAGGCGGCCCGCGCCGTGCGGCGTCGGCCGCAACGCCTGCGCTGGGCGATGGCGGCGGCGGCCGCGCTGGCGATGCTGGTGGCCTGGCCGGAAGCCTGGTTGCGACTGCAGGCCGACCATCGCAGCACGCACGTCGTACAGAGCGTGCACCTGCCCGACGGCAGCCGTGCGGTACTCGATGCCGACAGCGCGATCGCCGTGCACTTCGATGCAGATGCGCGGCAGGTGGAGCTGCTGCGCGGTCGTGTCTGGTTCGAGGTCAGTCCGGATGCGCAGCGGCGATTCAGCGTGCAGGCCGGCAACGGCGTGGTTGAGGACATTTCCACCGCCTTCAGCGTGGCCCGCGGCGATGATCGGGTGGAAACCCAGGTCGGGCAGGGCAGGGTGCGCGTGGCCAGCCCGGCCGATGGCGGTTGGACCTACCTGAAGGCGGGCCAGCGTGCGGCCTATGACGAGCACAGCGCAGTGACGCGCCTGGCCGACATGGCGGCTGACAGCGTGGGCGCGTGGCGGCAGGGCGAGCTGCTGCTGGAGCAGGCCAGTGTCGCCGACGCTGTGCAACGGGTCGGCCGCTACCGTGCCGGCCCGACCTTCGTGCGCGGCGATCTGTCGCGGCTGCCCGCAGTGAGTGCCGCGCTGCGCATCGATCGCCCGGAACAGGCGCTGGATGCGCTGGCAGCAACCGCCGGGTTGCAGGTCACCCGCTTGCCGTTCGGTGTCGCCATCGTCCAGTAGAACCACGCCATGCGTGGATGATCATCGCGGTGATCCCATTGTGCCGACCAACGGTCGGCACACACCACGACCGCGAATCGCTCTTGGGGTTCTGACCGTCCCACCCGTCTTACCCCGCGAACGTACCCGCCGCCGCCACGTACGTCGCCGTGTCCGCACTTCCTGCGGATGACGCCGCGCCCTGCGGCACCGATTACCTGACAGGTTCCCCCATGTTCGATTCCCATCGTCCGGGCCGCGCGCTGCGCCCGTCCCGCCTGTGCATCGCCCTGCTCGCCGCCGGCCTTGCCAGCGCCGCACCGTCGGTGTGGGCGCAGAGTGCCGCCGGCAGCCACGCTGCCCAGCAGCGCTACGACATCCCGGCGCAGCCATTGGATGAAGCGTTGCGCAGCTACATGCGCCAGTCCGGCGTGCAGGTGGTCTATCCGGCCACCCTGGCGCGGGGGGTGACCTCGCGGGCAGTCAGCGGCAGCCTGTCGGCCAGCGAAGCACTGCAACAGTTGTTGCAGGGCAGTGGCCTGGTGGTGCGCCGGGTCGGCGCCGAGGCGGTCACCCTGGAAGCGGCCGCCCCGGCGCAGGCCGACGGTGGCGTGATCGTCACCGACACGCTGAGCGTGGCCGGCGACCGCGTCGACAGCGATGGTGGCAGCGACGAGGCGCGGCTGCTCGACAGCTACCGCAGCGTCGGCTCGACCACCACGCTTAACCGCACGCACCTGGAACGCTTCCGTGGCACCTCCAATGGCGACATCGTCAAGGGCGTGGCCGGTGTCACCGCCGGCGATCCGCGCGTGGGCAACGGCTTCGACGTCAACATCCGTGGCATCCAGGGCCAGAGCCGCGTACCGGTGATCATCGACGGCGGCCAGTCCAGCATGGACACCTATCGCGGCTATGCCGGCCAATCCCAGCGCAGCTACCTCGATCCGGATCTGATCTCCAGCCTGACCATCACCAAGGGCCCGAGCCTGCAGGCCAACGCCTCCGGCGGCATCGGTGGTGTCGTGGAGATGGAAACGCTCAAGGTGGGTGACGTGCTGCGCGAAGGCCGCGATTTCGGCGTGCGCGTGCGTGGTGGCCTGGCCAACGCCAGTGCCAACAACCTGCCGGCCTACAGTGCCGCGCCGCGGAGCGATCGCAGCGCCACCGGCAGCCAGTTCTTCAACGTGGCCGGCGCCGGGCATTGGGATCGTTTCGATCTGGTGGCCGCCTACGCCTACCGCGATAATGGCAACTATTTCTCGGGCAAGCACGGCTACGACGATTTCCCGCAGACGCGTCGCACGCTGGCGCCACTGAATCCGCCGCGCACCGAAGTGTTCAACACCTCCTCGCGCTCGAAGTCCACGCTGCTCAAGGGCACCTGGCGCATCGATGATGCGCAGACCCTGGAAGCGGGCTATCGCCGCTATGAAGGCACGGCCGGCGAGATCATGGCCTCGCAGATCATCCGCGTCGACCGCGACCGCATCCCGCAGTGGGATCCGGGCCATGTCGACATGGACAGCTACAGCCTGCGCTACCGCTTCAATCCGGACAGCGAGTGGGTCGATCTGCGCGTCAATGCTTGGTACACCGACGCCGACAGCGTGATGTACAACAGCCTCACCGGCATCACCCCGTGGTACTTCGACCGCCGCACCGAGTGGTACGACGCCCCCACTTTCAGTGGCGATCCCGGCTACAAGGACGCCTACCGTAACCCGCTGCGGCAGAAGCGCTTCGGCGTGGATGCCAGCAACACCTCGCGGTTCGATACCCGTGCCGGTGCGTTCACGCTTGACTACGGCCTGTCGTACAGCGACGAGGACATCGCACCCGGCAGTTCCGGTCCGGTCATGCACGATGATCTGGTCAACAACCGTTTCCTGCGCAACGCCGAACGCAAGGAATACAGCGCGGTGGCTTCGCTGAAGTGGCAGCCTGACGAACACTGGGAGCTGCTGGCCGGTGGCCGCTGGAACCGCGTGGACGTGCACGACCGCAACCGCCTGGCCACTGCCGATGCGTTCGCCGTGCAGGGCCAGTACCGCTACACCGAACTGCTCAATGGCAACCCGGCGCTGCCGTCGTGGCGGGCCAAGCGCATCGCGCTGCTGAACTGGTACCCGGACGCCAATGGCAACTTCACCCAGCAATCGCTGCTGGCTTCGCCGTACAAGAAGGGCACGGTGGCCGACATTGGCGGCTGGAACTTCTTCGATGCCGATGCGCCACAGGATCTGGAAGTGCCGGTCAGCTGGACCTGGTCGCAGCCGATCCGGCGCCGCGACAGCGCCTTCTCGCCGACCGCCAGCGTGGCCTACCGCTTCAGCCAAGACACCATGGTCTACGTGAAGTACGCCGAAGGCACCAAGCTGCCGAGCCTGTTCGAGACCACGCTGGGCCTGTTCACCGCCGCCAAGCCGGTGGGCGAACTGAAGCCGGAAACCGCGCACAGCTGGGAGATCGGTGCCAGCACGATCCGCTACGACCTGTTCGCCGCAGGCGACCGCCTGGCTTTGAAGCTGGCCTACTTCGATACCCGCATCGACGATCTGATCACCCGCGACTACCGCACGCTGTCGGCTGGCCTGATCCGCAACGTCGATCAGTTCAAGGTCTCGGGCATGGAGTTCCAGTCCAGCTATGACAGCGGCAAACTGTTCGCCGATCTGTCCGCGCACTACTACTTCAAGGCCAAGACCTGCGCGCCGGACATCGCTGCCGAGCGTCGTGCCTATGGCGCGCAGCGCAGGAACGATGAGCTGGCCAACACGCCCAACTGCGTGGATGGCGGCTTCGAGGGCTCGTACACCAACACGCAGAACCCGCCGCGCTACATGGTCAACCTGACCCTGGGCGCGCGCCTGTTCGACGAGCGCCTGACCTTCGGTACCCGCGTGGTCCACAACGCCGGCCCGATCAGCAAGCTGGACAAGGAATGGAACGTGGGCCTGTCGGCGATCCAGCAGCTGTACCGTCCGAACACGCTGGTCGACCTGTTCGCCAGCTGGAACTTCAACGACCAGTGGTCGGTGGAGGCGGGCGTGGACAACCTGACCGACCGCTACTACCTGGACCCGCTGGCCCTGGGCGTGATGCCGGCACCGGGCCGCACCGCGCGCCTGGCGCTGACCTGGAAGTACTGATCAACGGGGTCGGATCCCTTTCCCGTGGAAAGGGCTCTGACCCCATCGGGTCACAACCCGGTCGCGGCCTTCACCGCATCCTCGTGCAGCGCCTCGTTCAGTTCATCCACCACGGTGCTCCACGCCGCATCGGCCTGCAGCGATTCAGACAGGAACTGGCGCTGGGCATCGCTCCAGTAAGGTGCCTCGACCACTTCCACATCGGTGGCCAGCTGGTGTTCGCCGATGAAGCGGGCGATGCCCTCGGCGCTGGCATCCAGGCCCAGCTGCAGGAACAGGTTGGTCATGCGCGGTTCGGTGGTGATCATCGTCTATTCCTGGCGGAAGAAGGAGGATGCCCATTATCGGCGCACATGGCCTTGGGGAAAGCCCCGCGCGGAACGTCTACAGCAGGACGACCCCCTGGCATTTCCCCATGAACGCACATATCGCTCCCGAAGACAGCCGCAGCCTGCGGCTCAAGGCCGCCACCCGCGACAGCCACGGCGCCCTGGACAAGCGCATCATGGCCGGTGACATCTTCGCCGACCGCAGCAACTTCGCCCGCTTCCTGCGCGTGCAGTACCGCTTCCACCGCAGCATCGACGCGCTGTACGCCAACCCGGCACTGGATGCCCTGCTGCCGGACCTGGCCGAGCGCCGTCGCCTGACCCAGGTGGCGCGCGACCTGCAGGATCTGGAGCAGACCGTGCCGGGCGCGGATATCACCGCCCTGCCCACCGACCTGCCGTTGCCGGCCGCCCTGGGCTGGTTGTACGTGGCCGAAGGCTCCAATCTTGGCGGCACCGTGCTGTACAAGATGGCCAACAAGCTCGGCTTGGACCGCGATTTCGGCGCCCGCCACCTGGCTGCCCATCCGGATGGCGCCGCACGCCACTGGCGTGAGTTCACCGCCGCGCTGGATGCCGTGCCGCTGGACGCCGAGCAGGAGCAGCAGGTGATCGAGGCCGCCGATGCCGCCTTCCGGAGTGTGCACGGTCACGTTGAAGTCGAGTTCGACTGATGCACGCCCGTCGCGTGCGGGCGTGCCGCTGATGCGTTGGCTCTGGTTCGCACTGGGCTGGGTGATGGTCGGCCTCGGCGTGATCGGCGCACTGCTGCCGGTGATGCCCACCACGATCTTCCTGATCCTGGCGGTGGGCTGCTTCGCGCGCAGCTCGCCGAAGTTCGAGCAGCGCCTGCTGGCCCATCCGCGCTACGGCCCGTCGCTGCGGCTGTGGCGCGAACAGGGCGCGGTGTCGCGCAAGGGCAAGGCGTTCGCCAGCGCCGGCATGGCGGTGGGCTTCGCCTTGTTCTGCTGGGGTGCGCATCCGTCATGGCGCCTGCTGCTGGGCGTGGGCCTGTTCTTCGCGGTCAGCGCCGGCTATGTGCTCAGTCGCCCTGCACCGCGCATTGAAGCCACGCCGCTGGTGGAAGTGGACGATCTCAACGATGCGCGCGCGGCCCGTCGCCGTGGCGCATCCCCTGATGCTGATGGAACCCGAGATGATGCTGCTTGCTGACCTGGCCCCCGTGGCCGCCCCCGCACTGACCCCGTGGGGTATGTACCTGGCCGCCGACGTGGTGGTGAAGGCGGTGATGATCGCCCTCGCGCTGGCATCGCTGGCCACCTGGACCGTGCTGCTGGCCAAGGGCTGGGAACTGGCCCGGCAGGCGAAGCAGTTGCGTGCGGCGCGCGCGCTGTTGCTGCAGTCCGCACAGTTGCCGGTGCAGAGCGAAGCGGAAAGCCTGCAGCGGGGCAGCGCGCTGGCGATGCTGGAGGCTGCGCGTACCGAACTGCAACTATCGCAGGGGCTGGGCCGTTGCGAGGGCATCAAGGAGCGAGTGGCGTCGCGGCTGGATCGCATCGAGCTGGAAACGGCGCGACAGCAGCGGCGCGGCATCGGCGTACTCGCCAGCATCGGTGCGGTGGCCCCGTTCGTCGGCCTGTTCGGCACGGTGTGGGGCATCATGAACAGCTTCATCGGCATTGCCCACAGCAACACCACCAACCTCGCCGTGGTTGCGCCGGGTATTGCCGAGGCCCTGCTGGCGACCGCGCTGGGCCTGGTCGCAGCGATTCCGGCGGTGCTGGTCTACAACCACTTCAGCCGTGTGCTGGCCGGTCTGCGTGGACTGCTCGGCGACCTGTCTGCCGCGGTACAGCAGCTGGTCTCGCGCGATCTTGATCGTGCCGTTCCGCGTAACGCAGCGGCACCGCTGCGCGCGGTGCACTGAGGTACGACGATGGCGATCAGAACCGCCTCCGACCGCGACGATGCCCCCGAAGAAGCGCACGAGATCAATGTCACGCCCTTCATCGACGTGATGCTGGTGCTGTTGATCATCTTCATGGTGGCCGCGCCGCTGGCCACGGTGTCAGTGCCGGTGCAGCTGCCGGCCAGCAGTGCCAGCGCCACGCCGCCGGAGCAGGCGCCGGTGTATGTGACCGTGCAGGCCGATCTGTCGCTGCGCGTGGGCGAGCAGGCGGTAGCGCGCGACGGGCTGGCGGCGGCGTTGCAGGCCGCTACCCATGGCGACACCGCACAGCGCCTGTTCCTGCGCGCCGATACCCGCGTGCCTTACGGTGAGCTGATGGCCACGTTGGATGCGCTGCGCGCTGCCGGCTACCTGAAGGTAGCGCTGGTTGGCCTGGAGCAGGGCACACGATGAGCGGACTGCGGCGCTGGGCGACCAGCCTGGCGATCGTGCTGCTGGTGCATGCACTGCTGATCGGTGCGGCGTGCTGGTGGGCGGCACCTGCGCCTGCGCCGGCCGCGACTGCGCCGCCCGCTGCATTGATGCTGGAGTTGGCACCGATGGCACAGGCGCCTCCAGCGCCCCCGCGCGAAGTGGCGACGGGACCACTGCAGCAGCAGCAACAGCAGCGGCAGGCGCCCACGCCGCCACCGCGCGAACAGCCCAAGGTGCCTGTGCAGCCCCAGGGTGAGCTGGCGCCGCCGCGTACGCCCGAGCCGATGCCTTCGCCGGACACCGCCGAGGCCAATGTCGCGCAGACCAGCGCACCGCCGCAGGTCGCCGCCGATGCGGCTACGCGCTATACCGCGCCGCAGACCACCGCCGGCGAGCGCAGCCGTGCCGAGGCGACCTGGGAAGGCCGCCTGCTGGGACATCTGCAGAAGCACCGGCGCTATCCGCGCCAGGCCGAGCGACTGCGCCAGCAGGGTGTGGTCTACGTGCGCTTCGCGGTGGCGCGAGATGGCGCCGTCTTCGCTTTGACGTTGGGCCGCAGCAGCGGCTTCGCGCTGCTTGACCAGGAGACGCTGGACACCGTGCAGCGCGCCAACCCGGTGCCGGCGCCGCCGGCCGAAGTGGCCGGCGACCCGGTGCAGGTGATGGTGCCGGTGTCGTTCTTCCTGCGCGGGCGTTGACCTTGTAGAGCCGAGCCGATGCTCGGCTGTTCTCCGACCCCGCAATGCGTAGAGCCGAGCATGGGCTTTGCTCTACAGAAGGCTATTTACAGCAGCGGCACCAGCAGCAGCGCCACGATGTTGATGATCTTGATCAGCGGGTTGATCGCCGGGCCGGCCGTGTCCTTGTACGGGTCACCGACGGTATCGCCGGTCACCGCGGCCTTGTGCGCCTCGCTGCCCTTGCCGCCGAAGTGGCCATCCTCGATGTACTTCTTGGCGTTGTCCCAGGCGCCGCCGCCGGTGGTCATCGAAATGGCCACGAACAGGCCGGTGACGATGGTGCCGATCAGCAGGCCGCCGAGTGCGCGTGGCCCCAGCAGCAGGCCGACCACCACCGGCACCGCCACCGGCAGCAGCGAAGGCACGATCATTTCGCGGATCGCCGAGCGGGTCAGCATGTCCACCGCTTTGTCGTACTGCGGCTTGCCGGTGCCCTGCATGATGCCGGGGATTTCGCGGAACTGGCGGCGCACTTCCTCCACCACCGCACCGGCGGCGCGGCCGACCGCTTCCATCGCCATCGCGCCGAACAGATAGGGAATCAGGCCGCCGATCAGCAGGCCGATGATCACCGTGTGGTCGCTGAGGTCGAAGCGGAATTCCTGGCCCGGGTGCGCGGCCTGCAGGTTGTGGGTGTAGTCGGCGAACAGCACCAGCGCGGCCAGCGCCGCCGAGCCGATGGCATAGCCCTTGGTGACCGCCTTGGTGGTGTTGCCGACCGCATCCAACGGATCGGTGATGTCGCGGATCTCCGAAGGCAGCTCGGCCATTTCGGCGATGCCGCCGGCGTTGTCGGTGATCGGCCCATACGCATCGAGAGCGACGATCATGCCGGCCATCGACAGCATCGCGGTGGCGGCAATGGCGATACCGTACAGGCCACCCAGCGCGAATGCAGCCCAGATCGCCGCGCACACCGCCACCACCGGCAGCGCGGTGGACTTCATCGAGATGCCGAGGCCGGCAATGATGTTGGTACCGTGGCCGGTGGTCGAGGCCTGCGCCACGTGCTGCACCGGCTTGTACTGGGTACCGGTGTAGTACTCGGTGATCCACACGATCAGGCCGGTCAGCACCAGGCCGATCAGCGCGCAGCCATACAGCGCCATCGGCCCGTGCACGTTGTCGCTCATCAGCCCGGTGGTGATCGGGTAGAACGCGATCGCGGCCAGCACGCCGGAGACGATCACGCCCTTGTACAGCGCGCCCATGATCGAGCCGCCCGGCTTCACCTTGACGAACAGCGCACCGATGATCGAGGCGATGATCGACACGCCGCCGAGTACCAGCGGGTACAGAACCGCATTGGCACCGGCTTCGGCCAGCATCAGGCTGCCCAGCAGCATCGTTGCGATGACGGTGACCGCATAGGTCTCGAACAGATCGGCGGCCATGCCGGCGCAGTCGCCGACGTTGTCACCGACGTTGTCAGCGATCACCGCCGGGTTGCGCGGATCATCCTCGGGAATGCCGGCTTCGACCTTGCCGACCAGGTCGGCGCCCACATCGGCGCCCTTGGTGAAGATGCCACCGCCCAGACGCGCGAAGATCGAGATCAGCGATGAGCCAAATGCCAGCCCGACCAGCGCGTGCAGTGCCTGTTCCATCGGCAGGCCCATGCGCAGCAGCAGCGCGTAGTAACCGGCCACGCCCAGCAGGCCCAGCCCGACCACCAGCATGCCGGTGATCGCGCCGCCGCGGAACGCCACGTCCATGGCCGCGCTGATGCCGTTGCGCGCGGCCTCGGCGGTGCGCACGTTGGCGCGTACCGAGACATTCATGCCGATGTAGCCGGCCGCGCCGGACAGCACTGCACCGACTGCGAAACCAATCGCGGTGTACCAGCTCAGGAACACCCCGACCAGCACGAACAGCACCACGCCGGCCACGCCGATGGTCAGGTACTGGCGGTTGAGGTAGGCACGCGCACCTTCCTGGATCGCGGTGGCGATGGCGACCATGCGTTCATTGCCGGTGGGTTGGCGCAGGATCCAGCGCGCCGAGACGATTCCGAACAGGATTGCGAGGATGGCGCAGCCCAGCGCCAGTGACAGCCCGTGACGTTCCAGCATTAGACCCCTCCGCAGAATGGATGTAGGCATCCAGTGGCGATGAACGGCACCACGAGGGGGACGACGGGCTGCAGCCTGGAACCAACCCGTACCGACCTTGGCGGTCGTCCGACGTATGGCGGTGTTCAGCATTCCCTGGTGGCTGCAGTATGCGTTCACCGCCCCGTAGAGTCGAGCTTGCTCGACTGCCGCTCGACTGCCGCTCGACTGCCGCTCGGGGTAAAGCACGATCACGCCCTTTGCACCCCGTTAAGCCAATCTCTGCAAGCCTGCGCACAGTCCTGTCGGAGAATCTCCATGCGCCTGTCCCTGTTGATGCTTGCCGCTCTGGTCCCGGCCGTACCGGCACTGGCCGCCGAGACCCCGGAACTGCAACGTGCCGTCGGTGCACCGCAGGCGGTGGGCGCCGTGCACACCTTGCGGCAGATTCCCGAGGCCTGCGCACGCCTGGAGGGCGCGTTCACCGGCCAGGCCGCCGAGCCGTACCGCTTCTCTGCTGTGCGCACCAGCGAACAGTGCCAGCCGCGCGCTCGCTTCGTCGACTACGCCAAGGCCCAGCCGAGCGCCGACAAGGGCTGGAAACTCAATGATGTGATCCGCGTGCCCAGCGTCGCGTGTCCCGAACAGCAGGCCGTGGTGCGCGTCTGGCGCCTGCCGGTGAACAACAGCCAGGCGTTGGACGGACAGGGCCAGTCGCGGATCTACCTGGAAGAAGCAAAGAAGCAGGCCGCGGCCGGCCAGATCCCGAAGGTGACGATGTTTGCCGCGCAGTTGCAGATGGAAGGCAAGGCCTGCAACTGAGGCCGTCCGGCAGCGCGAATCCACCCATGGCGTGGATCCAGTGTGACCCTCGGGCACGGATCCAGGTAGTGCCGGCCGCTGGCTGGCAACCCTGCCATCATTCGACCAGCGTTGCCCCGCGCGCCATCAGCAGCTCTCGCAGCGCCTTGCGGTGGCAATGCGCTTCATCCTCACAGTAGCACCCCACACTGATGTCGCTGTGCTGCGACAGTGCGGCCAGCAGGTCCAGCGCGTGGGCCGCAGCCGGCGTCTTCATTTCGGCCTTGTAGTGGCGGAAGAAGGCGTTCCACTGGGCCGCGCCCTGCGCCGCCTGCGCCTGGTTCACCAGTTCCGCGCTGGGTGCCAGGGTCGGGAACCAGACGTCGTACCAGTCCTGCCGGGCGAACTCGCTGCGCAGCACGCCACGCGGCGGTCGCCGCACCGTGCCGATGCGCAGGCCCTCGCCATCGGCGCGCGGCGTACCGAGTCGAACAACACGCAGTGCCATGATGCTCCTCGATGAAAGGGGACGGAGGGGATTAAGTCGTATTCAACCCTTTGCTGGCGCTGAAGGGGGGCAGAGGGCGGATACGACGTAATCCCCTCCGTCCCCTTTTTCGGGTCAGCCCTCGAACGGTGGCAGCTTCTGCTTCACTGCCACGTTCTTCAGCGTGACGTACTTGGGCAGGCCGTCGGCGCCGTAGGGCAGCGGGGCTTCGCCCTTGATCAGCGGTGAGAGGTAGGCGCGGGCCTTGGCGGTGATGCCGAAGCCATCGCGGCGAATGAAGCCGGCCGGCATCTTCTTCTCGTGGTTGGCGATCTTCGACAGTGGCGCCGCTTCGATCTTCCAGCGGTACGGTGCATCACTGCTGCGCACGATCACCGGCATCACCCCGTTCTGGCCCTTCAGCGCCAGCTGCACGGCGGCCTTGCCCACCGCCTGCGCCTGCTCCCAGTCGGTCCTGCTGGCCAGGTGACGGGCCGAGCGCTGCAGGTAATCGGGCAGGGCCCAATGTACCTTCAGGCCCAGCTGATCCTTGACCCGGCCGGCCAGGTGCGCGGCCACGCCACCCAGCTGCGAGTGGCCGAACGAGTCCTTGCCGCCGCCGGCGTCGGCGACGAAGCGGCCATCGGCAGTGGCGATGCCCTCCGAGGCCACCACCACGCAGTAGCCGACGCGCTCGACCACCGCCTTCACCTTGGCCAGGAACACCGCCTCGTCGTAGGCGCGCTCGGGCAACAGGATGATGTGCGGGGCTTCGTCGTCGCCATTGCCGGCCAGGCCGGCGGCCGCGGCCAGCCAGCCGGCGTGGCGGCCCATCGCCTCGTAGATGAAGACGCGGGTGGAAGTTTCGGCCATCGCCGCCACATCCAGCGCCGCCTCGCGTACCGATACGGCGGTGTACTTGGCCGCCGAGCCGAAGCCGGGGCAGGTGTCGGTCACCGCCAGGTCGTTGTCGATGGTCTTGGGCACGCCGATGCAGGTCAGGTCGTAGCCGGAGGCCTTGGCCAGCTGCGAGACCTTCAGCGCGGTGTCGGCCGAGTCGTTGCCGCCGTTGTAGAGGAACCAGCGCACGTCGTGCGCGCGCAGTACCTCCAGCAGGCGGTCGTAGCGGGCGCGGTCGGCGTCCAGCGATTTCAGCTTGACCCGGCACGAGCCGAACGCGCCGCCCGGGGTATGGGCCAGGGCGCGGATGGCGGCGGCGCTCTCCTTGCTGGTGTCGATCAGCTCCTCGCGCAGCGCGCCGAGGATGCCGTTGCGGGCGGCCAGCACCTTGATGCCCTTGGCCCGGGCCTGCTCGATCACTGCCGCCGCGGTGGCGTTGATGACTGCGGTGACACCGCCGGACTGGGCGTAGAGGAGAGTACCGTTGCGCATGCTTCTACCTGCTCGGGGGAGGGGACATTGCAGGGACATTACCCGGATGCGGTAAAGTGGCGCTATTGCGGTGCAGCGATACCGGTCCGTCCGGGGCGCGAACCTTCTTTGTTTTCAACACGTTGGAGTCAGGTCAATGCGATTGGTTCTGTTGGGACCGCCCGGTTCGGGCAAGGGGACACAGGCGACGCGCCTGAAGGAAAAGCTGGGGATCGCCCACATTTCGACCGGTGACATGCTGCGCGCGGAAATCGCCGCGGGCACGGAGCTGGGCAAGCAGGCCAAGACGGTGATGGATGCCGGCAACCTGGTGTCGGACGACATCCTGCTGGGCATGCTGGAGTCGCGCCTGACCCAGGCCGATGTCGCCAAGGGCTTCATCCTTGATGGCTACCCGCGCAATGTGGCCCAGGCCAATGCGATGGACGGCCTGCTGGCCAAGATCGGCCAGCCGCTGGACGCTGTGGTGCAGCTGGACGTGGCCACCGAGCTGCTGGTCGACCGCATCGCCGGTCGCGCCAAGGAGCAGGGTCGCGCAGACGACAATCCGGAATCGGTGCGCCAGCGCCTGCAGGTCTACAACGACCAGACCGCCCCGGTGGTCGATTTCTACGCCGGCCGTGGAACCCTGGCCCGCGTCGATGGCGTGGGCGAACTGGACGAGATCGAAGCCCGCATCCTGGCGGCGATCAAGGCCTGATCCGGCCGGGCCGGCACACGCTGCCGGCCCCTCGGGCGCAAAAAACACAGGCCTGGTCCGCGAGGATCAGGCCTGTGTCATTTCATAGGCGCCAGCGAAGGGCTTGCTCAGGGCCCCGCAGCATGAGCTCCCTTGGGGATGGCCTCTTGGGGAGTAGGACCGGTTCGGGTACTGCGGCTGGCAGTTCGAATTGTGTCCGGGTTCACAGAACATCGCTATCGGGAATTCCCTGACAGAAGATTGGAGTTTTCTCACATCCGTTGTAGGGGTTGTCTTACCCCTGAGCAGACATTGGCCCTATACAGCTGTCATCGGTCACAATCCTCGGTCATGAGCAGCGTACATATCCTTGCAATCGCCGGCACCTTCATGGGTGGCGTGGCCGCCCTGGCGCGGGAACTGGGCCATCCGGTCAGTGGCAGCGACCAGGCCATCTATCCGCCGATGTCGACCCAGCTGGAGCAGCTGGGCATCACCCTGGACCAGGGCTACCGCGCCGACAGCGTGCCGGCCGGTACCGGCCAGGTGGTGATCGGCAACGCACTGTCGCGTGGCAATCCGGCCGTGGAAGCGGTGCTTGACGCCGGCCAGCGCTACATTTCCGGTGCGCAGTGGCTGTCCGAACAGGTGCTGCCGGGCCGCGACACCCTGGCCGTGGCCGGCACCCACGGCAAGACCACCACCACCACCATCCTCACCTGGCTGCTGGAAAGCGCCGGGCGTTCGCCGGGCTTCCTGATCGGTGGCGTGGCCGAGGACTTCGGCGTTTCCGCACGCCTGGGCCAGGGCCGCGAGTTCGTGGTCGAGGCCGATGAATACGACACCGCCTTCTTCGACAAGCGCAGCAAGTTCGTGCACTACCGGCCGCTGGTGGCCATCCTCAACAACCTTGAGTACGACCACGCCGACATCTTCCCGGATGTGGCCGCGATCCAGCGCCAGTTCCATCATCTGGTGCGCACGGTGCCGGCGCGTGGCCGCCTGATCGTCAACGGTGAGGACCAGCACCTGGCCGAGGTGCTGGCGATGGGCTGCTGGACCCCGGTCGAGCGCTTCGGCTTCGACCCGTCGCTGGAATGGCATGCCGAACTGCTGGCCGCCGATGGCAGTGCGTTCCGCGTGCACCACCGCGGGCAGGCATTGGGTGATGTGCAGTGGTCGCTGCTGGGCCGGCACAACGTGCTCAACGGTCTGGCCGCGCTTGCTGCCGCGCATGCCGTGGGCGTGGCGCCGGCCGAGGTGATCCCGGCATTGGCACGTTTCCGCAGCGTCAAGCGACGCATGGAAGTGATCGGCAGCCATGACGGCATCACCGTCTACGACGATTTCGCCCATCACCCGACCGCGATTGCCACCACGCTGGAAGGCCTGCGTGCCAAGGTCGGCGATGCGCGCATCGTGGTCGCGATGGAGCCGCGCAGCAATTCGATGCGGCTGGGCGCGCATGCGCAGGCGCTGGCGCCGTCGCTGGCGCTGGCCGACGAAGTGGTGTTCCTGCACCGTCCGGAACTGGCCTGGGATGCGGCGTCGGTGATCGCCGCGGTACGCGGCCAAGCCCATGCCGTGCCGGATACCGACGCGCTGCTGGCGCAGCTGCAATCGAGCGCACGCCGCGGCGACCATGTGGTGTTCATGTCCAACGGCGGCTTCGACGGCGCACCGCGCCGCTTCCTGGCGGCGCTGCAGGCCCGATGAGCAACGACGGATCGCTGCCGCTGTTTCCGCTGCACACCACGCTGGTACCGGGGGCGGCGGTGGGCCTGCGCGTGTTCGAGCGGCGTTATCTGGATCTGGTCCGCGACTGCGGTCGCAGCGGCGAAGGCTTTGGCGTCTGCCTGATCCTCGACGGCCAGGAAGTGGGGGCTCCGGCAACGCCGGCGGCCTACGGCGTGCAGGTGCGCATCGAAGATTTCGATGTCGGCGCCGATGGCGTGCTGCAGCTGCGCCTGCGTGGTACGCGGCGTTTCCACGTCGAACGTACCCGCGTGCGCGACAACGGGCTGGTGGTGGCCGACGTGCGCTGGTGCGAGCAGGACCCTGACGACGAACTGCGGCCGCAGCATGCGCTGCTGGCCACGGTGCTGGGGCACATCATCGAACAGGCCGGCGAGGCCTATGCGCCGGCCACCCCGGCGCTGCTGGACCAGGCCAGCTGGGTCGGCTGGCGGTTGGCCGAACTGCTGCCGCTGAGCGAGCAGCAGCGGTTGCAGCTGCTGCAGCTGGATGACCCGCACCAGCGTCTGCAGCAGTTGCTGGGCTGGATGCCGTAAGAGCCATCCACGCATGGCGTGCATCTGCTGTAGAGCCGAGCCTATGCTCGGCTTGATGGATTCCGCGAAGAGCAGCCGAGCATGGGCTCGGCTCTACAGTGGGTGATCGCGACCGGTACCCGTCAGGGCGTGGCGGTCTTCAAGCGCAGCACCGGCAAGCCGGTTTCGCTGTGTGCGTCCTCGCGCTGCGGCAGGCCCTGCACAGCCTCCTTCACCGCGTTCATCGCCGGATCCACGCCGCGCACCGGGTGCCACATGCCGATCCACTGGAAGTGGCGCTCGTAGCGCAGCGTCTGCGCACTGCCCAGCCATAACGGAGTGGCGCCCGGCTGCAACTGCACCGGGGCCGGCCACAGGCGCAGCACGTAGCGTTCGTCCGGCCTGGCGCCCTGGCGCACCATCAGCAGTGCTTCCACGCGCGTGTCCAGCGTGGCCGGCAGGACCGGCAGTTCGTCGGCGCCGGTGTTCTTGTCCAGCATCAGCAGCGCTTCCTGCCAGCCGGCCTGTTCCTGCCGCTTCCAGCCGCGCGCTTCCAGCTGCGCCTGCAGCGGTGCCAACGGGCCGGCCACCTGCACGTCCAGCGGCCAGCGCTGGTCGTCGTCGAATTCGTTGCGGCGCGCCGGCAGCTGCGCCCAGTCATGCTGCCACCAGGCCTGCATGTCCATCGCCTGCGGTGCCGGCAGGGTGGGTTCGAAGCGCTCCAGCTTCACCGGGATGTTGCGCGGTGCGTACCACATCGCTGCCACCGCGAAGACGCCGTAGAACAGCCACGCTACCGGCTTCACCCAGAACGAGCGGTTGAAGCGGCGGCGGTAGGCGATGCCCAGCACCAGCAGCCAGAACGTGCCGAACAGCATGCCGCCGATCACATCGCTCAGCCAGTGCGCGCCCAGGTACAGGCGGGCGAAGCCGATCAGGCTGACCACGATGCCCGACACCAGGTACGGCCAGACGCGGGTACGGCCGGGCATCTCGCGCGCGATCAGCACCGCGAAGAAGCCGAAGGTGATGGTGGCCATGGTCACCGACACCGACGGGAAGCCGAAGCCGCTGCTGGCATCGAGCGGGCGCACCACGTCCACGGTGGCACCCAGCAGCATGGTCAGCGCCAGGCCGAAGGCCAGGGCGGCCAGCCAATGCGCGGCGGCCATCCAGCGTCGGCGCCAGATCAGGTAGCCCATCGCTGCCGCCGTGGCCGGCAGCAGCACCTGCCAGGCACCCAGTGAGGCCAGCGCGGCCATCGGATAGTCGGCCAGCGGGTTGCGCAGCGCCAGCATGGCCTGGTGCACCAGCAGATCGACCGCCAGCGGTTCGCCGTGGGCGACCACCACGGTCAGCAGTGCGAACCAGCCCCAGCCCAGCAACAGCAGCATCAGCGCCAGCATCGCCAGCGGCACCGACTCGCGGCGTTTCGGGTCCAGCACACCCACCGTGTAGCGGCCCAGCGTCGGGTGGCGGTTGGACCAGTCCAGCAGGCGCGCCAGCCAGTTGTCCATGCGCGCGGCCGACCAGCGGTAGCCGTACAGCACGATGGCCCAGACCAGGCCCAGGATCACCACCAGCAGGCCGACCACCACCACCAGCCGCCCGGCGACGGCGGCGACCGCGTCATACGCCTCGCCGAGGATCCAGCCCGGCGCCAGGAACAGCACCGCCCAGGAAATGCTGGCAATGCCGCTGGCCTGCACGTAGCGGCTGGCCGGCATCTTCATCATGCCGGCGATGGCCGGTACGAACGGCCGGATCGCGCCGACATAGCGCGCCACCAGGATGCTCTTGAAGGCATTGCGGCGGAACAGGTTCTCGCCACGGTCGAGCAACTGCGGATAGCGGCTGAACGGCCACACGCCACGCAGGCGGTCGCCCCAGCGGCGGCCGATCCAGTAACTGATGCCGTCGCCGGCAAAGGCGCCCAGCGCTGCGGCGGCCACCGCATACGGCCCGGAGATCTGGCCCAGGCCGATGAACACACCTACCGCGAACAGCAACGGCAGCGCCGGAACGATGGCGCCGAGAATGATGACCGCATCGCAGAAGGCGATGAGGAAGATGACAGCACCCGCCAGTACGGGGTGAGCGGCAATCCACGCGAGCGTGGCGTCGATCCATGAAGAGTCCATTGCCCGATTATAGGGGCGCAAAGGTGACTGGTTCCCAGCCCCTTCGTGACCGTTTGCAACCAGCGCCATCGCCTAGAATGGGCACATGCCGCATTCGCCAGACACGCCACCGCACGCCCTGAAGGCCGACAGCTTCGGTCGCATCCTGCTCGTGAACGGGCCCGAAGGCCCCTTCGTCCGCCGTGATCTGGGGGCCACGCCGCTGTGGCTGCGGCTGCCGGCCTGGTGGCTGGCCCGCCGCGAAGCACGCGCGCTGCGCCATATCCACGGCATGGCCGATGTGCCACAGCTGCTGGACTGGGATGGCCGCCACCTGGACCGCAGCTTCATGGCCGGCGATGCCATGTACCAGCGCCCGCCGCGCGGCGACGTGGTCTGGTTCCATGCCGCGCGGCGCCTGCTGCAGCAGCTGCATCGGCGCGGTGTGGCGCACAACGACCTGGCGAAGGAAGCCAACTGGCTGGTCACCGAAGACGGTCGTCCGGCGCTGATCGACTTCCAGCTGGCGGTGATCGGCCATCCGCGTTCGCGCTGGATGCGCCTGCTGGCCCGCGAGGACCTGCGCCACCTGCTCAAGCACAAGCGCATGTACTGCCGGGAATCGCTGACCCCGGTGGAGAAGCGCGTGCTCAAGCGGACCTCGTGGGTACGCGAGCTGTGGTTCGCCACCGGCAAGCCGGTCTACCGCTTTGTCACCCGCCGCATCCTGCATTGGGAAGACAACGAGGGGCAGGGGCCGAAGCCGTGAGCGCCGCCGCGGTCGTGAGTGGAGCGCCGAGTGCGGGCAACGCGCTGCATGCGCAGCTGCCCGGTGCCGGCTTCGTGCACGCCTGCCGGGCGACGACCCGCCGCGACGGGCGTTCGGCCCTGCAGGCCTACCAGGACATGGCGGCGACCATTCCCGGCTGGTTCGATGGCTTGATGGCCCTGCGCAACCACGGCATGCGACTGCTGGGCATGAAGGATCTGGGCTCGCTGCGTGCAGTGCAGGATGTGGAAGATCCCCGCCCAGGGCAACGGCTGGGCATCTTCACCCTGCAGTCGCTGGATGACGATGCCATCGTGCTGGAAGACGATGACCGCCACCTGCGCGTGCAGCTGGCCCTGCAATGGCAGGGCGACGTACTGGAAGTGGCGACGGTGGTGCATACCCACAACGCGTTCGGGCGCCTCTACATGCTGCCGGTCGCACCCGTGCATCGGCTGATCGTGCCGCATCTGCTGCGGAGGCAGGTGCAGGCCTACCGGTAAATCCACACCATGCGTGGATGTGGTTTGTGATCCGCGGGCTGCTTAACGGCTTAAGGGCTTAACGGCTTAACGGCTTAACGGCTCATTGCCAAGTGCCGCATAAATGTGGATTCCGCTGGCAGCGGAAGGCTCGCGACATCCAAACCAGGGACAACCCGCAAGAGAATCATTGAGGTGATGCATGTGGTACTGCGCACACGCCATTTTCTATTACGAGAGCCAAGGGCAGGAATCGTTCCTGGTGCATGAGAACGTGTACCTGATCAGTGCCGATAACGACGAGCGCGCTCTTGAGAATGCAAACGCGCTTGCTTGCGGGTATGAGGATCTGAGCGGCCGCCTGATGGGGGAAGACGGTGAACCGTCCCTCTATCGATTCGCCGGAATCCGCAAGCTGATATCGGTAGAGACTGATGAGGACACTGCCGAGGGACGCCTGCACTCCGGTGTGGAGGTCACGTACTCCGTCATGGCGGTGGATACGTTGGATCAGGTGAGACGTCTTGCCCGTGGTGATGGCGTGGAAGTGCTGTACCAGGAATAGAAATATAGAGCCGAGCATGGCTCGGCTCTATAGACGCCGGTGACCTTACGGCGTCGCCGGCACCACCTGCTGGCCGATGAAGTTGCGCTTGGCATCGAAGTCGTAGGCGATCTGCAGCTGGCCCACGTCCGGGCAGGCATGACAGTCACGCAGCGGCGTGCGGTACAGCACGCGGATTCCGCCGTTTTCCAGCGGCGTCGCTCCGGCCGACTGCGCCGGAGCGAACGGCGTGGCCTGCGGGTTGGCCTTCAGCAGCTCCTGCACGGTCGGGTCGGCACGCAGGGTGTCATCCAGCTGCACGGCATCCACGTCGATGCGCTTGCCGCTGGCATCGACCAGGCGCGTGCCTTCGTTGGTATTGGCGCGGAACGGGTATTCCACGGTGGCCACGCCCAGCCCTTCGTTCTCGTGCCAGGCAGTCACATAGGCCAGTTCGCCGCCGGTGGACAGCTGCTCGGCGGCGGTGATCGCTTCGGCGCTGGCGCCACCGGCACGCATCGCATCACGCAGGCAGTCGCGGGTGGCTGCGCTCTCGCCCTGGCGGCAGGCATTGAGGTCGCCATCCCACACCACCGCTTCGCTCCAGCGCATCTTGCCGTCGGCGGCAGCCTGCTGCGCGCTGGAGGCGTCACCGGCGGGCGGCTCCTTGCCAGGTTCCGGCGAACGGCCCTGGCAGGCGGTCAGCAGGGCAAGCCCCAGGGCAGGCAGCAGCAGGCGGGAACGGCGCATGGCGTGGACCTCGTGCGTTGACGGGAGGCCCGAGTATCGTCAAGGCCGGGTGAACTCCACGTCGGCGCGGCATACTAGCGGCTCATTGCATACGCTGGAGTGTGGAACGTGGGCAGTCTGCAGGGCAAAACCCTTTTCATCACCGGTGCCTCGCGTGGCATCGGCCTGGCCATCGCGTTGCGCGCTGCGCGCGACGGCGCCAACGTCGCCATCGCGGCGAAGTCGTCGGTGCCCAATCCGAAGCTGCCCGGCACCATCCATAGCGCGGCCGAAGCCGTGACGGCCGCCGGTGGCCAGGGTCTGGCCCTGAAGTGCGACATCCGCGAGGAAGAACAGGTGCAGGCGGCGGTGGCGGCCACCGTGGATACCTTTGGCGGCATCGACATCCTGGTCAACAACGCCAGTGCGATCTGGCTGCGCGGCACGCTGGATACGCCGATGAAGCGCTTCGACCTGATGCAGCAGGTCAACGCGCGCGGCAGCTTCCTGTGCGCGCAGGCCTGCCTGCCATATCTGCTGCAGGCGCCGAACCCGCACATCCTCACCCTGGCCCCGCCGCCCAGCCTGGAACCGAAGTGGTGGGCGCCGCACACCGGCTACACGCTGGCCAAGATGGGCATGAGCTTCGTCACCCTGGGCCTGGCCGCGGAATTCGGCCCGCAGGGCGTGGCGGTCAATGCATTGTGGCCGCGCACGGTGATTGCCACCGATGCGATCAACATGATTCCCGGCGTGGACGCGGCCGGTTGCCGTACGCCGCAGATCATGGCCGACGCCGCGCATGCGGTGCTGGTGCGCGAGGCGGCGGGTTTCCACGGCCAGTTCCTGATCGACGATGACGTGCTGGCGCAGGCCGGCATCACCGATCTTGCCGGCTATGCGGTGGATCCGTCGCGGCCATTGCTGCCGGACCTGTTCCTGGACTGAGAACTGCGTTGAACACCGGCCGAGGGCTGCGGCCTTCGGCCAGCTGCGCTAGAATGTTTGGATGTAATCGTTTTCAACAAGGATGTGAGCACATGACACGTACGCTTTCCACTGCGGCGCTGGCCGCTTCGCTGTCGTTGATCCTGACTGCCTGCGGCGGCAAGTCGCCCGCAACGGCGGGTGAAAGCGGACCGGCCGCCAAGCCGGGCAGCGGCGCGACGCTGTCCGATACGCAGCAGCAGTTGACTGCCAAACTCAATGCCTACATCGAGTGCTTCAACGCACTCGATTCGAAGACTCACCGCAGCATCGAGTCGTACACGCGCTGGATCAAGGACGTGGACGCGGGCCCGACCGGGCGCGAGACGCAGGTGTACGGCCCGTCGGAGATCAGCGATTACGACATGAAGCGCTGCGACGCCCCGGTGAGCGAGGCGATCGCTGCCAAGCCGGCACTGGCCGATCTGGATGCCGCCGCGGGCCGCTATCAGCAGTCGCTGAAGGCGCTGGTGCCGGTCAGCAAGGATGCCCACGACTACTACGATCGCCAGGATTACGAGGACGACCAGTTTGCCAAGGGCAAGCAGATGCACGCGCCGTTGATGGCGGCCTTCAAGGCGTTCGTGGTCGCCAGCGAAGCGTTCAATGCCGAGCTGGAGCGCCAGAACGACGCGGCCCAGCGCGAGCAGCTCAAGGTGCTGGAACAGGCCGAGGGGCGCACGCGCGAGTACTACCGCCTGGCAATGATGCTGGAAGCGAAGGCGATCGTGGAGCTGATGAGCGAGGACGACTTTGATCCGGCCAAGGCCGGTGAACGACTGGATGCGTTCAACCGCATTTCCGACGAAGCGCATGCCAAGGTGGCCGATCAGGAACCGGGCAAGCTGGACTGGAACAGCTTCGAGCGCGAAGCCGAGAACTTCCGCCGGGAGGGCAAGGAGCGCCTGCAGCGGGTCAGCAGCAAGACGCCCTACAGCGATTTCGAGCGTCGCATGCTGGACTCGCCTTCGATGGCCCCGCGCGGTTCGGCCAGCAAGCTGATGCAGGAATACAACACGCTGGTCTTCCAGAGCAACCGCCAGTAACCGCAGCCTCCATCGCGTCATTTGTGTCGCAATCGAACAGGTCGATTGCGACGCATCGCATCGCACACTCTCGAACGGTGGGGCCTTCCCGAGGCCGCCGATGCGGGTGCTTGCGCCATGCGCGAGGATACCTACCGCCTCTTTCTGCAAGGAATCGATTTGAACGCTTCTGTACGCCTGCTTCCCCTTCTTCTGCTCGGCACGCTGGTCGGTACGGCCGGTTGCGACAAAGTGCCGGGACCGGCGGCGGCCGATCCCGGCCTGGAGAAGGTCAACGCCTACATCGAGTGCTACAACGGCGTTGAACAACCCATCCACGAAGGCTTCCAGACCTACACCGGCTGGATGAAGGATCCCGAAGCCGGTCCGACCGGCAAGGAAACGCAGCCGCGCTCACCGGGCAAGGTGCTGTCGCACCGCGTGGAGTACTGCGGCCAGGCGCTGACCGATGCGCTGGCAAAGACCCCGTCTACCGCGCTGGATGCACCAGCGCGTGACTACCAGCAGGCCTTCCAGTCGCTGTACGCGCTGATCGAACGCGCCGACGGCTACTTCACCCGTGAGGACTATCGCCGCGATGGCGGTGAGGGCCTGCGCAGCCAGCACGCGCCGTTGATGCAGGCCTATGCCGGTTTCTTCAAGGCCAGCGAGGCACTGGATGCGGCACTGGAGAAGAACGAGAACGATCGTCGCGCGGCACAGCTGAAGCAGATCGAGGAGAGCGAAGGCCGTTCGCTGGCCTATTACCACCTGCGCCTGCTGGGCGATGGCAAGCAGCTGGCCACGGCTTTCCAGGGTGACGCACCGGACCTGCCGGCGTTGCGCACGCAGCTGGCCGATTACCAGGCGCTGGTGACGGAAATCCAGAATTCCGGGGTGGGCAAGGACGACCCGATGTGGGGCCACGTGCAGCGTTCGGCGGACAAGCTGGTGCGCACGGCCGGGCGCGGCGTGGAGCGTCTGCAGCAGGGCAAGCCGATCACCGCCGAAGGGCTGGCTGCCGAGCGCAAGGCATCGGGCAGCTGGCTTACCACCGATCCTGAAGGAGCGCAGTCGACGATCCTGGACGCCTACAACGATCTGGTGACCACCAGCAACCGCATGAGGTGAGCAACGGCACGCAACCATGCGTGACCGCCTACGGGTAGCGCCGGGCCATGCCCGGCGAACCCGTCAATGGTTGAACGCATCGGGCAGTTCACCGCCGCACTTGCGGCAATGCCGTGCATCCGGCTCGTGGCCTTCCAGCCCGCAATGCGGGCAGCCGCGGGCATCACGGCGCGCCGCCAGCTCGGCTTCGCGCATGGTGCTGGCCAGTTCGGCGGTATAGATGCCGGTGGGCACGGCGATGATGCTGTAGCCGATCAGGATCAGCACCGAGGTGACGAAGCGGCCGAGCACGGTCTGCGGCACGATGTCGCCAAAGCCGACCGTGGCCATGGTCACCACCGCCCAGTACATGCTGGCCGGAATATTGGTGAAGCCGTGCTCCGGTCCTTCGATCACATACATCAGCGCACCGGCGATGATGGTGATGGTGATCACCGTGAACAGGAATACCAGCACCTTGCGCCGGCTGCGCCACAGCGAGGTCATCAGCAGGCCGCTTTCTTCGATGTAGCGGGTCAGCTTGAGGATGCGGAACACGCGCAGGATGCGCAGTGCGCGCACCACCAGCAGGCTCTGCGCGCCGGGCACGAACAAGGACAGGTAGGCGGGCAGGATCGACAGCAGATCGATGATGCCCCAGATGCTCACCGCATAGCGCAGTGGTCGCCGGACCACCGCCAGCCGCAGCAGGTACTCGGCGGTGAAGATGATCGTGAAGCCCCATTCCAGGATGTACAGCCCGGTGGACCATTCGGCATGCAGGTGCTGCACGCTGTCGATCATCACCACCAGGATGCTGGCGACGATGGCCACCACCAGGATCAGGTCGAAATTGCGCGAGGGCCGCGAGTCGTGGCGGTAGATGATGTCGAACCACCGACGGCGCCAGCCGGTCTCGGTGGCGGGGTTCAGCTGGGGGGCGGAAAACGGTCGCATGGGCGCATTGTGCCGCAGGGGTTCCGGCGCGAGAATGGGCATTCCTGAACCTTGCCGACTGCCATGACCGCCGCGACCGATCCGCTGATCTCCCTTTCGCACTACTACCTGCCGGTCTACAAGCCCCGCCAGGTGGTTCTGGAGCGAGGCCAGGGCGCCCGCGTGTGGGACAGCCAGGGCCGTGAATTCATCGACCTGGCCGCCGGCATCGCCGTGTGCGGCCTGGGTCACAACGATCCGGACCTGGTGGCCGCGCTGGTCGAACAGGCCGGCAAGCTCTGGCACACCAGCAACGTGTTCTACAGCGCACCGCCGCTGCACCTGGCCGAGGAGCTGGTCAAGGCCAGCCGGTTCGCCGAGCGCGTGTTCCTGTGCAATTCCGGCGCCGAAGCCAACGAAGTGGCGATCAAGATGGTCCGCAAGTGGGCCTCCAGCCAGGGTCGTCCGGCCGACAAGCGCGTCATCATCACCTTCCGCGGCAGCTTCCACGGCCGCACGATGGGCGCGGTGACCGCCACTGCCCAGCCGAAGTACCAGGAAGGCTACGAGCCGCTGCCCGGTGGCTTCCGCTACATCGACTTCAACGATGAAGTGCAGCTGGAAACCGCGATGGCCGCCGGCGACGTGGCTGCGGTGATGCTGGAGCCGATCCAGGGCGAGGGCGGCGTGATGCCGGCCAAGTCCGGTTTCCTCAAGCGCGTGCGTGAACTGTGCGACCAGCACAATGCGCTGATGGTGCTGGACGAGATCCAGGCCGGCATGGGCCGCACCGGCACGCTGTTCGCGCACTGGCAGGATGACGTGGTGCCGGACATGGTCACCCTGGCCAAGGCACTCGGCGGCGGCTTCCCGATCGGCGCGATGCTGGCCGGCCCGAAGGTGGCCGAGACCATGCAGTTCGGCGCGCACGGCACCACCTTCGGCGGCAATCCGCTGGCCGCTGCGGTGGCCCGCGTGGCGCTGCGCAAGCTGGCCTCGGCGGAGATCGCCGCCAACGTCAGCCGCCAGTCGAAGGCACTGCGCGATGGCTTCGCGCACATCAACGACGAGTTCGGCGTGTTCAGCGAGGTGCGTGGTCGCGGCCTGATGCTGGGTGCGGTGCTGAGCAAGGACTTCGCCGGCCAGGCCGGTGCGATCCTCGACCAGGCGGCCGAGCAGGGCCTGCTGACTCTGCAGGCCGGCCCGGACGTGCTGCGCTTCGTGCCATCGCTGAACATCACCGACGAAGAAGTGGCCGAAGGCCTCAAGCGACTGCGCGCAGCGATTGCCGCGTTCGTCGCGGCGCGCTGAGGCCGATTTGGTAGCGCCGGGCCATGCCCGGCGAGCGTAGGGGAACAGGGAACGCCGGGTATGGCCCGGCGCTACCTCACCGCGTAGCGCTTCAACACCTTGCCGAGGCCACGGCCGTCGCGCACGGTTTCCGCGTGCAGGCCGGCGGCACGTGCGCCGCGCACGTTGGCAAACAGGTCATCGACGAACAGCGTGTGTGCAGGCGCCACACCCAGTGTTTCCAGCGTGCGTAGGAACACCTCCGGTGCCGGCTTGCGCAGGCCGAAATCCGCACTGCAGAAAACACGCTCCTGCAGGGCAGGGAACAGTTCCGGCAGCAGGATGGGCAACGCCTGTTTCATCAGCGCGCCGTTGTTGGTCAGCACCGCCATCGGCAGCTGCAGCCTTTCCAGCCGGTGCAGCACTGCCTGCTGCGGGTGGCTGGCGGCCTGGCGGGCGGCGATCCAGGCGGGCACATCCACGCTCCTGCCCAGTTGTAAGGCCAGCCGCTCCAGATAGGCGGGGCCATCCAGCGTGCCGTCGTCATGCGCCGCCTCCAGCCCACTGTCGTAGAGCGCGGCCTGCACCGCCTGCGTCGGCACGTCCAGTGCGTGCGCAAGCTGCAGCACGCGCTGCGCGCGCTGGTACCGCACCAGCACGCCATCCACATCCAGCAGCAACAGATCGATCTGCATTGGCCGAGCATGCCATCGACATGCGGGCGCGGAAACCCTGGAGCGGGCGTGCGACAGACGGTCGCAGCGCAGGTTGCGGGCACCTGCCTAGAATGGCGCTTGAACCGGCAGGAGATACAACGATGAAGGCTTGGATGATCGCAGTGGGACTGGGCGCGTTGATGCTGGCGCCGTCGGCGCTGGCGCGGGTGTGTGCGGTGAGCATAGACAGCACTGACCAGATGAGCTTCAGCAGCCGCGAGATCAAGGTGGCCGCCGATTGCAGTGCGGTGGACCTGACCCTGCGCCACACCGGCAAGCTGGCCGCCACCGCGATGGGCCACAACTGGGTGCTGACCCGCACTGCCGACTACCAGCCGGTGGCGATGGCCGGCATGCGCATGACTCTGGCCGACAGCTATCTGCCGAAGGCCGACAAGCGCGTGCTGGCGCACACCAGGGTGATCGGTGGTGGCGAGACCACGCGCGTGCGCTTCTCTACGCAGGGCCTGCAGAAGGGCGGCGATTACACCTTCTTCTGCTCATTCCCCGGCCACTTCGCGATGATGAAGGGCAAGCTCGTCTTCGGTTGATGCCGTTTGCAGCGTCGAGCCATGCTCGACGGCTCTGTGCCAACCAAGGTTGGCACCTACCCGCTGCGGCAGTGCCAACCAAGGTTGGCACCTACCAGGAGGTGTCTCAGCCCTTCGCGGCCTTGAACGCTACGCGTGCAGCGGCCAGCGTCGCCTCGATCACCGTGTCGTCGTGTGCGCTGGACAGGAAGCCGGCCTCGTACGCCGACGGTGCCAGGAACACGCCCTGTTCCAGCATTGCGTGGAAGAAGCGGTTGAAGGCGGCAATGTCACAGGCGGTGGCCTGTGCGTAGGTCTCCACCGTTTCATCGGTGAAGAACAGGCCGAACATCGCGCCCACGCGGGTGGTGGTCACGGCCACGCCGGCCTCGGCGGCAGCCGCTTCCAGGCCGGCGCACAGGCGCGCGGTGCGCTCGGCCAGATCGGCGTGGAAGCCTGGCTGCTGGACCAGCTCCAGCATCGCCAGGCCGGCGGCCATCGCCACCGGATTGCCGCTCAGCGTGCCGGCCTGGTAGATCGGGCCGGCCGGGGCGATCTGCTGCATCAGTTCGCGGCGGCCGCCATAGGCACCCACCGGCATGCCGCCGCCGATGATCTTGCCGAAGGTGGTCAGGTCCGGGGTGATGCCGTAGTGCGCCTGCGCGCCGCCCAGCGCCACGCGGAAGCCGGTCATCACTTCGTCGAAGATCAGCAGCGCACCATGCGTCGTGCACAGTTCACGCAGGTGCTGCAGGTAGCCCGCGCGCGGCGGAATGCAGTTGGCGTTGCCCACCACCGGTTCGATGATCAGGCCGGCGATGTCCTCGCCCTGCTGTTCGAACAGCGCGGTGGCGGCTTCGAAATCGTTGTAGGGCAGGGTCAGGGTCAGTTCGCTCAGGCCGGCCGGCACACCCGGCGAGGTCGGCACGCCCAGGGTCAGCATGCCGCTGCCAGCCTTGACCAGGAACGAGTCGCCGTGCCCGTGGTAGCAGCCTTCGAACTTGACGATGCGATTGCGGCCGGTGGCACCGCGTGCCAGCCGGATCGCCGACAACGTGGCTTCGGTGCCCGAGTTGACCATGCGCACCATTTCGCACGACGGCACCAGCCGGGTAATGGTTTCGGCCATGGTCACTTCGGCCGCACACGGCGCGCCGAACGACAGGCCGTTGTCGATCGCCCGCTTCACCGCCTGGCGCACGGCCGGGTGGTTGTGGCCGACGATCATCGGGCCCCAGGAACCCACGTAGTCGATGTAGCGGTTGCCGTCGACGTCGTACAGGTAGGCACCGTCGGCGCGCTCGACGAAGAACGGCTCACCGCCCACCGACTTGAACGCGCGCACCGGGGAATTGACGCCGCCGGGCAGCAGCTGCTGGGCGCGGGAGAACAGGGCGTGGGACTGGTCGTGGTTCATGGGGCTTTCCTGGGCATTACGCGAACTGGGCGAGGAAGGCGCGCTGGGTTGCGACCGGGTCCGGTGCGGCGTAGATGCCGCTGACCACGGCCACCAGGTCGGCGCCGGCTTCGATGATGGGACCGACATTGTCCGGGGTCAGCCCGCCGATCGCCACCCGCGGCACGCCCAGTGCGGCGCTTTGCCGCAGCAGATCGGTATGGGCACGGCTGGTGGTGACCTTGGTGGTGGTCGGGAAGAACGCGCCGAAGGCCACATAGGTGGCACCGGCGGCCACGGCCTTTTCGGCACTGGCCAGCTGGTCGTAGCAGGAGGCGCCGATGATGGCATCGGGCCCGAGCAGGGCGCGCGCGCTGGAAATGTCGCCGTCGGTGCCGCCCAGATGCACGCCGGCGGCGCCCACGGCCTTGGCCAGCACCGGATCGTCGTTGATGATCAGCGGCACGCCGTGGGCGGCGCACAGGCCTTGCAGGGCCGTCGCCTGTTCCTGCCGCAGGGCATCGCTGGCGGTCTTGTTGCGGTACTGCAGCCAGGTGGCACCGGCGGCCAGCAGCGGCGCGGTGCGGTCCAGCAGGCGCGCGGTATCCGGCTCGTCCGGGGTGATCAGGTAGACGCCGCGGGGCGCCGGGGAAGCAGAAGTCATCGATGGCTACCGGTGCGTGGGCCGCGATGGGACAATGGCGGCCCGTGAATCCAGCCCCGATTATCCGATGAGCGATGCCACCCCCACCACCTTGCGTACCTGGATGTGTGTGGTCTGCGGCTTTCTGTACCGCGAAGCGGACGGCCTGCCGGAAGAGGGCATCGCGCCGGGCACGCGCTGGGAGGACATTCCCGAGACCTGGACCTGCCCCGACTGTGGGGTGAGCAAGGCCGATTTCGAGATGGTCGAGGTCGATTGAGGCGGGTGGGTGCGGACCGTTGGTCCGCGCACCGGCAAATCAATGCAGCCGCGGCATCGGCCCGCCGAGGTCGATCAGCTTCTCGCGCAGCCACTGCGCGTCGCTGGCCTCGGGATTGCGCTTGAGGTACTGCCCCAGGTCGTGGCGGGCGCCGGCCAGGTACTCCAGCTGCAGGTAGGCCAGGCCGCGGTCGCGCAGGGCGTCGTGCTGGTCCGGGGCCAGCTTCAGCAGGCGGTCGGCACTGCGCGCGGCGCGGTCCCATTCTCCCGCTTCGGCATACACGCCGTGCAGGTTGCGCAGCATGCGCATCAGGATCGCGCGCGAGGGAGCCGGGTCGAGGATTTGCGCAAGCACCTGGTCATCGGGCATCTGCCCGCCCAGATGTGACTTGGCCCGCTCGCGCAGTTCGTCCACATCCAGGGGGCGGCCACCATTGAACGGGTCCATCACCAGCACACCGTCGTCTACCGGCAGGCGCACCAGGAAATGGCCGGGGAAAGACACGCCATCGAGCGGGATGCCCAGCCGTCGCGACACTTCCATCTGCACCAGCGCCAGCGAGATCGGGTTGCCCAGGCGTCGTTCGAACACCTGGTTGAGATAGCTGTTGCGCGGGTCGTAGTACTCGTCGTGGTCGCCGCTGTAGCCCAGTTCGTCAAACAGGTGGCGGTTGATCGCGGCCATCTTCAACGGGCTGCTGTCGATGCTCTCCACTTCCGAGCGGAGGTGATCGACATGGCTCTGGATCAGCGCGTCGTAGGTGGACGGCTGCAGATCGGGGTATTCATCGCGCGCGATCAGCAGCGCGGTCGGCAACAACGGCAGCGCCCCGTCTTCGAGGTCGGCCAGTGCATCCCAGTCGGGGAGTGTGATCCGGTCCTGCATGACCACAGACTGGCGTCATTCGCAGACGGTTTCAAGCAGTGTCGCGTGAAAAATTCAGGGGTCAGATCCCTTTCGCTTGCGAAAGGGATCTGACCCCGGTCGGGTTGGATTGCCGGCCAGCGGCCGGCACAACCGCGGGTGCCGGGCGTAGCCCGGCAGAACCCTGTTACTCGATGCCTGGGCCGAAGGTCAACGCGGTGCCGTCCTTGAGCTTGAGCTTCTCGGCCTGGCCGGCGTTGAGCTCCAGCACGTACCGCGCCGGGCCGCCGCTGGGGTAGGGCGGACACATGTCGCCGGCCGAGCAGGGAGGCACGTCGCGCTGCTGGCTCACCAGCTTGCGTTCGTTGTCGAAGTACAGGATGTCCAGCGCGATCTTGGTGTTCTTCATCCAGTACGCCTGCATTTCCTCGCGGTCGTGGATGAACAGCATGCCGTGGTCGGCCGCCATCTGGTCGCGGAACATCAGCCCGCGCGCACGGGTCTCGTCATTGGTGGCCAGCTCGACCTGGTAACGGGCGCCATCGAGCTCGACCCAGTGGCGGGCCGCATCGGTGGCGCAGCCGGCCAGCGCCAGCAAGGGAAGCATCAGCAGCGAACGCAACAGCGACATCGTCAGGATCCTTCAGGAGGGTCAGAGCACGATCGGCGGTTCGCCGCCGACGATCACCACATCGGCGCGGCGACGCGCGAACAGGCCGACGCAGACCACGCCCGGCAGCTGGTTGAGCTCGCGCTCCAGCTTTTCCGGATCGGTGATCTGCAGGTTGTGGATGTCCAGGATCTGGTTGCCGTTGTCGGTGACCACACCCTCGCGCCAGGTCGGCTGGCCACCGGTCATGTCGCGGATCTGGCGGGCGACCAGGCTGCGCGCCATCGGGATCACTTCCACCGGCAGCGGGAAGTTGCCCAGCACCGGCACCTGCTTGCTCGGATCGACGATGCAGATGAAACGCTCGCTGGCCTCGGCGATGATCTTCTCGCGGGTCAGGGCGGCACCGCCGCCCTTGATCAGGCACTTGGCCGGATCGCACTCATCGGCGCCGTCCACGTACAGCGACAGGTTGCCGCTGTGGTTCAGCTCGATCACCTCGATGCCGTGCTGCTTCAGGCGCGCGGTGCTCTGCTCGGAGCTGGACACCGCCCCCTTGATGCGGTGCTGGATGCGGGCCAGGGCATCGATGAAATAGGCCACGGTGGACCCGGTGCCGACACCGACGATCATGCCGTCTTCAACGTACTCGATGGCTTTCTCGGCGGCCAGGCGCTTGGCTTCGGACATGGGAAGAACTCTCAGGCAGGGAATCAGGATTTCTTTTCCAGCGACAGCAGCAGCTTCCACTGCGCGGCGGTCACCGGGAACACCGACAGGCGGTTGCCCTTGGCAACCAGCGGGAAACCTTCGCCGAGCTCGTCGGCGTGCAGCTTGATCTCGTCCAGCGCGATCACCTGCTTGAGCTTGCGGTCGTAGGCCACGTCCACCAGCATCCAGCGCGGGTTCTCGCGCGTGCTCTTGGGGTCGTGGTAGTCGGATGTCGGGTCGAACTGGGTATCGTCGGGATAGGCCGTGCTGGCCACCGTGGCCAGGCCGACGATGCCCGGCACCTTGGTGTTGGAGTGGTAGAACAGGATGCCGTCGCCGACCTGCATGCCGTCGCGCATGAAATTGCGCGCCTGGTAGTTGCGCACCCCGTTCCAGGGTTCGACCTTGACCTTGGCCAGGTCATCGATGGAGAAGGCGTCCGGTTCGGACTTCATCAGCCAGTAGCGCTTGCGGGCGGTCATGCGTTCACGGGGGCAGCGGAGGGGAACAGGGTGCCGTCTTCGGTGCAGATCGCATCCACCGGCACGTCCCACGACGCCACCGGCAAGGACTCGACCTGCTGCACCGCGAAGGCAGCACCGACCAGCCAGGGCGGCGCCGGCCGGTCGTGGCGGAAGGCGAAGCTGCGATCATACCAGCCGCCCCCCATGCCCAGCCGCCGGCACTGCGTGTCAAAGCCCACCAACGGGGTTACCACCAGCGCCATCTGCGACGGTTCCAGCGTGTCTTCCAGCGCCACGTCGGGTTCGGGAATGCCGTAGCGGTTGCTGGTCAGCGGCTGCCCCGGCTGCCACGGCGCGAAACGCAGCACCTCGCCGGCCAGCACCGGCAGGCAGTAGCTGACGCCTTCGGGCAACTGCAGCTGCCAGCGGTGCAGGGCGATTTCGCCATCCAGCGCCCAGTAGCCGGCCACCGCACCTTCGCGCGGGGCGAACGGCAGCGCCAGCAGGGCATCGGCAAGGGATTCGGCCGCGGCGATGCGCGCAGCGGCGGTGAGGTCGCGGCGGCGTTGCCGCAGGTCGTGGCGCAGGGCCTGGCGCGGGTCGGTCATGGCAGCGTGCGGCAAGGAACAGCCGCCATTGTGCCGCAAAGAACAAGGGCGACGCCCGAAGACGCCGCCCTTGCTGGAATATTGCATTCTCCGCAATGTCGATGCATGCGAAACGACCTTGAACCCGGGGGCTCAAGTGGGAACGCTGGAGAACCATCGGGCTTCCCGCTACAAGGCGGACCTGCACTCCCGGCGCTGTCGCGCTCCCGGTGTCGTTCTTAAGGGACAAGGCGAATGTTTGCACATGCCGTCGAGTACCGCAGAGAACGCGTGGCCATTATAGCCAGCGCGCAGATTCTGGATAGGCCGTTCGTCGGCAACAGTCCGTGCCAATTCAGAAAAGGGGACGGAGGGGATTAAGACGCGTTCAGCACGGATGGGGCGAATACGGCTTGATCCCCTCCGTCCCCTTTTACGGGGTGCCGTCGATGGCGCGGTCCAGGCGCCGGTTCAGGTCGGCCAGGGTCTGCTGCAGGGCCACGGCCTGGCGGGCGTTCTCGTCGCGCAGCAGCTGCAGTTCGTGGGCCAGGTTCAACGCGGCCAGTACCGCCACGCGGTCCACGGCGGCCATGCGGTTGCTGCCGCGGATCTCGCGCATGCGTGCATCGAGCAGGCGCGCGGCCGCCATCAGGCTGTCGCGCTCATCGCCGCCGACGCCTACGGTGTATTCACGATCGAGGATGCGGACACTGACCGGTTCGGCGCTCATGTGTGCTGCTCCAGGGATTTGAGCCGGCTGATCATTGCTTCCACCCGCGAGCGTGCCTGCTCGTTCTTGGCCAGCAGCGTCGAGCGCTCCGCCACCAGCTGTTCCTGCTGGTGGCGCAGGCTGCGGTTCTCCTCGGCCAGGCGCTGGTTGCGTTCAAGCAACGCTTCCACGCGGGCGGCGAAGTCCTGCAGCTGGGCAAGGGGATCGGCGGGTTCCATGCGGGCACGATAGGCAAGCGGGGTGAGGGCGGTCAAGCGCCGTCGCAGCAGGGCTGGACGGCCACGGGGAGGATGCCGTCGGGTTGCTACACTACCGGGTCTGACGGGCGCGCGCGTGCGCGCTCCGGGTTTCCTTTCCGAACGAGCCGCACGATGACCGAACTTCCCTCCGTCGACGACGTTTCCCGCGCCAGCCAGGAACTGGGCCTGGGCGCCACCGCTGCCGAACTGCACGGTGCGCTGTGCGGCTGGCTGGCCGCCGGCGGCGCCCCCGGCAATGATTGGCCGGCGCGCGTGCTGGCCGACGACAACCTGCCGCCGGTGGCCGCCGACAGCGTGCTGGGGCAGCTGCAGCAGGCCACCATCAAGCAGCTGGAAGACCGCGACTTCGCTTTCGAGCTGCTGCTGACCGACAGCGATGATGTGTCCGCGCAGGCCGATGCCATGTTCAGCTGGACCCGTTCCTTCCTGGGCGGTTTCGGCCTGGGCAGCGGCGGCCGCCGCCCGACCCTGTCCGAAGAGGGCGAAGAAGCGCTGACCGACATGGCCAGCCTGGCCCGTGCCTCCAGCGAGGATTTCGAGGCCGGTGGCGATGACGATGACGAAGCGCTGTCGGAAATCGAGGAATTCATCCGCGTGGCAGTGCTGCTGCTGCACGGCGACGTGGTGCTGGCCTCGCGCCATCGGCAGCGCCTGAACTGATGGATCTCAAGCAGCGCACCGGCATTGCGGCCGGCGAGTACAAGCGTCGCCGCCGCCAGCTGATGGACATGGCCGGTGAGGACGCGATCCTGGTGCTGCCGGCCGCGGCCGAGAAGGTGCGCAGCCTCGATACCCACTATCCGTTCCGGCAGGATTCGGACTTCCAGTACCTGAGCGGTTTCCCGGAGCCGGAAGCCGTGCTGGTGCTGATCCCGGGCCGTCGCCACGGCGAGGCCATCCTGTTCTGCCGCGAGCGCGATGCCGAGCGCGAGGCCTGGGACGGCAGCCGTGCCGGCCAGGAAGGTGCGGTGGCGCAGTACGGCATGGACGATGCCTACCCGATCGACGATCTGGACGACATCCTGCCCGGCCTGCTGGAAGGGCGCTCGCGCGTCTACTACCACTTCGGCCGCGATGCCGACTTCGACCTGAAGCTGATCGGCTGGGTCAACCGCGTGCGTTCGCAGGTGCGTCACGGCGCGCAGCCACCGCATGAATTCCTCGAACTGGGCCACCTGCTGCACGAGCAGCGCCTGTTCAAGTCCGGTGCGGAAGTGGTGCTGATGCACCATGCCGCGCAGATCAGCGTGCGCGCCCACCTGGCGGCGATGAAAGCGGCCAGGTCGGGTATCCACGAGTACGAACTGCAGGCCGAGCTGGAACGCGTGTTCCGCGCCAATGATGCCGTGCCGGCCTATTGCAGTATCGTCGGCGCCGGCCGCAACGGCTGCATCCTGCATTACCGCGACAACAACGCACGTTCCCGCGACGGCGAGCTGGTGCTGATCGACGCCGGCGCCGAGTACCGCGGCTACGCCAGTGACATCACCCGCACCTTCCCGGTGAACGGCCGCTTCAGTGCCGAACAGCGCGCGCTGCACGATCTGGTCGGTGACGCGCAGGCCGCGGCGCTGGGCCAGGCCAAGCCGGGCGTGCCGTATGAGGCTGGTCACTTGGCCGCGGTGCAGACCCTGACCGAAGGCCTGCTGCGGCTGGGCCTGCTGAAGGGAACACTGGAAAAGAACCTGTCCGAAGGCCTGTACCAGCGCTTCTACCGGCACAAGACCGGGCACTGGATCGGCATGGACGTGCACGACGTGGGCGATTACCGCCTGGCCGGTGATTCGCGTCTGCTGGAGCCGGGCATGGCCTTCACCATCGAGCCGGGGCTGTACATCGGCGTGGATGACACGACGGTGGAGCCGCGCTGGCGCGGTATCGGCATCCGCACCGAGGATGATGTGCTGATCACCGATGATGGCCATCGGGTGCTGACCGAAGGGCTGGCGCGCAGCGCCGACGAGATCGAAGCGGTGATGGCGGAGTAGGGGGTTTTCTGCAGGGCTTGCAGCCCTGCACCCGCTACAAGCCGAAGCAACGGCAACGGCCAAAGCAAGAGCGGCTATCCGTGGGATGGCGGGGCACTGTGGGTTTGCGGGGACGCCGCAAGTACGTCCCTGTAGGCTTGGTCGCCGCGTCCATGCGGCTCACACCCCGCAAACCCACAGTGCCCCGCCTTCGACAGGTTCACGCGGCTGTTGGTAACGAAGGCTGTTGGCACGCGCGGCCGTTGGTAGGTGTGGACCTTGGTCGACACAGAGCGAGCGCAGCAAGCGACCCGCTTCTGCTTTTCTTTTTCTTTTCCGTGGTTGGACGCGCACGGAAACTGTCAGAGGTGGGGCGGGGTGGGTTCGCGGGGGTGTCCGCGGCATGGATGCCGCGGCCAAGCCCCCATGGATGGGTTCACGGCGTCCCCCGAACCCACCCCGCCCCGCCAAGCGCGGCATTTTGAATTCAGCGTCAAACCACGAGGGGCTCAGCCGTTGGCCGCTGCAAACTCCGGCCGGGTCAGGTTGTCCGCTTCGCCGTCGGTGCACAGCACTTCGTCCTCGATGCGGATGCCGCCATACGGACGGAAGAAGTCCACGCGGTCCCAGTTGACCGCATCGCCATGGCCGGCGTCCTTCACTTCGTTCAACAGCATGTCGATGAAGTACAGGCCCGGTTCGATGGTCACCACCATGCCCGGCTCCAGCACGCGGGTCAGGCGCAGATAGGGGTGGCCGGCGGGGCGCTCGATGCGGCCTCCTACGTCGCTGGCCGCAAAGCCCGCCACGTCATGCACCTGCAGGCCGATCAGGTGGCCGATACCGTGCGGGAAGAACGCGGCGCTGACGCCGGTTTCCAGCGCGGTCTGCGGCGAGACGTTGATCACGCCGAAGTCCTTCAGCACGCCCATCAGCGAAAGATGTGCATCCACATGCAGCTGCTTGTAGTCGAAGCCCGGGCGCACCGCGGCGCATATCTGCTGCTGGGCGGCATCGACGGCGGCGATCATCGCAGCAAATTCGTCGTGACCCTGTGCGGCATAGGTGCGGGTGATGTCGCTGGCGTAACCGTGAGCGCTGGCGCCGGCGTCGATCAGGAAGCTGCGCAGCGGCTGCGGCGCCTTGCGGCCCAGTTCGGTGTAATGCAGCACGGCGGCGTGTTCGTTCAGTGCGACGATGTTGCCGTACGGCAGTTCGTTGGCATCCTGGCCCACGGCCTGGCAGTACGCCATGTGGATGCTGAACTCGTCGGCGCCATTGCGGAAGGCGGCCTCGGCGGCGCGGTGGCCGCGCACACCCAGCACCTGTGCCTGGCGCATCAGTGCGATTTCATACGGCGTCTTGCTGCCACGGTGCCATTCCAGGTAGTTCACCACCGGCGCCGGGTTGTTGGGCACGAAGGCGCCCAGCGCACTCTGCGGCTCGCCGAGGATCGCGCAGCGCGCCGGATCGGCCGGCAGCAGCGCCAGCGCCTCTTCGGGCTTGCGGATGATGTGGATGTCGAAGTGGTCCACCCACCAGCCGCTGGGCGCGTCCGGCACCACGTGCCAGTAGTCGAAGGGCTGGTGGAAGATCACCGCGGGGCGCCTGCCCGGGGTGAACACGATCCAGCTGTTGGGCACGCGGGTGAGCGGCAGCCAGGCCTTGAACTGCGGGTTCACCGCATACGGATAATCGCGATCGTCGAACACCTGGTAGTGCAGGGTGCCGCTGGGCACCACCAGGTGATCGAAGCCGCCGCGGGCCAGCGCCTGTTCGGCGCGTCGGCACAGCACGGCCAGGTGGTCGGGATACAGGGCGCCGGGGTCTTGCTGGATCATTGCGGTGGCTCGACACGGAAAACGGCCCTAGATTCTGCCGCATACCGCGAAAAACCGCTGTGCCGGAACCGGCACTCAGGCCGTCGAAAGCGGCCCTTCGTCGCTGTCCTCGCCCACCCATTGGCGCAGCAGCTGCCGATGCTCGCGCGACAGGGTGAGGAAGCGGAAGCCGGTCCAGCTTTGACCCGGCGCATGTGCCGGTTCGCTCCACAGCAGGTGCACGCCCACGTCGATGGCTTCATGGCGACCGTCGCCCATCGGCAGCGGGAAGCGCAGCTGGTACAGCGCGTCCTCGCGCAATGGCGTACTGGCCAGCATCAGCATGCCGGTCTCGGAAACATTGCCAAGCCGGCCCACCACGCAGTCGCGCATCTGGTCGGTGACCGGCACCAGATCCGAGACCTGGCGGCGCGGGGCGCGACGGGTGTCCTGTGGCAGCGGGTTCATGCGTGCGTCTCCTTGCGGCGGCCGCCAGCCAGCGCGCGCAGGGCGCTAAGGCTGGCCTGCCAGGCACGGTCCACCAGCCGGCCACGGTCTTCGGTCACCAGCTGTGCGTGGCCGGCGCTGAGCTGCCGCGCCAGCGTGTCCAGGTCGGTCTCGGCGATCTTCTGTCCGCGCGGATTGACGAACAGGGCATGGCCGGTCAGGAGGCTGTACCAGGACAGGCGCTGCCGTCGCACGCTGCCGTCGCCGCTGTCGATATCGAACCAGCTGCCGAACGGCAGGCTGGAAAGCTGCTGGTAGGCCGCCTCTTCCGCACTGCTGCGGGGAAGCGGTGGTGGGGCTGCGGCATTGTCAGTACCTGCGGCGTGCTCGCCCAGGCGCGCACGCGCTTTCAGGCGGGCACTGAGTTCGGTGCGTGAGGTCGTTTCGTCTTCGCCGCCGGGTGTGGCCAGGCGCCGTGCAACGGCGGCCGCCTCCTCGGCGTGGTACCCGACCTGGACCAGTGCGGCTTCCACATCGGCGGCCAGCGTGGCATCGGTGCCATCGGCGGCATCGACGGCCTGGGCGGTGACCGCCGCAATGCGTTCGGTCTGTTGCAGGCGCTCCTGCCATTGCGGCGAATCGTCGCCATGCCGCAGGCGGGTCAGGGTCAGCGCATCGGCCCAGGCCTGGCGCAGCAGGGACTGCACGAAACGGGGGGGCTGCTGTGCATCACAGCACTGGTCGATCTGTGCATTGGCCTGGCGGCGTGCCAGCTCCAGGCGTTCCTTGCCGCGGGCCGCTTCGACATGGCGGCGCTCAGCCAGCTCGGCGCGGTGCGCTGCGGCGCGCTGGTGCTGCTGCACGTCTTCGTTGGCAGCGGCGAATGCGTCCGGTGATCGGGCATCCTGGGCGAGCAGGCCCTGCACGCTCTGCGCCATGCGTTGCAGCAGCTGTGGGTCGACGTCATCGTCGGCCAGCCAGTGCGCACCGACTTCGGCGATCTGGTTGAGCAGCTCGCGCGCGGGGTGCTCGTCGCGCACGAAGAAGCCGGGGTCGGCCATTGCCGCGCGGGCCAGCGGAACCTGCAGGCGCGCCAGCAGGGCGGCCGGTACCGGGTCGGGGCGCTGCCGCTGCTGCACCTGCTGCATGAGCATGCGCAGCAGGTCGAGGTTGTCGCGGTCGTGGCTGCCCAGCTGGGCCTGGGCGCCATGCTCGCTGCGCAGCTGGGCGACCACCGCTGCCTGCAGGTCGGCCACGCCGGTGGCGGCACTGGACTGGGCCTGCAGGCGAGCGAGCACCGCGTCGACGGCGGCGCTGGGGACGGCGCCGGTTTCAACCGGGGCGGCGGCTGCGTGGCGGGCCTGCTGCAGCAGCTCATGCAGGGCACCGCCGGTGGAGGCAGTCAGGCCGACGACAGCGGCACTGCCAGCGTCGTTGACGGTGTCCTGTACCAGATGCGACCACGAGCCGGCGGGGGCGGAGCCGTTCCAACCGGTCAGCGGTGCGGCCGCTTGCCGGGCCGGCTGCGTGGCGCGACCGCCGCCCACCGACTGGGTGATGATCCGCCGTGTGCTGGAGGAGCGCGCCAGATAAGGGGTGTAGACCAGCCCCGGCAGGATGCCGTGCTGGGCCAGCAGGGCGTTGGCGCGATCCAGTACGTCGCCCAGGCGCTCCAGCACCTGGCGCTCGAAGCTGCGGTACAGCGCCAGCTGGATCTCCGCGCCAAGCGCATCCTGTTCGGCCAGCCGGCGCACGATCAGGCACAGCGCCTGCGGTGCCAGCGGCAGGGTGTCCGTTTCGAATGCCGGTGCGGCGGCCAGCACGCCCAGGCGTTGTCCCAGCAGATTCAGCGCGTTGGTCGAGCGCTGGGTTTCGCGCCGTACCATTTCGGTCAGCAGCAGGTCGCGATCCACGTCGTGCTCGGCGACCAGCGACAGGCCCTGCATGCCTGGCAGGGCCGGCGCGGGCGTGGCAGGCGCGCCGGCACTGGCCGGTTCGCGCAGCCGTGCCAGCGACTCGGCCAGGGCATCCAGCACGCGATCCGGGAAGTGGCCGGCAAAGGCATGCAGCTGGCCGCGCTGGGCCATAAGGTCGGCCTGCTGCGCCGGATTGCGGGCGCGGTCGGCATCGTGCAGCAGGGTCTGTTCCAATGCTTCGACGGTCAGGATCAGGGGCGCGGCCAGTGCCTGCCGGCACAGGCCGATCAGCGCGCCCAGCAGATCGCGCACCCGCGGTGGCAGCTCGGCGGCGGCCAGGCGGTTCTTGTCGGCGGAGGTAAGGGAGAAGACAGCTGACATCGGCAGGCGGTACCCGGATTCCCGCGGATCGATCTGGTGAATCTACCGTGTCGGCCGATGCCGGCGCTACTTTAGGGTGAACGTGAACGGTCCGGATGCGCGATTGCCGGCCAGCGGCCGGCACTACCCGTTACGGCGGAGGCCTTATTCCTCCAGGAACAGGCTCACCACATCGTTGGTGAAGCGGCGGCCCAGTTCGGTCGGCTGTACGTGGCCGTCGGTCACCTCCAGCCACTCGCGCTGAACAGCCTCGGCCAGCGCTGCGTCGAGCACGCCGCGTGGCAGGCCGGTACGCGACTCGAAATCGCGCAGGCTGAAGCCTTCGTGCAGGCGCAGCAGATTCAGCATGTACTCGAACGGCAGTCGCGCGGGCGCGATCACGTCGTCGCCGCCGAACGAGGCCGGGGTGCCGGCGCTGTCCAGGTAAGCCTGCGGGTGCTTCAGCTTCCAGCGCCGCAGCACGTGTTCCTCGGCGCCGGAACTGATCTTGCCGTGCGCGCCGGCACCGATGCCCAGGTAATCGCCAAAGCGCCAGTAGTTCAGGTTGTGCGCGCTCTGCCGGCCGGGGCGGGCATAGGCGCTGACCTCGTACTGGCCGAAGCCGGCCTGGGCCAGCAGCGCCTGGCAGTGTTCCTGCATGTCCCAGGCGTTGTCTTCATCGGGAATGCCCTGCGGCGGCCGTGCGAAGAACACCGTGTTCGGCTCCAGCGTGAGCTGGTAGTGCGAGATGTGCGCCGGCTGCAGCGCGAACGCACGCTCCAGGTCGGCCTCGGCGCCGGCCAGGGTCTGTTCCGGCAGCGCGTACATCAGGTCGATGTTGAAGTTGTCGTAGCCCGCGTCCTGCGCCATCTTCACTGCGCGCTCGGCTTCGCCGCTGTCGTGGATGCGCCCCAGGCGCTTGAGCATCGCGTCGTCGAAACTCTGGATGCCGAAGCTGAGGCGGTTCACGCCGGCTGCGCGGTAACGGTCGAAGCGGCCGTGCTCGGCGGTGCCCGGGTTGGTTTCCAGGGTGATCTCGGCATTCGGCGCGAAGCGCAGGCGTGCGCTGGCCTGCTGCAGGAAGCGGTCGATCGCTTCGGGCGGGAACAGGCTGGGCGTACCGCCGCCGAAGAACACACTATGCACCACCCGGCCCCAGACCAGCGGCAGATCCTGGTCCAGGTCGCGCAGCAGGGCATCGATGTAGGCGTCGAACGGCAGCTCGCCCTTGGCCTGGTGCGAATTGAAGTCGCAGTACGGGCATTTGCGCACACACCACGGCAGGTGCACGTACAGCGACAGCGGTGGCGGCACCAGCCGCGGCGGCGTGTCGTGGTCAGCGGAGCAGGCTTCGCCGGGCAGGTGGTTGCAGTGGTCGTGGGCGTGCGGCATGGGCTTCATCGGTAGTGCCGGCCGCAGGCCGGCTTCCCTGGTTCGATCAGGTGGCGTCAGTACAGCGTCGCCAGCTGCTGCTTGAGCTGCTGCAGGGCGAGGGCACGGTGGCTGATGGCGTTCTTCAGTGCCGGCTCCATTTCCGCGGCGGTCAGGCCGTGGGTGGTGTCCAGAAACACCGGGTTGTAGCCGAAACCATTCGTGCCGCGCAGCTCGCGGATGATCTGGCCTTCCCAACGGCCTTCGCAGATCAGCGGCTGCGGGTCGGTGGCGTGGCGCAGCAGCACGATGACCGCATAGAAGCGCGCGCTGCGCTGGCCATCGGGGACCTCGGCCATGGCATCGAGCAGCTTGGCGTTGTTGGCTGCGGCATTGGTCGGGTGGCCGGCATAGCGCGCGCTGTACAGGCCCGGTGCGCCGCCGAGGGCATCGACGATCAAACCCGAATCATCGGCCAGCGCCGGCAGGCCGGTCGCTTCGCAGGCCGCGCGGGCCTTCAGCAGCGCGTTTTCGACGAAGGTCAGGCCGGTTTCCTCGACATCACCCAAGCCCAGCTCGGCGGCCGAGGTGATCTGCAGGGGCAGGTCGGCCAGGATCTCCTGCATCTCCACCAGCTTGCCGGCGTTGTGGCTGGCCAGTACCAGTTTCTTCATGTGCGGGGCTCCAGCAGGTCCCAGGTGTTGCCATACAGATCGCGGAACACCGCGACCGTCGCGTAGGGTTCTTCGCGCGGCGCTTCCAGGAATTCGACACCGGCGGCCAGCATCGCGGCGTGGTCGCGGTGGAAATCGTCGGTGTTGAGGAAGAAGCCGACACGGCCACCGGTCTGGTTGCCGATGCGGCTGCGCTGCTCGTCGTTGCTGGCGCGTGCCAGCAGCAGGGCGGCTGCGCTGCCATCGGTTGGGCCGACCACGACCCAACGCTTGGTGCCCTGGTCGATGTCTTCCAGCAGCGTGAAGCCGAGCTTGCCGGTGTACCAGGCGATCGCTTCGTCATAGTCGGCCACCACCAGGGTGGTCAGGGCGATCCGGCGGTTCATGCCGACAGCGCCGCCTGCTGTGCGGCCAGCAGTTCGGTCACGCCCTTTTCGGCCAGGCCCAGCAGTGCGTCCAGCTCGTCGCGACGGAAGGCGTGGCCTTCAGCGGTGCCCTGCAGCTCGATGAAGCCGCCGCCGTCGTTCATCACCACGTTCATGTCGGTGTCGCAGTCGCTGTCTTCGGCGTAGTCCAGGTCCAGCACCGGAGCGCCTCGGTACACGCCCACCGACACGGCGGCCACTGCGCCGAGGATCGGGTTGCGCTTGATCTCGCCGCGCTTGATCAGCACGTTCACCGCATCGACCAGGGCCACGTAGGCGCCGGTGATGGCGGCGGTGCGGGTGCCACCGTCGGCCTGCAGCACGTCGCAGTCGAGGGTGATGGTGCGTTCGCCCAGCGCATTGCGGTCCACGCAGGCGCGCAGGCTGCGGCCAATCAGGCGCTGGATTTCCAGCGTGCGGCCACCCTGCTTGCCGCGGGTCGCTTCACGGTCGCTGCGGGTGTCGGTGGCGCGCGGCAGCATGCCGTACTCGGCGGTCACCCAGCCTTCGCCCTTGCCACGCAGGAAGCCCGGCACGCGGTTCTCGACGCTGGCGGTGCACAGCACGCGGGTTTCACCGAAGCACACCAGCACCGAACCTTCGGCGTGGCGGGTGAAGCCGCGTTGGATGACGACCGGGCGGAGCTGGTCGGGCTGGCGGCCGCTGGGGCGGGAATCGGACATGGTGCGGGTTCCGTAAGGGCAGGGGAGTACGCCGCCATGCCCGCGGCCTTCACGGGGCGGGCAAGGGGGCTCTGGTGAGGGCGCTAGGGTACCATTCCCCCTTTGCACGCACCGGACACATTCCATGATTCGAAGCATGACCGCCTATGCCGGCGGCGAGCGCGTCACCCCGTGGGGCACGCTGGGCTGCGAGCTGCGCTCGGTCAACCACCGTTTCCTGGAGGTCGGCACCCGCCTGCCCGAGGAACTGCGGGCGCTGGAGCCGCAGCTGCGCGAGCGCATCGCCGCGCGCCTGAGCCGCGGCAAGCTGGATCTGGTGATGCGCCTGCGCGCACCGGAGGCCGCTGCCAACCTGCAGGTGGACGAGGCGCTGCTGGGCCAGCTGGGGCGTCTGGCGCACCGCCTGACCTCCGATTTCCCCAACCTGCAGGTCAGCTTCACCGATCTGCTGCAGCTGCCGGGCGTGACCCGCGGCGAGGCCACCGATGCGCCCGCCCTGCAGGCCGAGGCCCTGGCCCTGATGGACCAGGTGCTGGATGGCTTCATCGAGGCGCGTGAACGCGAAGGCGGCAAGCTGGCCGCCGCCATCGCCGAGCGCGTGGACGGCATCGAGCGCATCGCCACCGAAGTGCGCACGCTGATTCCGGCAATTCGCGACGGCCAGCGCGCCAAGCTGGCCGCCCGCCTGGCCGATCTGCCGCACCCGGTCGATCCCGGCCGCGCCGAGCAGGAGCTGGTGCTGTGGCTGCAGAAGCTGGATGTGGATGAAGAACTGGACCGCCTCGGCAGTCACATCGCCGAGATCCGCCGCGTGCTCAAGCAGCGCGAGCCGGTCGGCCGCCGCCTGGACTTCCTGCTGCAGGAGTTCAACCGCGAAGCCAACACACTGGGCTCGAAGTCGGTGGACAGCCGTACCTCCAATGCCGCGGTGGAGCTGAAGGTTCTGATCGACCAGATCCGCGAGCAGGTGCAGAACATCGAGTGATGCTGGAGGGGCGCCTTGGGGCGCCCTTCCTCGCTTCAGGCCACGCGGACGCCCGGCGTTCCTTCGCTCAACCGCCCGACCACGGCCGCCTGGCCGAACCCCGCTTCGTGGAAGCAGGCCAGCACCGCATCCACCGCCTCCGGGGCGCACGACACCAGCAGGCCGCCGCTGGTCTGCGGGTCGGTCAGCAGCGGCTGCCAATGGGCGGCCAGGCCATCGGCGAAGCGAACCTCGGCGCCATACGAGGCCCAGTTGCGGCTGGAGGCGCCGGTTACGCAGCCGCGCTGCAGCAACTCCAGGGTCTGAGGCAGCAGCGGCACCTGGGCACTGTCCACGTCGGCGGAAACACCACTGGCGCGACACACTTCCAGCAGGTGCCCGAGCAGGCCGAAGCCGGTGACGTCGGTCATCGCGTGCACGCCGTCCAGTGCCGCCAGCGGCACGCCGACGGTGTTGAGCCGTGTGGTCGAATCAAGCATCTGCCGATAGCCCTCGGCATCGAGCCGTTCCTTCTTCAGCGCCGACGAGTACACGCCCACGCCCAACGGCTTGCCCAGCACCAGCACATCGCCGGCGCGGGCATCGGCATTGCGCTTGAGCCGCTGCGGATCGAGCACACCGATCGCGGCCAGGCCGTAGATGGGTTCCACCGCGTCGATGCTGTGGCCGCCGGCGACCACGATGCCGGCGTCGGCGCAGGCGCGTTCCCCGCCCTGCAGGATGCCGCGGATGGTGTCCTGCGGCAGCGTGTTGATCGGCATGCCGACGATGGCCAGCGCGAACAACGGGCGCGCACCCATCGCGTACAGGTCCGACAGCGCGTTGGTGGCGGCGATGCGGCCGAAGTCGAACGGGTCATCGACGATCGGCATGAAGAAGTCGGTGGTGGCGACGATCGCCTGGTCGTCGTTCAGCCGGTACACCGCTGCGTCATCGCTGGTCTCACGGCCGACCAGCAGTTCAGCCGGTGCGGGAAGTGCTGGAACACCGCGCAGCAGTCCAGACAGCACGCCCGGTGCGATCTTGCAGCCGCAGCCGCCGCCATGGGCCAGCGAGGTCAATCGCGGCGGGGCCTCGGCCGTGGAAGCGGTGGGGGACTGCGCATGCGTGGCCATGCCGGCATCTCCTGCGGAAACACGAATGGCGGAAGGCAGCAGGAGTCGAACCTACCAGGGAGCGATCGACGCCCCCTACTGGGTTTGAAGCCCAGCCGCATGCCCGGATGCGCATGCCTTCCGAAAGTACGGCGATGCCGCTGCGCTCAACCGTGCGGGGCGTTCCACTGCAGGTCGCCGCGCGGCCGATGGTGGTCACCGACGCGTCGAGTGTAGCCAACGCGATTGAAGAACTCCAAGATCTGGATGCTGCGCTTGCGACCCAGGCCGATGGCATCGCGGAACGCCGCCGCGTCCACAGTGCCGGTGGCATGTGACAGCTGCGCGAGGATGGCAGCCAGCTCGGCGATACGCGCCGGTGCATAGAACAGGTCCGGCACGATCTGGAACAGGTCGCCGCGTGCCGCCGCCCGGCGCAGGACAGCGCGCAGCTCATCCTCGGCGAGGCCGAGATCAGTGGCCACGGTACGCACCCAGGGCGGATCGAAGCCGCCGGCATGCAGCCGAGGCAGCACCCGTTGCAGCAGCAGGCGTTCGCGCTCCGGTGGCGCATGGTCGTGCCCGGGCAGGCGCCACCAGGCGCCCACGCGCTGCACGCTGCCATCGTCGAGCAGGTCCTGCAGCAGCGCGTTCCAGAGGCTCACCGCCAGAGCGGGCAGGGTGCTGCGCTGCAGGCGGCCGCTGTCGACACCGGGCTCGTCCGGGCGCCGTTCATGCCAATCGCGCAGCGAGCTGACCACCTGATCGCGCAGCGCCTGCCAGTGCGCGGCAAGAATGATGACGGTGTCTTGGCGGGTCGCGATGCGCCGTGCGTCCTCGGGCAGTTCAATCTGCTCGATCGCACGCCGGCAGTAGCGTTGCAGGGCGGCGAGGGAAACACCGGCGGGCGCCTGCTGCAGCAGCGGGCCGCTGCCGGCGCCGGCCGCCAGCTGCTCCAGCGCCCCCAGCCAGGCCAGTCGCGCCGGGCTGCGCCGGCGCCGTTGTGGCGGATCCGGATCGAGCACGATGCCACCACCCAGCGTGCGGGTGGCGGCTGAATCACGGGCAATGAAGCGATCGCCGCACATCGCGCAGACTGGCGTATCGAACACCAGCTGCACGAGCTGCCCATTGCCGTGATCGTCGTGTTCCAGCAGCACCACGCGGGCCTGCCGGTGCATCGTGCCCCAATGGATGTGCAACGGTGCCCAATCGCGCAACGGCGCCGCCAGCGCAGGCAGCCGCAGGCGCACATCGACGCGGGTGGTGGCCAGCAGTGCGCGCGGATCGGCGATCCAGTCGCCGCGGTCGATCGCATCGCGGGCGATGGAGGCCAGGTTCAATGCGCAGCGTTGCCCCGCCATGGCCTGTTCACTGGCCTGGTTCTGTGCATGGATGCTGCGTACGCGAACCTCGTTGCCGGCCGGCATCAGCTGCAGGTGTGCACCGACGCCGGTCACACCGCCATGCACCGCACCGGTCACCAGCGTGCCGTGGCCCGCCAGCGAGAACACGCGGTCCACCGGCATGCGGAACAGTTCGCCTTGCCGTTCAGCCGGGTGCGCGCTGTCGGTGCCGGCGGCCCACGCGTGCAGGTGGGAGCGCAGTGCCGCGACACCCGCATCATCGGCATCCAGGCTGTTGCAGGCGAACACGGGTGCATCCTGCAGTGACGTACGCGCCAGCAGTGCCGCAATCTGGATCTCCACCTGGGCAATGCGCGCCACATCCACCCGGTCGATCTTGGTCAGTGCCACCGCGCCGCGATCCACGCCCAGCAACTGCAGGATCGCCAGGTGCTCGCGGGTCTGCGGCATCACGCCGTCGTCGGCGGCGACCACCAGCAGGGCAACGTCGATGCCAGTGGCGCCGGCTACCATGGTGTGCACGAAGCGCTCATGGCCGGGGACGTCGACGAAGCCCAGTGTGGCGGTCGCATCGACCGGCACATAGGCGTAACCAAGCTCAATGGAAATGCCGCGCGTGCGTTCCTCCGGCAGGCGATCGGTCTCGATGCCGGTCAATGCGCGTACCAGGCGGGTCTTGCCATGGTCGATGTGCCCGGCCGTGCCGACGATCATGCCTGCAGCGCGCTCCACTGGGCGAGGAAATCGGCTTCGTCTGCGTCCTCCAGACAGCGCAGATCCAGCCACAGTGCGTCATCGGCAATGCGCCCCAGAACCGGCTGCGGCAGTTGGCGCAGGTGCTTGGCGAAACGGTCCAGTCCCCCGCGACGCGTACAGGTGATGCGCAATCCCGCGCTGGCCAGCTGCGCCAGCGGCTGCGCGCCGCTGCCGATCTGGCTGTGCATTGGCGCCGCTTCGATGCGGTAGTCGTCCGTCATCGCGGACCGCATCGGCGGCAGCAGGCGTTGTGCCTGCGCATCGATGTCCTGCTGCGTGCGCGCCAGCGTACGCAGGGTCGGCAGGCGCTGCGCCAGGTACTCAGGTTCGCGGTACAGCGCCAGCACCGCTTCCAGTGCAGCCAGGCTCATCTTGTCCATTCGCAGTGCGCGCTTGAGCGGGTTGCGGTTGATCCGTGCGATCAGGTCGGCGCGGCCGGCGATGATGCCCGCCTGCGGCCCGCCCAGCAGCTTGTCGCCGCTGAACGAGACCAGATCGGCACCGGCGGCCAGCGCGTCCTGCACCGTCGGTTCGGATGGCAGGCCGAAGGCGGCCAGGTCGCACAGGCTGCCACTGCCCAGATCCACCACCAGCGGCAGGCCGTGCCCGTGGGCAATGGTGGCCATCGCCGCAGTGTCGACCTTGGCAGTGAACCCGGTGATGGCGTAGTTGCTGGCATGTACCTCCATCAGCAGCGCGGTACGCGCGTTGATGGCGCCGGCGAAATCGGCCGGGTGGGTACGGTTGGTGGTGCCCACTTCGCGCAGCCGTGCACCGGCGCTGCGCATCACATCGGGGATACGGAAGGCACCGCCGATCTCCACCAGTTCACCGCGTGACACCACCACCTCGCGGCGGTTGGCCAGGCTGTTGAGCAGCAGCAACACCGCCGCGGCATTGTTGTTGACCACGGTGGCGGCTTCAGCGCCGGTGAGTTCGCAGATCAGTGCCTGCACCCGCGCATCGCGGTCACCACGGCGACCGCGGTCGAGGTCGAACTCCAGATCGACCGGCGCGGTCATTGCGCGGGTGACCGCGTGCACCGCGATCTCCGGCAGCAGGGCGCGACCCAGGTTGGTATGCAGCACGGTGCCGGTCAGGTTGAACATCGGCTGCAGGCTCTGGCGGGCATCGGTAGCCAGTACCGCCTCGAGCGCCGCAACCAGTGCCGGGCCCTCGGTTGCCTGCTGCAGATGCTCGGCCGAAAGCGCACCGGCGCTGATGCGTTCGCGCAGCGTCTGCACCTGCGAGCGCAGCAGTTGGGTGATGCGGCTGCGGCCGTGGCCTTCGATCAGTGCCGACAGCGCCGGCAGGCGCAGCAGCCGATCCAGCGAAGGCAGCGCAGCCGAGGATGCCGGGGCAGGGCGGGTGCGTGGCATCGGTTCAGTCGCCGTCGGCCTGCCACAGCAGCGGGTTCTGGCTGGCACGCGCGTAGCCTTCCTCGCCCAGCAGGATATCCAGCGCCAGCGTCGCCAGATCGTCGGCCACCGGGTCCAGCTGCGGGTCCTTCTCCAGATACAGGATCTTGCGGTAGCTGTGGCAGTGGTCGCAGGTCTCGGCGCGAACCGCGCTCTCACGCACAGCCTCGCCGCTGTCACCGTCCACATCGGCCAGCGCGCGATAGGCGATGTCCTTGCCGGCGGCGCCACACTGGCTGCACTGCACACGCACGTAGTGCCACTGGCAGGCGCACAGCGAGCATGACAGGTATCGGTAGGACGCGTAGGGCGGGCGTGCCTGCACCATGCTGGCCACCGGCAGGGTGCCGCACAGCGGGCACAGGCCGGGTGCGTCGGCCAGTGGTTTCAGGTCGGTGGCGCGGAAGCTGGCGGCCAGCACGGCCCAGTACACCTGCAATGCATTCATCACCAGCAACGCAGCCACTGCATCCACCGACGGTGCGTCATCACGCTCCAGCACCGCATGGGCCTGTGCATCGAGCCAGCGGTCATCGGCGGCGGCGACACGCTGCAGCTCCTGCCGTGTTTCTGCCGGCAGCCCGGCTTCGTCGGCGCAGTGCTGGCACAGCATGCGCAGCCAGTCACGCCAGCCATCATCGAGCTGAAGCGTGTTGGCCGGCCGCAACGGCATGCCGGCACCGGCAGCGGCGCTTGACTGTTGCGCGCGCGCCTGCGCCTGCAATGCCTCGCGCCGCTGCGGTGTCACTTCATCCAGCAGTGCCTGCTGGGCATCGGCCAGCGCCGCCAGCAGCTGCAGGTAACCGCCGATGGCACTGTGGACGGCCAGGCTGCGCAGGCGCGCCGCGCGATCGGTGAACAGCGATGCTGGATCGGGCAGGATGATGCGGGGGACGTCGCGCGAGGCGAGCGTCTCGATCTCACCGGGTTCAAGGATGCGTTGCGCCATGCAGGGCCAGCCGGAAGAACCAGGCTCCATCCTCGCCGTTGTCGGCGCTGGCGTCCAGCGTGCCAATGTCAAAGCAGTCGAGCGTGGCTCGACTCTACAGAGGTGGATCCCGACCGTTGGTCGGGATTCGATCAGTGCCGACCAACGGTCGGCACCCACCATCAGACCTCGCCATCCCACCGATAGCTGCTGTTGCCTTGGCTTGAAGCGGGTGCAGGGCCGCAGGCCCTGCTGCTAACCCTGTTCCCGGCGCCCGCGCAGGATGTCGCGGAACCACTGCCGGTGGTGCTTGTACGCCCAGCCGTAGGTCACCTTGCCCTGGGTCATCGCCCGCACCGAGCCCTTGATCCAGATCGCCGCATAGATGTGCACCACGATCGCGCAGATCAGTACCCAGCCGAACAGCGCGTGCGCAAGCACCGAGAAGCGGATCACCCCGATCGGGAAGAAGTGGCTGAAGTACTGCCGCCAGATCACAAAGCCGGTCAGCAGCAGCGCCGACAGGCAGCCGATGATGGCCCAGAACAGCAGCTTCTGCCCGGCATTGAAACGGCCCACCGGTGGCAGCCGCTCGTCTTCGTTGCGCAGCACATCGCGCATGCCGCGCAGCCACGCGCGGTCGTCGGCGGTCGGCAGGTTGTCGCGCCACATGCGCAGGGCCAGCAAGGCAAAGCCCACCACCATGGCCAGCCCGACGAACGGGTGCAGGATGCGCGTCCACGGTCCGCCGCCGAACAGCTGGGTGAGCGGGAACAGGGCAGGGTGGAACAATGCCAGTCCGGACAGTGCCGTCAGCACGAAGCAGATCGCCACGATCCAGTGGTTGATGCGGGTCGGCGCGCGGTAGCGGATGATCTGTCGCGGGTGCGGTGCGTACTTCATGGCCGCTGCTCCTCGTCGATGGTCTTCGCCTCGTGCTCGGCTTCCTCTTCTTCCTCGTCATTGACCGTATTGCGGCCGATGCCGATGTAATGCAGGAAGCCGGCAAAGGCAGTGGCGGCGATCGCCAGCACGCCCAGCGGCTTGGCCACGCCCTTCCAGATCTCCACCATCGGGCTGATCCGCGGGTCCTTGGGCAGGTCGGCGTACAGCTCGGGCTTGTCCACGTGCTGCAGCACGTACATCACGTGGGTGCCGCCGACGCCCTGCGGGTCGTACAGGCCAGCGTTCTCGTAACCGCGCGATTTCAGGTCTTCGACGCGGCCGGCGGCATGCTCGGTCATCGCCTGCTTGCTGCCGAAGGTGATCGCGCCGGTCGGGCAGGTCTTCACGCAGGCCGGTTCCTGGCCCACCGCCACCCGGTCCGAGCACAGCGTGCACTTGTAGGCCTTGTGGTCCTTCTTGGAAATGCGCGGCACGTCGAACGGGCAACCGGTCACGCAGTAGCCGCAGCCGATGCAGTGCTCCTCCTGGAAATCGACGATGCCGTTGGCGTACTGGATGATCGCGCCGGGTGACGGGCAGGCCTTCAGGCAGCCCGGATCGCTGCAGTGCATGCAGCCTTCCTTGCGGATCAGCCACTCCAGCTTGCCCTTCTCGTCCTCGTACTCGCGGAACTTCATCACCGTCCACGACTGGTCGCTCAGGTCTGGTGGGTTGTCATAGCTGCCGACGCAGCTGCCGACCTCGTCGCGCAGGTCGTTCCACTCCATGCAGGCGACCTGGCAGGCCTTGCAGCCGATGCATTTGCTCACGTCGATCAGCTTGGCGACCTGGCCGGTGTGCGCGCTGCGCGCCTGTGGCGAGGGCGTGGTGGTGGCCGAGCGGCGGATGATGTCCAGCGATTGCAGTGACATGGCGTGTCTCCTACACCTTCTCGACCTTGACCAGGATGCACTTCGATTCGGGCGTCTGCGAGTTGCCGTCACCGATGGCGTTGGTCAGCGTATTGGCGATGTAGCCGGGCTTGGCTGCACCGAGGAACCCCCAGTGGATCGGTATGCCCACCTGGTGCACGGTCTTGCCATCGATCTGCAGGGCCTTGATGCGTTTGGTCACCATCGCCACGGCTTCGATATGGCCGCGCTTGGAGCTCACGCGCACGCGGCTGCCGTTGTTGATGCCCAGCTCGTCGGCCAGGGCGGCGCCGATCTCGACGAACTGCTCGGGCTGGATGATGGCGTTGAGCTTGCCGTGCTTGGTCCAGAAGTGGAAATGCTCGGTCAGGCGGTAGGTGGTGGCCACATGCGGGAACTCGTCCGGCGAACCGATCTGCGCACGGTCGCTGGCGAACACGCGGGCGGCGGGGTTGTTCAGCGTCTGTGCCTGGCCGGGGCTGAGCGGGTTGCTGCGCAGCGGGGTGTCGAACGGCTCGTAGTGCTCCGGGAACGGGCCTTCGGCCATGCCGGCCTTGGCGAAGAAGCGGGCGATGCCTTCCGGGTTCATGATGAACGGGCCCATGCCACCGGCCGGGTCCTCGTCGGCCTTGAAGTCCGGCACGTCCACGCTGCCCCAGTTCTTGCCGTTCCAGGCCAGCAGGGTGCGCCGCGGGTCGAACGGCTGCCCGGCCACGTCGCACGAAGCGCGGTTGTACATGACGCGGCGGTTGGCCGGCCATGCCCAGGCCCAGCCCAGCGTATTGCCGATGCCGGTCGGGTCGCTGTTGTCACGTCGCGCCATCATGTTGCCGGTCGGGCCCCAGGCACCGATGTAGATCCAGCAGCCGGAGGACGTGCTGCCGTCATCGCGCAGGTCGCCGAACGCGGCCAGCTGTTCACCGGCCTTGCGCACCAGCCTGGTCGGATCCTTCGGGTCGAATACATCCACCAGCGCCTTGCCGTTGTATTCCATCGCCAGCTCTTCCGGCGTCGGTACCTCGGGGTTGGAATACTTCCAGGCCAGGTCGCGCACCGGTTCCCACCAGGCGCCGCCGTCCTTCTGGTACAGCGCTTTGATGCGATGGAACAGCTCGGACATGATCTCGATGTCGCTGCGCGCTTCGCCCGGCGGGTTGGCGCCCTTCCAGTGCCACTGCAGCCAGCGCGAGGAGTTCACCACCGCGCCGTTCTCCTCGGCGAAGGAAGTGGTCGGCAGGCGGAACACCTCGGTCTGGATCGTGCTCGGGTCAACGTCGTTCAACGCACCGTGGTTCTGCCAGAACGCGATGGTCTCGGTTTCCAGCGGGTCCATGCTGACCATGAACTTCAGCTTGGAGAACGCGCTGATCAGCTTGCCCTTGTTCGGCGCCGAGGCCAGTGGGTTGAAGCCCTGGCAGATGTAGCCGTGGATCTTGCCTTCGTTCATCAGCTCGTACGCCTGCAGCATGTCGTACGGCTTGTCGAGCTTGGGCAGGTAATCGAAACACCAGTTGTTGTCGGCGGTGGCGGCATCACCCCACCACGATTTCATCAGGCTGACGTGGAACTTCGGGTAGTTCTGCCAGAACGACATCTGGTTGGCGCGCAGCGGTTTCTGCGTGCGCTTGGCGATGTAGGCGTCGTAGTCCTGCTCGTCCTGTTTCGGCAGGGTCAGGTAGCCGGGCAGCAGGTCGGACATCAGGCCGATGTCGGTCAGGCCCTGGATGTTGGAATGCCCGCGCAGTGCGTTCATGCCGCCACCGGCCACGCCGATGTTGCCCAGCAGCAGCTGCACCATGGTGCCGGCACGCACGTTCTGTGCGCCGATCGAGTGCTGCGTCCAGCCCAGCGCATACAGGATGGTCATCGCCTTGTCCTTGCCGGCGGTGGACGCGATCATGTCCCAGATCTGGCGGATGCTGTCGGCCGGCGTGCCGCAGATGCGCTCGACCATCTCCACGGTGTAGCGCGCGTAGTGCTGCTTGAGCAGGGTGTAGACGCAGCGCGGGTCCTTCAGCGTCGGGTCGCTGCGCACGAAACCGTCATCGCCGTACACGTAGTCCCAGCTGGAGCGGTCATAGCTGCGCTTCTGCGCGTCGTAACCCGAATACAGGCCGTCCTTGAAGGCGAACTCGTCCTTCACCAGGAACGACATGTCGGTGTAGTTCAGCACGTACTCGTGCTGGATGCGGTCTTCGGTCAACAGGTAGTTGATCAGGCCGCCCAGGAACACGATGTCGGTACCGGTGCGGATCGGCGCGTACACGTCCGCCACCGCGGCCGAGCGGTTGAAGCGCGGATCGACCACGATCAGGCGGGCCTTGTTGTGTGCCTTGGCTTCGGTCACCCATTTGAACCCGCACGGATGCGCCTCGGCGGCATTGCCCCCCATGATCAGGATCAGGTCGGCATTCTTGATGTCGACCCAGTGGTTCGTCATCGCACCACGGCCTAGCGTCGGGGCAAGACCTGCCACCGTCGGGCCGTGTCAGACACGTGCCTGGTTGTCGAATGCCAGCATGCCCAGGGAGCGCACGACCTTGTGGGTCAGCACCGCCGTTTCATTGCTGGTGGCCGAGGCCGCCAGCATGCCGGTGGTCAGCCAGCGGTTGACCGTCTGCCCGGCCTCGTTCTTCTGCACGAAGTTGGCATCGCGGTCTTCCTTCATCAGCCGCGCGATGCGGTCCAGCGCATCGTCCCAGCTCAGCCGCTTCCACTCGTTCGAGCCCGGTGCGCGGTACTCGGGGTAGAGCAGGCGCGACTTGCTGTGGATGATGTCGGCCAGGCCGGCACCCTTCGGGCACAGCGTGCCGCGGTTGACCGGATGGTCCGGGTCGCCCTCGATATGGAAGATGCTCGGCTCGGCGTTCTTGGCGCCATCGCCGAGGCTGTACATCAGGATGCCGCAGGCCACCGAGCAGTACGTGCAGGTGTTGCGGGTCTCGGTCGCGCGGGTCAGCTTGTATTGCCGAACCTCCGCGAGCGCGATGCCGGGCGCGAAGCCCATCAAAGCCAGGCTGGAGCCCACCAGGGTTGTCCCGGTGACCTTCAGGAACTGGCGGCGACTCATCGAGGGCATGCCGTTCTCCTTGGATGGCGGGGCGGCACGCAGACCACCCGGCTGTCGGTAGGTACGCGGCGGTTATAGCACAGGCCCCCGGATGCCCATGTGGCACTAGGGCCGGCACCGGCCGGACGGGCGCGGGAAGGGGTCGCTCTGGTAAAGTTGCGTGCCCGCACCCCGGGGAAGCGTCTGCCGGGCCTGGTTCCAGGATGTTCCGCGCAGCCCCCGCCATCCTGGCGCGATCCTCCGCGCCGGATCCGGAACACCGAGGAAAAACTTTGCGAAATCAACCCGTTGGATCCCCCGCATGAGCGCCCCGTCGAATCCGTCGGCCGCCATCGCGCGCGGCACGCTGTACATCGTTGCCGCCCCGTCCGGCGCCGGCAAGAGCAGCATCGTCAACGCCACCCTGGCGCGTGATTCGCAGATCGCCCTGTCGATCTCCTTCACCTCGCGCGCGATGCGTCCGGGTGAAGTGAACGGCCAGCACTACCATTTCGTCTCTGCGGAGAAGTTCGAGGAAATGATCGCCGACGGCGACTTCTTCGAGCATGCCTGGGTGCATGGCGACTGGAAGGGCACCGCCCGGCAGTCGGTGGAGCCGCAGCTGGCCGCCGGCCAGGACGTGCTGCTGGAGATCGACTGGCAGGGCGCCCAGCAGGTGCGCCAGCTGGTGCCGGGCACGGTCACCGTGTTCATCCTGCCGCCCTCCAAGCAGGCCCTGCAGGACCGCATGCGCAAGCGCGGCCAGGACAGCGAGGCGGTCATCGCCCAGCGCCTGGGCGCGGCCCGCGATGAAATGCTGCACTTCAACGAGTTTGACTACGTCATCGTCAACGAGGTGTTCGACACCGCCGTGGACGAGCTGTGCGCCATCTTCACCGCCAGCCGCCTGCGCCGGGAGGCCCAGAAGGTCCGCCACGCCGGCCTGATCCAGGCGCTGCTGACCCCCGATCCGGGCGCAACTGACTGATTCCAAAAGAATCGGGTGGGGGTTGGCTTGATTTTGTCCAGCCCCTGCCAGTACACTCCGTCCCCTTTCCCTCATTCGACTGAGCGGCCGACCGGTCGCCGGGAGCCCGTATGGCCCGCATCACCGTAGAAGATTGCCTGGAAGTCGTTAACAACCGTTTCGAACTGGTCATGATGGCTTCCAAGCGTGCCCGCCAGCTCGCCAACGGCGTGCAGGCCACGCTGGACAACAGCGAGACCGAGGACAAGCCGACCGTGCTGGCGCTGCGCGAAATCGCCGCCCGCAAGATCGACAACGCGCTGATCGACGAAGTCGAGAAGGCCGAGCGTGAGCGCGCCGAGCGCGAAGCGCTGGAGTGGGCCGCCGCCGAAGTGGTCGCCGACGAAGACATGTCCAAGAACGACGATTGATCGCATCGATCAACGTCATTGCTGGATCGCCGAACAGCCCGCCCCGTGCGGGCTGTTTCGCATTCAGGATTTGCCGTAAACGTCGCGCTGGAATAGGCTTCGGGCATGAACCCAGGCCCCACTGCCAAGGTCGCCGCAGTCCCCGCTGCCGCCGTACCCGACTACGTCCTCCAGCTTGAACGCGCCGCCCACTACCTGCCGCCGGAGCAGCTGCCGCTGCTGCGCCGCGCCTGGGAAGTCGGAGCCGCCGCGCATGCCGGGCAGACGCGCAAGTCGGGCGAGCCCTATATCACCCATCCGGTGGCGGTGGCGCAGGTGCTGGCCGAGCTGGGCCTGGACGTGGAAGCGCTGATCGCCGCGATCCTGCACGACACCATCGAAGACACCCCGCTGACCCGCGAGGCGCTGGCCGCCGAGTTCGGCGAAGCTGTGGCCGAACTGGTTGACGGCGTCACCAAGCTGGACAAGCTGAAGTTCCGCGACCGCCAGGAAGCGGCCGCCGAGAGCTTCCGCAAGATGCTGCTGGCGATGTCGCGCGACCTGCGCGTGATCATGATCAAGCTGGCCGACCGCCTGCACAACATGCGCACGCTGGGCGCGCAGAGCCGCGAAGCACGCGGCCGCATCGCCCGCGAGACGCTGGAGATCTACGCGCCCATCGCCCAGCGCCTGGGCATGAGCCTGGTCAAGAGCGAGCTGCAGAACCTGGGCTTCAAGGCGCTGTACCCGTGGCGCCACGCGATCATCGAAAAGCACATCCGCAGCCAGCCGGTGGTGCGCCGCGAGGCGATGGCGCAGGTGGAAGTGCAGCTGTCGCAGCGCCTGGCCAAGGAGGGGATCGAGCACCGTCTGGTCAGCCGCATCAAGACGCCGTGGAGCATCTACAACAAGATGCGCGACGAGAACAAATCCTTTGACCAGGTGATGGACGTGTTCGGTTTCCGCCTGGTCGTGCGCAGCGTGCCCAGCTGCTACCACGCGCTGGGTTCGGTGCATGCCACCTTCAAGCCGCTGGATGGGCGCTTCCGCGACTTCATCGCCATCCCCAAGGCCAACGGTTACCAGTCGCTGCACACCGTGCTGTTCGGGCCGTACGGTTCGCCGATCGAAGTGCAGATCCGCACCGAGGAAATGGACCTGATCGCCGAGCGTGGCGTGGCCGCGCACTGGACCTACAAGTTCGGTGGCGATTCGCCCAACAGTGCGCAGAGCCGCGCCCACGCCTGGATCGTCGAACTGATCGACTCGCAGCGCGCGGCCGGTTCCTCGCTGGAGTTCCTCGACAACGTCAAGGTCGACCTGTTCCCGGACGAGGTCTACCTGTTCACCCCGAAGGGCAAGATCCTGGCGCTGCCGCGCAACTCCACCGCGCTCGACTTTGCCTACGCCGTGCATACCGACGTCGGCAACATGGCGGTGGCCTCGCGTGTGGACAAGAAGCTGGTGCCACTGCGCACCAAGCTGGTGTCGGGGCAGTCGGTGGAGATCATCACCGCACGCTCGGCCACGCCGAAACCGCAGTGGCTGGAATTCGTGGTCACCAGCAAGGCGCGCACCGCCATCCGCCACCAGCTCAAGCAGCTGGAGCACGAGGACGCCGTGCAGCTGGGCCATCGCATGCTCGACCGTGCGCTGGAAGCGATGGATTCGTCGCTGGAGCGGCTGCCCAAGGGGCGCCTGGATGCGTTCCTTACCGAACACCGCTTCCCGCGCCTGGAGGCGCTGCTGGCCGAGGTCGCACTGGGCAACTGGATGCCGACCCAGGCCGCGCAGGCACTGATGGCCTACGCCGAACTGCGGGGCGGCCCGCATTCGCGCCACCATTCGCAGGAAAAGATCCTGATCAACGGCAGCGAGCGCGGCGTGGTCACCTTCGCCGGCTGCTGCCAGCCGATTCCCGGCGACGAGATCATGGGCTACCACACCGCCGGCAAGGGCATTGTGGTGCACCGCATGGACTGCCCGAACCTGGCCGAGCTGCGCAAGTCGCCCGAGCGCTGGGTGCCGATCGGCTGGGACACCACCGTCTCCGGCGACTACGACACCTCGCTGGTGGTGGAAGTGGAGAACGGCACCGGCGTGCTGGCGCAGCTGGCCGCCGCCATCGCGCAGAGCCACTCCAACATCGAGCGCGTGGACTACCTGGACCGCGACTTCAACGCCGCCGTGCTGGCGTTCAACATCCAGGTACGCGACCGCAACCACCTGGCCGAAGTGATGCGCCGCCTGCGTCGCCTGTCGGTCGTGCAGTCGGTACGCCGCCAGTAGATCCTGCGCACACCCTGTAGTGCCGGCCGCTGGCCGGCAACGTCGCGGTGCTTCCGACATTTGTGAGGTTGCCGGCCAGCGGCCGGCACTACCGAAGCGGCGCGGTAGATCCACGCCATGCGTGGATGCATCCCCACCCGGTACAATCACCGCTCTGTTTTCCCCCAACGCACCGGAGCGACCATGTCCCGCCAGATCATCAACACCGAAAAGGCTCCCGCCGCCATCGGCCCGTACTCGCAGGCCGTGCGCGCCGGCAACACCGTGTATTTCTCCGGCCAGATCCCGCTTGACCCGGCCACCGGCGACATCGTCGGCGCCGGCGACGTCGAAGCGCAGGCCCGTCGCGCCTTCGACAACCTCAAGGCGGTGGCCGAAGCGGCTGGCGGCTCGCTGGACAAGGTCGTGCGCCTGGGCCTGTACCTGACCGATCTGGGCGAGTTCGCCAAGGTCAATGCGGTCATGCAGGACTACTTCCAGGCCCCGTACCCGGCCCGTTCCACCATCGAAGTCTCGGGCCTGCCGAAGGGCGCCAACTTCGAGGTCGACGCGGTGATGGTCATCGACTGACCGCCACGTGGCACGCAAGGCGGCGGTCACCCCGGTCCTGTCACCGTCCGGCGAAGCATCCCTGGCGATGCTCGCTGGCGTGGGCCCGGCCGTGGCCGCCAAACTGCAGGCGCGTGGCCTGGCCACCCTGCAGGATCTCTGGCTGCACCTGCCGCTGCGCTATGAAGACCGCACCCGGCTGACCCGCATCGAGGACCTGCGCAACGGCGTTCCGGCGCAGGTGGAAGTACGGGTGGTCGCGGTCGAGCGCGGAATGCGCTACCGGCCGATGCTGAAGGTGGCGGTGGAAGATGAAGGGCAGGGCACCCTGGTGCTGCGCTTCTTCCATTTCCGCCAGCAGCAGGTTGGTCAGTTCGCCGTCGGCAACCGGCTGCGCTGCTTCGGCACGCCCAAGCCCGGCCACCTCGGCCTGGAAATCGTCCATCCCAGCTACCAGGTGCTGGGCCGCAACGACGATCCCGAACTCGGCGACCGCCTCGACCCGGTGTATCCCACCGTCGAAGGCGTCGGCCCGATGACCATGCGCAAGCTGATCGGCCAGGCGCTGGACCGGCTGCCCGAGGAAAGCACGCTGGAACTGCTGCCCAGCGGCTGGCTTGATGGCCTCGGCCTGCCTTCGCTGCGCAGCGCGCTGCTGACCGTGCACCGGCCGCCGCCGGATGCCGATCTGGCTGCGCTGGCCGCAGGCACGCACCCGGCGCAGCGCCGCCTGGCGATGGAAGAACTGCTGGCCCATCACCTCAGCCTGCGCCGCCAGCGCATTGCGCTGCAGGCGCACCACGCGCCGCCGCTGGCCGGCCCCGGCAAGCTGGCCAAAGCGCTGCTGAAGCAACTGCCGTTCGCCCTGACTGGTGCGCAGGCGCGTGTGTTCAAGCAGATCCGCGAAGACCTCGCCCGCCCCAGCCCGATGCTGCGGCTGGTGCAGGGCGATGTCGGTTCGGGCAAGACCGTGGTTGCCGCGCTGGCGGCGATGCTGGCGGTGGAGCAGGGCAAGCAGGTCGCATTGGCCGCGCCCACCGAGCTGCTGGCCGAACAACATCTCAACAACCTGCGGGGCTGGCTGGAACCACTGGGCGTGCGCATCGCGTGGCTGGCCGGCAAGGTCACCGGCAAGGCGCGCGCCAAGGTGATGGAACAGGTTGCCAGCGGCGAAGCGCAGGTGGTGGTCGGCACCCATGCGCTGATGCAGGAGGCGGTGGTGTTCCAGGATCTGGCCCTGGCCATCGTCGATGAGCAGCACCGCTTTGGCGTGCATCAGCGGCTGGCCCTGCGCGACAAGGGCGCAGGCGGCAACAGCGTGCCGCACCAGCTGGTGATGACCGCCACGCCGATTCCGCGCACGCTGGCGATGTCCGAGTACGCAGACCTGGATGTGTCGGCCATCGACGAACTGCCGCCGGGTCGCACCCCGGTGCAGACCGTGGCGCTGAACAACGACCGCCGCCCGGAGCTGATCGAGCGCATCGCCCTGGCCTGCCAGGAAGGGCGGCAGGTGTACTGGGTGTGCACGCTGATCGAGGAAAGCGAAGAGCTGGATGCCACCCCGGCGCAGGCCACCTACGAATCACTGCAGGCGCTGCTGCCGGGCGTGCGCGTGGGCTTGGTGCATGGCCGCCTGAAAGCGGCCGAGAAGCTGGCGACGATGGTGGCGTTCAAGGCCGGGCAGATCGACCTGCTGGTGGCGACCACCGTGATCGAAGTGGGCGTGGACGTGCCCAATGCCTCGCTGATGGTGATAGAAAACGCCGAGCGCCTCGGCCTGGCCCAGCTGCACCAGCTGCGTGGCCGCGTCGGCCGTGGTTCGGCGGTATCGCGCTGCGTGTTGCTGTACCAGGCCCCGCTTTCGCAGATGGCACGCGAGCGCCTGCAGACCATGCGCGAAACCAACGATGGTTTCGTCATCGCCGAAAAGGATCTTGAACTGCGCGGCCCCGGCGAACTGCTGGGTACGCGGCAGACCGGTTTGGCGGGCTTCCGCATTGCAGATCTGGCCCGCGATGCCGGCCTGCTGCCCGGCGTGCACGACCTGGCCGAGCGCCTGATGGACCAGCAACCGGCGCTGGCCGACCGCGTGGTGCAGCGCTGGATCGGCACCGCCGTGCGTTACGCCTCGGCCTGATCCCTGTAGAGCCGAGCCCATGCTCGGCTGTCGTTCGCGCTGCGCGCGGGAGTCGAGCATGGCTCGACTCTACGGAAAATCTTTTCGATCATTTCCATGTTCATCCACGCATCGCGTGGATGTGTCGATCAAGGTCGACACCTACCAAGGCAGGACGCCGTTCCGACAGGTCGCGGGATCTGTCGAAGGCGGGGTGGGTCCGGTTGCGGGGGTGTCCGCGGCATGGATGCCGCGGCCAAGCCCCCATGGACGGGTTTACGGCGTCCCCCGCCACCGGACCCACCCCGCCATCTCCAGGAAATCCGCTTTTGCCGTTGCTGTTGAAGTTGCCGGCCAGCGGTCGGCACTACCGCTTCTGCGGGTGCAGGGCGCAGCCCTGCCGAACCCCAACACCCCGTACTTGCAACGGTCATCATCCCGGTCCACACTTCGTTGCCGATCTGAAGACGGCAACGATGACCCACAAGATCCCCCTGTTGATCGACACCGACCCCGGTGTGGACGACGCCCTGGCCCTGCTGATGGCCTTTGCCGATGAACGGCATGACGTGGTCGCCCTGACCATCGCCGCCGGCAATGTCGGCCTCGAATATACCGTCCGCAACGCACTCAAGCTCTGCGACATCGTCGGCCGCACCGACGTGCCGGTGTTCGCCGGCAGCCCGGATCCGCTGCTGCATCCCTCCGTCGACGCCGCCCACGTGCATGGCCGCGATGGCTACGGCGACGTGGACCTGCCGCCGCCGAGCCGCCAGGCCGAGGCCGAGCACGCCGCGCTGGCGATCCTGCGCCTGTCGCACGAGCACGCCGGCGAGCTGATGCTGGTGATGCTCGGCCCGCTGACCAACCTGGCGCTGGCGCTGAAGCTGGACCCGACCCTGCCACAGCGCATCAAGCGCATCGTGGTGATGGGCGGTGCGGTCACCTGCCATGGCAACATCACCCCGGCGGCCGAATTCAACATCGCCTTCGACCCGGAAGCGGCGCACGTGGTGTTCACCTCGTTCAAGCACCTGCTGGTGTCGGACTGGGAAGCCACCGTCGCCCACGGCCTGCCGCTTGAGCAGGCCGAGCAGTGGCTGCAGGCCGATTCCGATCGCGCCCGCTTCTACGAGCTGATCTCGCGCAAGACCCGCGCGCTGTCGGAAGACGCCAAGGGCGGCCGCTGGTACACCGCCGATGCCGTGGCCATGGCCTGGGCGCTGAACCCGGAAGGGCAGCTGCAGGTCGAATCGCGTCCGCTGAACGTGGAGCTGAACGGAACGTTCAGCCGCGGTGCCACCATCGTCGACTGGAACCGCCAGACCGGGCAGCCGGACAACTGCGATCTGCTGATGGCCTACGACCAGCAGCGTTTCGAGGCCCTGGTACGCCAGGCCCTGGGTGCGGTCTGAAGTCAATTGCCCAGCACCGGTTGCCCCGGGGGGCAACCGGTGCTTATAATGCCGCTCTTGACCACCAGCCCATTTACGGTGTGAGCCCATGAAGGCCGATATCCATCCGAACTACCGCGACGTCGTCTTCCATGACGTCACCTCCGATTTCAAGATCCTGACCCGCTCGACCATGGGCACGAAGGAAACCATCAAGTGGGAAGACGGCAACGAATACCCGCTGGTGAAGGTTGAAATTTCCTCTGCTTCGCACCCGTTCTACACGGGCAAGCACAAGGTCATCGATACCTCGGGCCGTATCGACAAGTTCCAGAAGCGCTACGCGCGCTGATCTGTCGATCCAGCTTCGAACCGACGGCCGCGCTCTGCGCGGCCGTTTGTTTTTCCCCAATGCCTGCCCAACGGGCGTTTGGATGGACGGAACACTGCGTTCGTGTGACAACGCTTTTGCCGATCCGGGCTGGTAGCTGGCCGGGTTCTGGCTGCCTGCCGTCTACGACTTCTGTCTAGCGCCGGGCAAATGCTGCTGTGCGATAATGGCGTGATCCACGACACAGGTCGTGGACGTCATTCACGTGCCTGACCAATGCGCTTGGGCAGGCGCCTTCCCATGAAGGAGCGCACACAGTGTCCGATCTTGATCAGGTCACGCTCAACGCCGGCGATAAGTCGGTCGTTCTGCCCGTCATCAAACCCACCCTTGGCAACGACTGCGTCGACATCGCGAAGCTGACCAAGGAAACGGGGTTCTTCACCTACGATTCCGGCTTCACCGCGACGGCCAGCTGCAAGTCCGCCATCACTTACATCGACGGCGACAAGGGCGTGCTGCTGTACCGCGGCTACCCGATCGAGCAGCTGTCGGAAAAGTCGAGCTACGTCGAAGTGGCCTACCTGCTGATCAACGGCGAGCGCCCGAGCGCCGAGCAGCTGAAGGCCTTCACCGATGAGCTGACCGCCGAAGCCAACGTCGACGATTCGGTCAACGCCCTGATCGCCAGCTTCGCCAAGGATGCCCACCCGATGGCCATCCTCGCAGCGGCCATCGCGCAGCTGTCGGCCATCTACCACGACTCGCTGGACCTGTCCGACGCCGAACAGCGCCGCCAGGCGGCCGTGCGCCTGATCGCCAAGGTGCCGACCCTGTCGGCGCTGATCTACCGCCACGGCAAGGGCCTGCCGGCCAACAAGCCGGATACCTCGCTGGACTACGTCAGCCGCTTCCTGAAGCAGACCTTCGAAACGGCTGACGGCCAGTACGATCTGAACCCGGACGTGGTCAAGGCGCTGGACCTGCTGTTCATCCTGCACGCCGACCACGAACAGAACGCCTCGACCTCGACCGTGCGTCTGGTCGGTTCGACCGGTGCCAACCCGTACGCGTCGGTCGCTGCGGGCGTCACCGCGCTGTGGGGTCCGGCCCACGGCGGTGCCAACGAAGCCGTGCTGAAGATGCTGGAAGAGATCGGCACTGCCGACAACGTCGAGTCCGCCGTGCTCAAGGCCAAGGACAAGACCTCCGGCTTCCGCCTGATGGGCTTCGGCCACCGCGTGTACAAGAACTTCGACCCGCGCGCCAAGGTCATCGGTGAGATGACCAGCAAGGTGCTCAAGCAGCTGGGCGTGCAGGATCCGCTGCTGGACGTGGCCGTGAAGCTGGAACAGGCCGCGCTGCAGGACGAGTACTTCGTCGCCCGCAAGCTGTACCCGAACGTCGATTTCTACAGCGGCATCATCTACAAGGCGCTGCAGATCCCGACCGAGATGTTCACCGTCATGTTCGCCCTGGGCCGTACCTCCGGCTGGGTCTCGCATTGGCTGGAACAGCAGGTCGATCCGGAAATGAAGATCGGCCGTCCGCGCCAGGTCTACACCGGCAGCGACGTGCGCGACTACCAGGGCTGATCGCCCTGCGTGGATTGTGATGAAAACGCCCCGCATCCGCGGGGCGTTTTTTTTTTGCGTCTGGGTAGGTGCCAACCTTGGTTGGCACGCTCTGTGGTGTCCACGGAGAGCATCCAGGCATGGCGCTGAACTACCGCGCCCTGGCACGGCCGTCGTGCAAAGACCGCGTGATTCAAGGGTCTCACCAGCTTCACAACCGCTCGCGCAGCCTCAGGACGCCAGATGCACCCGCAGCACTGCATGCACGGAGCGTCCATTCCATGAATACCCGTTTTGATCCACCCGAGCGCGGTCCGCTCGGTCCCGACATCGCCACGGTCGTCACCGCCCCGGTCGTGCCGCCTGCCAGCGAAAGCGCCGTGTCCTGGGGCGCGATCTTCGCCGGTGCCGCCGGCGCCGCCGCGCTCTCCCTCATCCTGCTTATCCTCGGTGTCGGCCTTGGCCTCTCCTCGGTGTCGCCGTGGTCGTTCGAAGGCGTCAGCAAGGAAACTTTCGGCTGGTCCAGCATCGCCTGGCTCACCTTCACCGCACTGGCCGCTTCCGGCCTGGGTGGCTATCTGGCCGGCCGCCTGCGCACCAAGTGGACGCAGATCCACGGCGATGAAACCTACTTCCGCGATACCGCGCACGGCTTCGTGTCGTGGGCGGTGGCCACGCTGCTGACCGCGGGCCTGCTGACCTCGGCCATCGGCGGCGTGCTCGGCACGGGCGCGAAAGTGGCCGGCGCCACTGCAGGCGCCGCTGCATCCACGGCAGGCGTTGCCGCCGCAGGTGCCGGTAGTGCCGCCGCGGCCGCACCGGAAGGCGATCTCAACTATTGGGTGGATTCCCTGTTCCGCAGTGTCACCAACGCCGGTGCTGCCGATCCCTCGGCGCCGCCACCGCCGGGCGCGCCGATGGAGCCGAACGCGGCTCCGCCGCAGGCACCGAATGCGGGCCCGCGCGAGGCCGGCATGGCGCCGCCGCGCCCGATGCCGGGCCGTGCACCGGCGGGAGACCGTCGTGAACTGCGCGCCGAAGTGAACCGCATCATCGTCAACAGCCTGCAGGGCGATGGCCTCGACCCGGCCGACACCCAGTACCTGTCGCAGCTCATCGCGCGCGAAACCGGCATGAGCCCGACCGAAGCGCAGGCCCGTGTGACCGATGTGCAGACACGTATGCGTGCCGCACTGGAGAAGGCAAAGACCACCGCCAAGCAGGCGGCCGACGATGCCCGCAAGGCCGCCGCGCATGCCGCGCTGTGGCTGTTCATCACCCTGCTGATCGGCGCGTTCTTCGCCAGCCTCAGCGCCACCTGGGGAGGGCGTCGCCGTGACCTGTAGTCTGAATTCCATGCAAGGAGACCTGACATGAAAATGATTCTGCTTTGGCTGCTGGGCGTGCCGATTCCGCTGCTTATCCTGTACGCGATCTTTTTCTGAGCATTGCTTGGGCCGGCTGCGGCAACCAGTCACTCTGGTATGACGATCGGCGTGCCGCTGGCCCGGCGCAGCATGTACCGGGAGCGCCCCGCCTGAGCGGGGCGCTTTCTTGCTGCCTGATGGTGCCAGCAGTGCGCGTCCGGTAGATCCGCTGCATGCAGGGGTGAAACGATTCCAGCATCGGGCCATGCACGCTTCATGCGTGCGATGCGAACCGCAGTGGAGCATGGTTCGACCGTACAAAAGCGGTGATGGGTGCAATGAGGTTTCTTGCATTTGATCAGTGAGAAAAGTTGCATAACCCCAGAAGATTGAGCGACCTCAAGAATTCTCATTGACGTTCAATCTTTTAGGAATCCTTGAATAGGCTGAACTGCGCTGGGCGCCTAGCATTCTCTCCGTCGCCGGCAACCACCTCTGCCTGCGGCGTCCCCCTTGCGGCCAGGCCGCAAGGGGGGATTTCGATCATTCCCCCTGTCCGAGAGAGACACCCATGCACATGCTCAAGAAGGCCGCGCTGGCTGCAGCGTTGGTTACCGCTTCGCTGTCGGCGAACGCCGCCCAGACCAACATTACCCTGACTGCCGAAATCGACAACACGCTCACCCTGCTCAAGGCCGACGGCAGCGCCATCGCCGATGCAGTCAAGCTGACCTACAACCCGACCCGTGGCCTGAACCCGTGGAACGAGCGCGTACGCATCTTTTCCAACGACACCGCCAGCGACGTGCAGGTACGCCTGCAGGCGCCGGTCGAGCTGATCCCGGGCAGCGCATCGGGTGCCAACGTGCCAATGAGCGTCCGCCTGGGCGGCAAGCCGCTGTCGACAACGCCGATTGAGTTCACCGCGGCCGAGTTGTACGACGGCGCGATCCCTGATGCCTCGGTCGCCATGAACCTGGACATCGCCCAGACCACGCTGGCCACGCTTGCCGCCGGCAGCTACGAAGGCATGGCCAGCATCGTGCTGAACGTCAAGCCGTAACACCCGTTTACCTGTGTCGGCCCGTACAACGGGCCGGCCACTTCCGGCCGTCTCCCCATGAAAGCTCCCGCACCCGCCGTCACCCGGCTGGCGGTGGCGCTCGCCTTGTCGCTGGCCACGCCGCTGGTCGCGGCGCGCGGTGTCCCTGCCGGTTTCGAGGATCTGGTCCATGGCCAGACCGAACAACTCGAGGTAAGCCTGTTCGGGCGCTCTGCCGGCCTTTCAGCGGTGCGCGTGACGCTGGACAGCGTACAGCTGGAAGCGGCGGAGGGCGTCTTGCAGGCGCTGGGCCTGTCGCCCGAAGCACAGGCGGCACTGCTGCCTGCGCTGTCAGGGCCGTTGCCGCGCAACAGCCACCTGGCATGCCGTTTCGGTGGCGCCGAGGCGGGCTGCGGCTATCTCGATCCGCCCGAGGATCTTCATGCCGTGCGCGCGCTGTACGACGAGGGCGAAGGCGCCGTACGGCTGTTCGTGGCCCGCCACTGGATTCCGGGTGAACCTGCGGTGGAACGCTTCAACCAGATCTCCAGCAATGTCGAGAACGCATTCCTGCACCAGCAGGTGCTGAACATCAGTGGCGGCCGTGACTACCAGGCGGCCAGCGCGCAGGGCATTGGTACGCTCGGGCTGTTCAACCGCGGCCATCTGGCCGCCGAGTGGAACTTCAATCACCAGCGCTACCGTCATCATGGCGGTCGCTCGGACGTCCAGCTCAACAGCGGCTACTACCGCCACGATCTTGGACCGCAGCACTATCTGCAGGCCGGGCGCATGGACCGTCGCAACCTGTCCAGTCCGCAGGGTGGCACGTTCAACTTCAGCATGCTGCCGCTGGATCGCTTCCAGGGAATCCGCCTGGGAACGACCCAGGCCTACGTCAACGCCGACGCTGCCGTGCAGGCCACGCCCTTGACGGTGCTGCTGGCACGCGACGCGCGCGTGGATGCCTTCGACGGTGAGCGCCTGCTGCAGACCTTCTACCTGCAGGCCGGCATCAACCAGCTCGATACACGCCGTTTTCCATTTGGCACCTATACGGTCGCGCTGCGCATCTACGAAGACGGTGTACTGGTGCGCACCGAGGACGCGCCTTTCGACAAAGGCGGCGACTGGACCAACAGCAGCGTGCAGTGGTTTGTACAGGGCGGGCGCCGCGACGAGCGCCGCGATGACCGTTTCGATGGCGAGTCGGCCTTCCTGGCCGGCGTGCGCATTCCCCTGGGCCGTGACCTGGCGTTGACCGCCGGTGCAGCCGACATGGGAGGCCATCGTTACAGCGAGGTGCGCCTGGATCTGCGCCATGCATTTCCCACCCAGGACATCCGTGCAAGCGCCAGCCTCATGCATGGCAGTGACGGTAGCCGTGGACAACAGCAACAGCTGTCCTACCGCCGCCGTGCCTCCTGGAACGTGTATCACCAGCGGCAGCGTGGCACCGCGTGCTGGCAGGAGGATGACGCGCGTGACCGGCTGGGTTGCACGGACTCGTTGAGCGCATCGATGGCATTGCCGGTGGCATCAGGCAGCCTCTACCTGGGATACACGCGGCGCCAGAGCTGGCGCCCGGGCCGGGATTGGATGGACGGCATCGATGACCCCGTGGGCGGCGGCGTGCCGTGGTTGCCACCGTCGCGTCCCGAACTGGACCGGCGGATGCAACGTGCCCGCACGTGGCAGACGAGCTACAGCGTCAGCCGGCGCTGGAGCGAGTTCAGCGTATCGGCGCGGCTGGGGGCCTGGCACCAGCGGAATGATGGCGCGGCCGGCAGCAGCCTTGATCGCGGCATCTACCTCAATCTCAGCCTGTCACGCCTGCAGCGGCGTGAGCCGGGCCTGTCGCAGCGTCGCTATGCGGTGGATGTGCGCCAGCCCCGGCATGCGCGCCCGCAGATGGAGTACAGCGCCGCGCAGACGTTCCGGCAGGAGCATGACAGCGACTTCCGCGAAGCGTCGCTGGAGCTGCGTGGCAGTAATGATGATCGCTATGGCGCCATTGCGGCGGCACAGCTGCAGAACGGAACAGGCCATACCGGCGCTACGCTGGCGACCTACCGGCAACAGGGCCGCAGCGAGATGTCCTACAGCGCCACCCACAGCTCGGGGTTCGCGCTGGGCCGGCAGGGCTTCTACTGGGGCGATGGCATCGGCAGCGAAGCCGGCCTGGCCGTGCAGGTGGATGATGCGGACGACGTTGATCTGACCGGCGTGGCGGCCGAACTGCAGGTGGGGGGGCTGCGCAGCCAGCGCCTGCAGTTGGGCGAGCGCCGGCTGCTGCCACTGGCGGCCTATCAGGCGCATCGGGCCGAGCTGCAGGACGTGAGCGCGCTGGACAGCAGCGCTGTGGTGCGCGTGGCCGGGGCGGTGGGCGCACGGCCGCTGTTCCTCGCACCGGGGCGGTTGGCTCGCCTGCCGGTACCGATCGAAGTGACGTACACGTTCATCGGCAACGCGCGTGACATCGCAGGGGTACCGCTGGGCGGTGCACGCATCCTAAATGCGCCCGTCGCGGGCACCAGCGCCAATGGCGGCTTCGTGGCGGACTTCCCGAGGCGCGAGAAGTCGTTGTACCTGCTGCAGGACGACCGCCTGCTGCAGTGTCCGCTGCAGGTGCGTGAGCGCCGCAGCGTGCTGCTGCTGGTAGGCGAGGTGCAGTGCGAAGCACTGGCGGTGGCACAACTGCCTGCCGATGTCAGGCAGCAGGCGCGGGTGACCCGGCTGCTGCAGGAACAAGCCCTGATCGCGGCCACGCCGCAGACGGCTGCCGTGGGAGGCGTGCCATGAAGCACTTCACGGGCTGGGTGATGGCGCTGGCCTGCGCCATTGGCATGTTCTCTTCCAACGCGTTCGCGCAGCGCCCGCCGGAAGTACATCCTGCCAGCGAACGCCGCGACATCGTGATGTCGTGGGATCGCTCGGCGATGCCGGGGGACATCGAACTGTGGGCGCCGCGGACCATGCTGGCGTACGACCATACCGATCTCTCCCTGCAGTTCGGAGCGCTGCACCTGGTGTGCAACCCGGGCAACGGAGATACCGGGCGCTGCCCTGCCGGCGGCCAGGCCGACAGCACAGCGGGCCTGCGCAGCATCCCGCTCAGCTTCGTCGAAGAACGATCGCAGATGAGGGCCGAGCTGAACGTACGGGCGGGGCTGGAGCGCGCGCTGTCGGGCCGCTCCTGCCTGGGCAACTACTGGCAGAACCTGATTCTCGCGCCCTGGTCCACGCATGCCGTTGGCTGCGCCCTGGATGAGCCGGCCGGCACCGGGGCACAGCTGTCCATCGCGTCCAGCGAGCTTCGCAAGCTGGTCGCGGGCATCTGGACCGCGAAGCTGGAACTCCATGCGAATGTCCCCAACGGCAGCCGGCTGGCAACGTATTCCTTCGATTTCTCGCTGACCGTCACCGACCGCAACGCGGTGGCCGTCTATCTCCCCGAGTTCGACAACGCGACGCCGAGCGTCGGCCTTGACCTGCGCTACAACCCTTTCGCGCAGACCATCGAGGGCAGGAAGGTGGTGGACATGTGCCTGTATGACGGCCTCGGATCGCAGAGCCTGTACCTCGGCGTGACTGCGCGCGACGTGGGTGCAAGGGCACCTGGAGCGACAGGTTTTTCGGTATGGCACCGCGACGGCGGGCGCGATGAACGACAGCGGGTGGACTACACCGTCGCGCTCGATCACAACGGCGCTGCCGTACCCATGTCCAACGGCGTGGAGCAGCAGCTGCAGGGCATCGACAGCGCGCGTCTGCGCCTGGTGATCCTGCCCGGAATGAACCAGCCGGTGTTCTGCGTCCCCACCCCGATGACCCTGGTCACGCCGCGCTTTCCCAGTACCAGCAAGGACGCCGGCTACTACGAAGGCCAGCTGCAGGTGGAACTGCGCGTGCCGACCGCAACCCCCTGATGCCTGGAGACGACATGAGAAACCTTGCCCTGCGCTACCTGCCTCTTTCCCTGCTGCTGGTCCTGCCCAGCGCGCAGGCCAACCTGACCGTGCACCCGATGCGGGCGTCCGTGGATGCACGCAAGGGCACGCACATCCGCGTGTACTCCCAGTCCACCCAGCCGCAGTACGTTCAGGCGTCGCTGAAGCGCATCGACCAAGCTGCCGATGCGGATGAGCAGGAGGTGGACATCGAGCCGAGTACGGCGGCCATTGCGATCACGCCGGCGAAGTTCGTGCTGGCAGGCGGTGGCAATCGACTCATCCGTGTGATCCCGCTGCAGCCTGTACAGCGCGAGACCGCCTATCGCGTCTACTTCGAGGGTGTGCGGGGGCCGGAAGAAGGCACGCTTGCCACCGGCAACAGCTCGGCCAGAGCCAGTCTCGGCGTGAGCCTGGTGTGGGGAGCCCTGGTGAACGTGGTGCCCGCCGATGGGCGGGTCGACGTGCAGGTGCGCGACAACGTGCTGCACAACGCCGGAACGTTGCGCCTGGGCATCACCAGCGTGGCCGATTGCCAAGGCACTCGCTGCACGGCGCACGTGCTGTCGCGGAGCCTGTACCCCGGCAGCCAGGTGGCCCTGCCGTTCGACCTGCAGCCCGGCCACAGCGTCCAGCTGCGCTATCGGCTCACCCGCGATGGATATCGCGAGCACGTGCAGACGCTTACCCCCTGAATCATCGCCGCGGCTGTGCGGTTCCAGGCCAGCGGCGGCATTCGTGCAGTGTGTCAAGGAGAACCTGATGAGCAAGATTCCGCGCCCCCCCCGCTTCCGCATGCAGGCCGGCATTCCCCACCGCCGGCCATGCGACTCCGCCGCGCCGCGCAGATGGATGGCCGTGACCAGTCTTGCGCTGGGCCTGGCGATTGTCCTTCCGGCCTGGGCCGGCAACGAGCGTGATGAGGAGTATCAGCAGGATGTGCCGGTTGCCGGGACGGTGTTCCCGGTGGCGTTGTTCGCCGCTCCCTCCATGCAGCCGGCCGCCGCCGTATCCAGTCTCCACCACCAGAGTGCGTTGACTGTAGACACGACGTACCAGAACTCCACGGTGTCCGGTAACAAGAGCATGATCCTGGGCTCACGCTCCAGCATCAATGGCAACCGCAGCAATGTCTACGGCACCGAAAGCCATGCACGTGGCGATGATCACGTCGCGGTCGGCTACGCCATCAACATGAATGGATCGCAGGGCACCGCGATAGGTACACGGGCTGCGACCAACGGCGTGGGTGCAACTTCACTGGGGCACGATGCCTATGCCAATGGCCAGAACGCGATCTCGATCGGCAGCGGATCGCGCGCCCAGCATGTCGAATCCATCGCCATCGGCGCCAACTCGGTGACCACCGGCAGCAACCAGCTCTCCGTAGGCAACAGCACACGCAAGCGCAGGATCGTCAATGTGGCCGATGGCAACGTGAATGCATCCAGCAGCGACGCTGTGACCGGCAAGCAGCTCAACACCACCAATACCAATGTGACCGCGGCCAGGAACGCGGCCAACGCAGCGCAGAGCTCGGCGAATACTGCCTTGTCCCAGACCACCGCGCTGCGAGGCTTGATCAATCAGGTGTCGACGAGTGGAAACGTGCGCGTGGGCGCGGAGAACAGCGGTCTCGTGCTCGACATCCGTAATCGATCGAACGCGAATCGAAAGGTCACCGGTGTAGCCGATGGCACGCTGAGCAACTCCAGCAATGACGCGGTGACCGGACGCCAGCTGCACGCGACGCAGCTGACGATCGATGACCAGCGCCGGCAGATCGCCGCACATAACCTGCGCATCGGCGACAACCGCATCGACCTGGAGCGGCTGCGTGCCGAGTTCGAGGACTTCGACCCGGATCTGGAGGGTGTCGTGCGATTCGGTGCAGATGGCAACGTGGACGCCGCTGGTGGCGCGATACAGCGTGTTGCCGCTGGTGACGTGTCGTCCGCAGCAAGCACCGACGCTGTCAACGGTGGGCAGCTGTTCGCCACGAATGACCGGGTTCGCGCGCTCGAGGATGTGGGCCGGTTCTTCAGGATCGGTACCGATGACGAAAGCGAGCCCGCGGCCGCAGGCTGGTTCGGCGTGGCAATGGGCGAATCGTCCGAGGCCAGTACCGGGCCGGGGCAGGAAGGCGGGACCGCTGTGGGGAGCTTCACCAAGGCGCTGGGCACGAATTCGGTTGCGCTGGGGCGTGCGGCCTATGTACTTGCGGGAGCCACGGATGGATTCGCACTGGGGGCGAACTCGCGTGTCGAGACCCGGGCCGGCGTGGCGCTGGGCGCCGCTTCCCGCGTGGGCGCAGGCGCGGACAATGCGGTCGCTCTCGGCTATGGCTCGTATGCCGATCGCTCCAATGTGGTGTCCGTGGGCAACCTCGGGTTGAAGCGGCGCCTGATCAACGTGAACCGTGGCATTGACGGGCATGACGCAGTGACCGTCGAGCAGATGCGCCTCTCGCTGTTCACCCTGGGTGGCGGCGCCGATGTCGATGCCGGCGGCGGCATCATCGCCCCGACCTACACCGTGCAGGGCGCTGAACAACGAACCGTCGGTGATGCGCTGGCCACCCTTGATTCGGCCATCGTCACCGGCGGCCGTCGTATCGACCAGGTCGAAACCCGGCTTCACGCAATGTTCCAGGATGCCGGCCATCTCCGCGCCGATGGCCGGGACCAGATCAGTTTTGCAGGTGCCGATGGCATGGTGTTGTCCAACGTGGCCAACGGCCTGGTCGCCGCTGGCAGCCGCGAAGCGGTCAACGGTGGCCAGTTGCATGCCGTGCAGCAGCAACTGAATGGCCGCATGGACGGGCTGGAGCAGCGTGTCGATGACCAGGCGCAGCCGCGCGCGTTGGCGATGATGTCGGCACCGCCTGGCGAAGAGGGGGCGCCAGCTGCGGACATCAACGGAGCGCCACCGATTGCGTCCGCAGCGGAGGGCGCAGCGCCAGTGCAACAGACTGCACCGAAGAAGGACGCCACCGCCTCGCCCACGCCGCAGGTCGACACCGCTGAGCTGGAGCGGATGCTGGCCCGCGCCAATGAGTACAGCGACGGCATCTCCCGCGAGGTCGATGCGCGCCTGAACAGGATGGACAAGCGCTTCAACCGCATGGCGGCGATGAGCAGCGCACAGAGCGCAATGGCGATGAACACTGCTGGCCTTGCCACCTACAACCGCCTCGGTGCCGGTGTGGGCTACAGCGATGGCGAGTCGGCGATGGCGGTCGGTTACCAGCGCGTGCTCAACGACAAGGGCTCAGCCACCTTCAGCCTCAATGGTGCGTTCACCAACAGTGGTGAACGCACCTTGGGCGTGGGTGTGGGTATCGGCTGGTAAGCCATGACGCCCCGGCGTGGTGCGCGTAACAAGCCCCGCCGTGCCGGGGCACTGGCCGAGGAGATGGCAGTGTACCGGTTCATGAGCCGCTTTATCAGCTACCGTAGCTATTACCTGTGGCGTGCGCGCTATCGCTACTACACCCGGCATCTGGATCGATGGTCGCTGTTGAGCGCGTCGTGCCTGGCCGGCGTGGTGCTGGTGCTCTGGTACTACGCACGGGTGGTCGGTCTGCCACCACCGCGCGTGCATCCGGATGTGGTGGCCGTGCGTGTGGAGAGTGTCTCGCGCGAGGCGATCCATCGCATCGTGCTGGTCCGCCATGGCAATGGCAGCGGCGGCGATCCCTTCGCGACGCCGGAAGCGGTGCGCGATGGCACGCTGCGCGCGATGCGTGTGCGCCAGGTGCTGCAGAGCGAGATGCTCTGGAAGCTGAAGGCCAATCTGCTCGCGGATGTCGCCGAGTACATCGATGCGACGGACGGCTGCTTCCCTTATGACTGCAACCGGGTGCTGCATCACCTGCAACTGCTGCGCCGGGCCGAGGCGGAGAACAGGGCGATCACCGTCGGCCTGCAGGCGATCCTGGAGGTGCCGCTGGACAGGATGCCCGACCTCAGCGGTGGCGAGCGGGTACGCGTACGCAGCGCATGGTCCGATGGGTTCGGTGACACGCATGACCAGCTCTGGCTGCTGGGCGAGCTGCAAAGGATGCACGCGCGGATGATGCTGGAGTACCCGCATCGCGCAGCGGCGCCATGGATGGCGCGTGTTCTGCACGGCGATGCACTGGACCCGCACCTGCTCTGGTAACGCAGCGGGAAGCGCCGGGCAGGGCCCGGCGCGCTGTCATCCCCCGATGTACGCGGTGATCTCGGCGTCGGCCAGCACCTGCCGCAACTGCGCGGCGGACGCGCGGCGCATCGGCTTCTCGTCCACCGGCGACAAGGGCGCCTGGCGCAGGGCGTCATACGGCAGCACGGCCAGATCGAAGGTCAGCTCTTCGGCACTGAACACCCACACCGGTACGTCGAGGCTGCGCTCGCGGTCCATGCGCAGCCGGCGCACCCGCGATTCGGCAGGGATGCCATGCTCGTCCAGGAAGCGGTGCACGGCTTCCGGGTCATCGCTGTGCAGGTGCAACTGCACGGGACTGTTGGCGTCGGCGGTGCCGTCCAGTACCGGGCCGGCCAGGCGCGGGGTGAAGCCATGCAGGAACTCCAGCGCGCGCAGCGCGGCCTCGCGGCGGCGCTGCAGCTCATTGCCGTGCTGCGGCCCGGAGAACAGCCGCTGGTACTCGCGCAGGGCGTCTTCGATCTCGGTGTTGCGCGGCAGGGAGGCATCGTCGTGGATGCCGAGCCGGCTGGCGGCCTTCAACTTGGCCTGGTGGTAGTCGCGGATGCCGCCTTCGGCCATCAGGCGGGCGGCTTCATGTGCGAGGCGGTGGCGCCGCTCGCGGGTCTGGCTGGCAGCATGCTGGCGTGCGCGATGCATGCGATGACTCCTGTTGCGACCTGGCTACAGACTAGCGCAAGGATGTGACATCTGCGTGGGTATGACGGATGTTGCGGCTCTGGCAGGTGCCGACCTTGGTCGGCACAGGGCGCCAACCAAGGTTGGCAGCTACCGGGGCAAGGCAGGCCGTTGATGCTGTTGAGCCGAGCCATGCTCGGTTCTACAAAGGCAGTGCCAACCGAGGTTGGCACTCCCCATACCTGCCTCTTAGAAGATATCGAACGCGGCGGCGTCGGCCTGCGGGGTGTTGAGGTTCAGGTCGTAGTCGGTCAGGCGGTCCATGTCTTCCACCTTCACCCACTCGGTGGCGCCATTGAGGGTGGCCTGGACCATGCCGCTGGGCGGGTCGTTCTGCGCGATCGGGGTGTCCTTCAGCGCGGTGCGCATGTAGTCGATCCAGATCGGCAGGGCGGCCTTGCCACCGTATTCGCGGTAGCCCAGCGAACGGAAGTCGTCGCGGCCCACCCATACGGTGGTCACATACGGGCCACCGAAGCCGGAGAACCAGGCGTCGCGGTGGTCGTTGGTGGAGCCGGTCTTGCCGCCCACGTCCTCGCGGCCGAGCACCTTGGCCTGCACGCCGGTACCGCGCTGGACCACGTCGCGCATCATCGACACCAGCTGGTAGGCGGTGCGGGCGTCGATCGCGCGCGGGGCGGTGCGGGCATCCGGGTTGGCCGGCGCCGCCGGGGTTTCAGGCTTGGCTTCGGTCTTGGCCACCGCGGCCGGGTCCACCTTCGGCGCCGGGGCGCCGAAGTTGAAGCCGTCCACCACCTGGTTGACCGGCTGGTCGCTGCTGCCGGCGCAATCGCGGCAGGCCATTGCCGGGTTTTCCTTGAACACCAGGTTGCCGTCGCGGTCGTTGACCTGGTCGATCAGCCAGCTGTCCACGCGCGAGCCGCCATTGGCGAACACGGCATAGCCACGCGCCACCGACAGCGGGGTCAGCGAGGCGGTGCCCAGCGACATCGACAGGTTCGGCGGCAGTTCGGATTCGGCAAACCCAAACTCGCTGATGTACTTGCGCGCGTAGTCCACACCCATGCCATCGAGCAGGCGTACCGAGACCAGGTTGCGCGACTGCACCAGCGCCTCGCGCAGGCGCATCGGGCCGCGGAAACCGCCGCCGTCGTTCTGCGGCGCCCAGGTCTTGCCGCGGCGGTCGCGGAACACGACCGGGGCGTCGAGCACGATCGAGGCCGGGTTGTAGCCCTTGTCGAAGGCCGCCGCATAGACGAACGGCTTGAAGCTCGAGCCCGGCTGACGACGGGCCTGGGTGGCGCGGTTGAACTTGTTGCCGGAGAAGCTGAAGCCACCCACCAGCGCCTTCAGCGCGCCGCTGTGGGCATCCAGCGAGACCAGGGCAGACTGGCCGCGCGGAATCTGGTCCAGCAGCCACTCGCCTTCCTTGGCGCCGGCGCGCACGCGCACGATGTCACCGCGCTGCACCAGCTTGCCCGGGGTCTTGTTGGTCCACTTGGCGGCACCGGCCGGCAGCACCACTTCGCTGCGGTTGGCAAGCACCACCGTGGCGCTGCCGTCGGCGCCGGTGCTGGCGACGATCGCCGGCAACAGCCCGGCCTGGCTGGACAGGCCGCGCAGGTGCTCGGCCAGGGCGGCGGCATCGTCGCCAGCGCCCAGCGGCACCTGCTTTTCCACGCCATGCCAGCCGTGGCGGTGGTCGTACAGCAGCAGGCCGTCGCGCACGGCCAGGTTGGCCGCGGTCTGCAGGGTGGAATCGATGGTGGTGGTGACGTGGTAGCCCTTGTTGACCACGTCGCCGCCGAAGCGGGCGATCATTTCCTGGCGCACCAGCTCGGCCACGTAGGGGGCGTCCACCTGCACCGGTGGTTCATGCGCACTGGCATGCATCGGCACGGCCTTGGCCGCATCGGCCTCGGCCTGGGTGACGAACTTCAGGTCGGCCATGCGCTGCAGCACATAGTTGTCGCGGCGCTGGCGGGCACGCTCCGGGTTGGAGATCGGGTTGCCCGAGGAGGGGAACTTCGGGATGCCGGCCAGCGAGGCCATCTCGTCCAGGTTCAGTTCGCCCAGCTTCTTGCCGTAATAGAACTCGGCGGCAGCCGCCACGCCATAGGCGCGGTTGCCGAAGAAGCTCTTGTTCAGGTACAGCTCGAAGATCTCGTCCTTGCTCAGCTCGGACTCGATCTTGCGCGCCAGCAGGATCTCGGCCAGCTTGCGGGTATAGCTGTACTCGGAGCTGAGGAAGAACTGGCGGGCCACCTGCTGGGTGATGGTGGAGCCGCCGGGCACGCGCTTGTCGTTGGTGGTGGCCAGCAGCCACACCGCGCGGGCGATGCCCTTGTAGTCCACGCCGCCATGCTCGTAGAAGCGGGCATCCTCGGTGGCCAGGAAGGCCTGCTTCAGCTTCTCCGGCACGTCCTTCATGGTGATGGGGGTGCGCCGGGTCTCGCCGAACACCGCCATCAGCTTGCCGTCGGCAGCGTAGACGTACATCGGCTCCTGCATTTCCACGTCGCGCAGGGTCTGCACGTCGGGAAGCTTGGAGGACACGGCGTAATACAGACCGCCCACAGCGGCCGCGCCGATCAGCGCCAGGACCAGGACAATCAGGAGGATCCAGCGCAGCCAGCGGCGGAGTCGAGTCATCGGGTTCAGATTCCGATTGCGAATTTCGTGGTCGCAGAGTATAGATTACGCAAGGTGGCGGCTGGGGTCGGCACCAGGGGAACGCAAGGGGAATTGCCAGGGGCTGCATCGTGAATCCGTGAGGGATTTCACAGCAGGGCGGTTGTCATTTGCTAAGAATACGTTATTAATGCGCGGACGCAGCTCTTGCGTCCAAGTGCCCGTCGGCAGGGGAGAAACCGTGGGGCTCATCCCAAAAAGTCAGTCGCCGCTCGTTGGCGTCGACATCAGTTCGACTGCGGTAAAGCTTTTGCAGCTGTCCCGCAGCGGCAATCGTTTCCGTGTGGAACATTATGCTGTGGAACCTCTTCCGCCGAATGCGGTGGTGGAGAAGAACATCGTGGAAGTGGAGGCCGTGGGTGAGGCCATCCGCCGCGCGATGAACCGTTCAGGCAGCAAGGCCAAGCTGGCCGCCGCTGCCGTGGCCGGCTCGGCGGTGATCACCAAGGTGATCCCGATGCCCGCCGACCTGGACGAAAACGACATGGAAGCCCAGATCGAGCTGGAAGCGGTCAACTACATTCCGTATCCGATCGAGGAAGTGAACCTGGACTTCGAGGTGATCGGGGCGATCCCGAACAATCCGGAAATGGTCCAGGTGCTGCTGGCCGCATCGCGTTCGGAGAACGTGGAGCTGCGCCAGTCGGCACTGGAGCTGGGCGGCCTGCAGGCCAAGGTGATGGACGTGGAGGCCTTCGCGGTCGAGAACGCCTACGCCCTGGTCGCCAGTGAACTGCCGGTGTCCATCGACGGCGTGGTTGCGCTGGTCGATATCGGCGCCACCATGACCACGCTCAACGTCCTGCGCGGCGGCCGCAGCCTGTACAGCCGCGAACAGGTGTTCGGTGGCAAGCAGCTGACCGACGAGATCATGCGCCGCTATGGCCTGAGCTACGAGGAAGCCGGCCTGGCCAAGCGCCAGGGCGGGCTGCCGGAAAGCTACGAGATGGAAGTGCTGGAGCCGTTCAAGGAGGCCACGGTCCAGCAGATCAGCCGCCTGCTGCAGTTCTTCTATGCCGGCAGCGAATTCAACCGCGTCGATCACATCGTGCTGGCCGGCGGTTGCGCCGTGCTCGGGGGCCTGCCGGAGATGGTCGAAGAACAGCTGGGCGTGCCGACCGTGGTCGCCAACCCGCTGGCACAGATGACCCTGGGGCCGAAGGTGAACGCGCATGCGCTGGCCCAGGATGCCCCCGCGCTGATGATCGCCACCGGTCTGGCGCTGAGGAGCTTCGACTGATGGCACGCATCAATCTATTGCCCTGGCGCGCCGAACGGCGCAAGCAACGCCAGCGCGAGTTCTACGCAATGCTGGGCATGGCCGCTGTCGGTGGCCTGCTGCTGTCGCTGATGATCTGGTTCTACTACGACCGCCAGGTCAGCGGCCAGATGGACCGCAATGCCTACCTGCAGGCCGAGATTGAGAAGGTCAAGGAGCAGAACAAGGAGATCGACCGCCTCGACGCGCAGAAGGAACGCCTGCTGGCGCGCAAGAAGGTGATCGAGGAACTGCAGGCCAAGCGCTCGCAGATGGTCCACCTGTTCGACGCGCTGGTGCGCACGATTCCCGACGGTGTGGTGCTGACCGCGCTGAAGCAGGAAGGCGACGTGCTGACCCTGGAAGGGCGCACCCAGTCCAATGCGCGGGTGTCGGCCTACATGCGCAACCTGGAGACGTCCGGCTGGATGACCAACCCGGAACTGTCGATCATCGAGGCGCGTGATCCGGAGAAGGACAAGGACGGCAAGACCGGCCCGGTTGCCGATATCAAGGCGCTGCCCTACGTGTTCGTGGTCAAGGTGAAGCTGCCGGCGCAGAGTGAAGAGGCCTCGGCCACGCCGGGCTTGAACGCCGATGGCTCGGTGGCGGCACCTGCACCGGCTCCGGTGGCGCCGCTCGCCGCCGGCCCGGACGCCGCAACGCCGACCGCACCGGCCGCTGGCCAGCTTGCACCGGCTGCACCGGCGCCGGCTCCGGCACCTGCTGCGAATCCGGCGCCTGCTGCGGCCAAGCCGAACCCGCCCACCGCCCCGGCGCCGAAGCCCGAGGGCAGCCGCCTGGCGCAGCCGCCGCAGGCCTTCAACGCCCCGCTGACGGGGGACCGCGCATGAGCCAGAAGATCGATCTGAAGAACCTGGATTTCAACGACATCGGCAACTGGCCGCAGAAGGCCAAGATCGTCTTCTGCTCGTTGCTGGCGCTGGTGATCATGTTCGTGGCGTGGATGCTGCTGATCAGCGGCAAGCGCGAGGAGCTGGCCAGCCTGGAATCGACGGAAGTGGAGCTGCGCGGCGAGTTCACCAAGCAGCAGGAGCGCGCGGTGAACCTGGAGCCGCTGAAGCAGCAGCTGGCGCAGATGGAGCAGGTGCTGCAGCAGATGCTGCGGCAGCTGCCCAGCAAGACCGAAATGCCCGACCTGATCATCGACATCTCGCAGACCGCGTTGTCCAGTGGCCTGACCAACGAGCTGTTCGAGCCGGAGCAGGAGCAGATCAAGGAGTTCTACGCCGAGAAGCCGATCAAGCTGCGCATGGTGGGCAGTTACCACCAGTTCGGCGCGTTCGTCAGTGGCGTGGCTTCGTTGCCGCGGGTGGTGATCCTGACCATGCATGACATCAACCTCAAGCCCAAGGAAAAGACCGGCGGCAATATCCGCAGCGGCGCCCTGGAACTGTCCGGTACGGTCAAGACCTACCGCTACCTGGACGAGACCGAGGTGCAGGCGCAGCAGGCGGCTGAGGCAGGCAAGGAGGGGACCCCGTGATGCGCGCACAGATCCTGCGGGGTGCGACGGTGCTGGCTGTGCTGCTGCTGGCCGCTTGCGGCCGCGGCGTGACCAGCACTCCCGGTGATGCACCGAACCTGGAAAAGTGGGTGGAAGGCGAGCGTGCGCGACCGGCGCAGCCGCTGGAGCCGCTGCCGGTGATGCAGCAGTTCGAAACCTTTGAATACTCCGCGCAGGGCATGCGCGATCCGTTCACCGATGCCTGGACCAATCCGCAGCAGGGGAATGGCGGATTGCGGCCGGATCCGAACCGGCGCAAGGAGCCTCTGGAAGGCTTCCCGCTGGATGCACTGGACATGGTGGGTACCATCGGTACCGGTGGCGGCACCGTAGCGCTGGTGATGGGGCCGGACAAGGTGACCTACCGGGTGCGCCCGGGCGGTTACCTGGGGCAGAGCGACGGGCGGGTCACGGCGGTCTTTGAAGACCGCGTGGAGCTGATCGAACTGGTGCCGGATGGCGCGGGCGGCTGGCTGGAACGGCCTGCAACGCTCTCGCTTGAAGATCAATGATCGTTTACTGGGGATAGCACGATGACCTTTCACCAAGCCAAGGGGCTGCGTCCCATCCGGCGCTCTACCTTGAACCGCATCAGCGCGCTGGGAGTCGCGCTGATGCTGGCCAGCGCTCCGGCGCTGGCCGCCGCACCGGCAGAGAAACCGGCAGGCACCACCGTGGCAGCAGCCACCGCGCCGGCCGGCCTGTCGGTGGCCAAGATCGATTTCAAGCGTGGCGATGACGGCGCCGGGCGCCTGATCGTGCAGTTCGACGGCCAGGGGGCGATCCCCGACCTGCGCACGCAGGGCAACAGCGTGGTGGTCGACGTCGGCAACGCCCGCCTCCCGGCCAACCTGCAGAAGCCGATGAACGTCACCGACTTCGCCACGCCGGTGCAGCGCATCGATGCCAAGCCCTCCGGGGCCGGCACGCAGCTGGTGCTGAGCACCGGCGGTGCGGTGGAATCGCTGGCCTACCAGAGTGGCAACGAGTACGTGGTCGAGATCAGCCCGCGCCAGGCACCGGCTGCGGTCGGTGCGGTCACGGCCGGCAGTGTCACCCAGGCGGCCAAGGCCGTCGGCCAGCGTGGCTTCACCGGTAAGCCGGTGACCTTCAACTTCCAGGACGTGCCGGTGCGCACCGTGCTGCAGTTGATCGCCGAAGAATCCAACCTCAACGTGGTGGCATCCGATTCGGTGCAGGGCAATGTGACCCTGCGCCTGGTCAACGTGCCATGGGACCAGGCGCTGGACATCGTGCTGCGTGCCAAGGGCCTGGACAAGCGTCGCGACGGCAGCGTGATCTGGGTGGCCCCGCAGGCCGAGCTGGCCAAGTTCGAGCAGGAGAAGGAAGACGCGCGCATCGCCATCGAGAACCGCGAAGACCTGGTCACCGATTACGTGCAGATCAACTACCACAGCGCCACGCAGATCTTCAAGGCGCTGACCGAGGCCAAGGGCATCGGTGGTGGTGGTGGCAGCGGCGGAAATGGTGGCAGCTCGTCGCAGGAAGACAGCGGGTTCCTGTCCTCGCGTGGCCGCATCGTGGCCGACGAACGCACCAACACGCTGATGATCAGCGACATTCCGAAGAAGATCGCGCGCATGCGTGAACTGATCGGGGTGATCGATCGTCCGGTTGATCAGGTGCTGATCGAGAGCCGCATCGTCATTGCCACCGATACCTTCGCCCGCGAACTGGGTGCGAAGTTCGGCATCAGCGGCAGCCGTGACAATGTCTACTTCAGCGGCAGCCTGGACGCCAACGCCGAGACCCGCAAGTCGCAGGTCGATACTGCGCTGGCCAATGCCAAGGCCGTGCGTGAATGGGAAGCCGGCGGCAGCGTGGGCCCGGCACCGGTGCCCAGCGGCTCGACCATCAAGCGCGGGTTGAACTGGAACCTGCCGGTGGCCGCGGCCAACAATCCCGGTTCGCTGGCGCTGTCGATCCTCAATGCGGGTTACCTGCTGGACGTGGAGCTGTCGGCCATGCAGGAGGAATCGCGTGGTGAGGTGATCTCCAACCCGCGCGTGGTCACCACCAACCAGCGCGAGGCGATGATCAAGCAGGGCAAGGAAATCGGCTACGTCACCATCAGCGGCACCGGTGCTGCAGGCGGCGCCGGTTCCACCCCGAACGTGCAGTTCAAGGAAGTGGTGCTGGAACTGCGCGTCACCCCGACCATCACCAATGACAACCGCGTGTTCCTCAACATGCAGGTGAAGAAGGATGAGGTCGATCGCCTTATTGAACTGCAGGGCTATGGCACCGTGCCGTCGATCAACCGTCGCGAAGTCAACACCGCCGTGCTGGTGGAAGATGGCCAGACCGTGGTGATCGGTGGTGTCTACGAGTTCACCGACCGCAGCAGCATCAGCAAGGTACCGTTCCTGGGCGATGTGCCGTTCCTGGGCAACCTGTTCAAGAAGCGCGGCCGCAACAAGGACAAGGCCGAGCTGCTGGTGTTCGTCACCCCGAAGGTGCTGCGCGTGGCCAAGCAGAACTGAGCCACCCGCACCGGCAAAACCAAGAAGGGCCGCCCAGTGCGGCCCTTCTTCGTTCTGCGCCGTCTGGCATGGGTAGATCCACGCCCCGCGTGGATGCTCTGGTAGATCCACGCCATGCGTGGATGCCGTTCAGCCGTTCTTGATGCCAATCGCAGGGCACCCTGCGATGATGTCGGGAACCCGTGCCGTCCTGCGCCGGTCAAAGGCCCCCATGAACCTGCCTCCGCCGATGCCCGAAACCGTCCCCGCGCCGTCCACGCCGGGCGCCAGCCGCCTGCATGCGGCCTTCAGCCAGCTGCGCGACGCATTGTCGGCCGAAATTGTCGGCCAGGCGGCGCTGGTCGAGCGCCTGTTGATCGCACTGCTGGCCGATGGCCACCTGCTGGTGGAAGGGGCGCCAGGCCTGGCCAAGACCACCGCGATCCGCGCGCTTGCCGCACGCCTGGAGACCGATTTCGCCCGTGTGCAGTTCACTCCGGATCTGCTGCCGGCCGACCTGACCGGCACCGAGATCTGGCGCCCGCAGGAAGGCCGATTCGAGTTCGTGCCCGGCCCGATCTTCCACCCGATCCTGCTGGCCGACGAAATCAACCGCGCCCCGGCCAAGGTGCAGTCGGCACTGCTGGAAGCCATGGGCGAGCGCCAGGTGACCGTCGGGCGCCACACCTATGCGTTGCCGCCGTTGTTCCTGGTGATGGCCACGCAGAACCCGATCGAGCAGGAAGGCACGTTCCCGCTACCGGAGGCGCAGCTGGACCGGTTCCTGATGCACGTGCGCATCGGCTATCCCGACCAGACGGCCGAATCGGAAATCCTGCGGCTGGCCCGCGAGCGCGCCCGTGGTGCGCTGGGCGAGGCCGCAGCGGCGCCGCAGAAGCTGCCGATGCAGGACGTGTTCGATGCCCGCCGCGAAGTGCTGGACCTGCACATGGCACCGGCGCTGGAGCGCTATCTGATCGAACTGGTGCTGGCCTCGCGCGATCCATCGCGCTATGACGCCGGCCTGGGCCGCCGCATCGCCTGGGGCGCCAGCCCGCGTGGATCCATCGCCCTGGAACGTTGCGCGCGCGCGCGCGCCTGGCTGGGCGGCCGCGATTTCGTCACCCCCGACGACGTGCGCGCCGTCGCCGCCGACGTGCTGCGGCACCGCGTGCTGCCCAGTTATGAAGCCACCGCCGAGGGCTGGGACGGCGAACGGCTGGTGCAGGAACTGCTGGCCCGGGTGCCGGCCCCCTGAGCCTGCGCATGACCGATCGATCCCCGCAGCAGATACCCACCGTCAGCGATGGTGATGGGCTGCGCCCGCAGCTGTCCGAACTGGTGGCCCTGCGTCGCCTCGCGCAACGTCTGCCGCCGCCGCGGCGGGGGCGTGCTGGCAACGCCGGGCAGGCGCCGTCACCGATGCGTGGACGTGGCATGGAGTACGCCGAGTCGCGCGAGTACGTTGCCGGTGATGACGCGCGCCACATCGACTGGCGCGTCACTGCGCGCACCGGTCGCGCCCACACCAAACTGTTCCAGGCCGAGCGCGAGCGGGTCAGCCTGATCGTGGCCGATACTTCGCCAGCGCTCTACTTCGGTACCCGTGTGCGCTTCAAGTCGGTGCAGGCTGCACGCGCTGGCGCGGTCGCGGCATGGTCGGCGCAGCGTCGCGGCGATCGCGTTGGCGCCCTGCGCGGTAGTGACCGCGAGGCCCCGATCGCGCCTGCCGGTGGGCCACGCGGTGTGCTGCGTGTGCTCGACGCGCTGGCCCGCTGGTATGCGCAACCGCCCACCGATGATCTGGGGCTGGAGCGTGCACTTGACCACGCGGCGCGCGTACTGCGCCCCGGTGCGCGCATGCTGGTGCTGGCAGACCCGCAGCAGGCCATCCGGATTGCGCCGGCGCGCTGGAGTGCGCTGGCCCAGCATCACGACCTCAGCCTGGTGCTGCTGGTCGATCCGCTGGAACTGCAACCGCCCTCGGCGGCCCTGCAGTTCCAGACCGCACAGCAGCGCATCGGTCTGGATCTGCGCCGTGGCGAGGTGCAGGCGCACTGGCAGGCACACTTCGTCGAACCACTGCAGGAACTGCGGAGCCAGCTCGGTGCACGCCGCGTCGATGTGCAGGTGCTGTCCACCGACGCGCCCAGCGACGCCTGGCTGGCTGCGTCGCCGACCGAGGTGCCGGCATGAGTGCCAACCTGCCGCTGCGCGATGTGCAGCTGCCGCCGGCACCGCCGTGGTGGCCGCCGGCGCCGGGCTATCTGATGATCGGCGGCGTGCTGCTGCTGGTGGTGGCGGTGCTGGCCCTTATGTGGTGGCAGCGCCGCCGTCGTCGCCAGCGCTGGTTGCAGGTGTTCGATCAGGAACTGGCCACCGCCACCGATGCCACAGCGCAACTGGCGGCGATCGCCGGCCTGCTGCGCCGTGCCGCGCGACACGCACAGCCGGGCAGCGAATCGCTGCGCGACGATGCCTGGTGGCAGCGCGCGGATCCAGCCGGCACGTTGCCCAACGCGCGCCGTCGCCTGTTGGCCGAAGGCGCCTATCGCCCCCGCGTCGACGCCGGTGACGTGGCAGCGGTGCGCAGCTGGGCCCGCGAGCGTTATCTGGCGATGCTGCTGGAGCGCCGCCGATGAACCTGCTGGCAAGTTACTGGCCGTGGCCGGAGCTGCAGTTGGCATGGCCGCTGGTGCTGCTGGCGCTGCCGCTGCCATTGCTGATGCGTTGGTGGAAGCATCGCGCCGACCCGGGCGCGGCACTGCGTGTGCCCTATGCGGCGAGTGAGCTGGAAGCGCTGTCCGCTGGCGGGCGCGTCGACGTGTCGTGGCTGCGCACGCTGCTGCTGTGGCTGGGCTGGTGCGCGCTGTGCGTCGCACTGGCGCGTCCGCAGCAGCTGGGTGAAGCCATTACGCCGCCGCAGCAGGGCCGGCAGATGATGCTGGCAATGGACGTGTCCGGCAGCATGAGCGAGGGCGACATGGTGCTGGGCGGTCAGGCGGTGGACCGCCTGACCGCAGCGAAGGCGGTGCTGGCCGACTTTCTTGACCGCCGTGCCGGTGACCGCATCGGTCTGCTGATCTTCGGCGACCGTGCCTACACGCTCACGCCGATCACCGCCGACCTGGCCAGCGTGCGTGACCAGCTGCGCGACAGTGTGGTGGGCCTGGCGGGGCGCGAAACCGCCATCGGCGATGCCATCGGGCTGGCGGTGAAGCGCCTGCGCAGCCAGCCCGAAGGCCAGCGCGTGCTGATCCTGCTCACCGACGGCGTCAGCAACGCAGGCGTGCTGGAGCCGCTGCGCGCGGCCGAACTGGCGCGCGCCGAAGGCGTGCGCATCCACACCGTCGCCTTCGGCGGGGATGGCAGCATGCGCTTTCTGGGCATTCCCGTTTCCGCCGATCAGGACCCGGTGGATGAGGCCACGTTGAAGAAGATCGCCAGCCTGACCGGTGGCCGGTTCTTCCGTGCACGCGATACCGCGCAGCTGGTCGGGATCTATGCCGAGCTGGACCGGCTGGAGCCGATTGCCGCGAAGGGACCGAGCCTGCGCCCGCGCGAAGAACGCTATGCGTGGCCATTGGGTCTTGCGTTGCTGCTGGGCGTGCTGGCCTGGCTGTGGCCGGAGCGGCGCCGATGATCGCCCTGGCCGCGAATCTTCCCGACTGGAACGCGCTCCATTTCCTGCGCCCGCAATGGCTGTGGGCGCTGCTGGCGTTGCCGCTGATCATTGCGCTGGTGCTGTACCGGCAACGACGCAGTGATGCGTGGCGGCAGTCCGTGGATGCGCACCTGCTGCCGCATCTGCTGTCGGCCGGTACACGTCGCCGTACCCGCATGCCATGGGCCCTGCTGCTGGGCTGGACGCTGGCATCGCTGGCCATGGCCGGACCCAGCTGGCGCCAGCAGGCGCAACCGATGTTCCAGGCCAGTGCGCCGCTGCTGGTGGTGCTGGACCTGTCCAGCCGGATCACTGCCACCGATCTGCCACCGTCGCGCCTGTTGCAGGCGCGGGCGAAGCTGGGCCAGCTGCTGCGCGCGCGCCAGGGCGGGCAGGTGGGGCTGGTGGTGTATGCAGACGATGCCTACACCGTGGCGCCGCTCACCGACGACGGCAGCAACGTTGCGCTGTATCTGGACGCGTTGTCGCCCGAGGTGATGCCGCGCGATGGCCAGCGCGCGGACCGCGGCATCGACTGGGCAACACGGTTGATGCGGCAGATCGGTGCGTTGCAGGGGCAGATCCTGCTGGTCAGCGACCAGGCGGATGGTGAAGCTGCACTGGCCGCAGCGCAGGCGCGCAGCCTGGGCCTGCAGGTGTCGGTGCTGGGCCTGGGCACGCCTGCTGGTGCGGCCTATCGCGATGGCAGCGGGCAGATCCGCCAGGCCGCCCTGGACGAGGGCAGCCTGCGCGCGGTGGCCACTGCCGGTGGTGGCCGCTATGCAGGGATCTCCGCCGATGACAGCGACCTGCGCGCGCTCGGCGTACTCGATGCGCGCGAGGGTACGGCCGCGCAGCGGCCGGGCGAAGGCAAGCAGTGGCGCGACGAAGGCTTCTGGCTGCTGCCGCTGGTGATGCTGCTGGCACTGCTGGCCTTCCGCCGTCGTGCGGTACTGGCAGCCGTGCTCGCGGTCGGCCTGATGCCATGGATGAATGACGCGCAAGCGCAGGCACCTGCGACACGGGCCTCGCAGCCCGCGCAGGGAACGCTGTGGCAGCGTAGCGACCAGCTGCAGCACCAGCGCCTGGCCGAGGGGGTTCAGGCTTACCGCAAGGGCGACTTCGCCACTGCACGCAGACAGTTCGAAGGCATCGACAACGATGCCGGTTGGTACAACCTGGCCAATACGCTGGCGCGCCAAGGCAACTACGACGAAGCGATCGCCGCCTACGACCGTGCGCTGGCACTGCATCCGGGCATGGCCGATGCGATGGCCAACCGTGCCGTGGTCGAAGCTGCGCGCAAGCGCAAGCAATCCGGTGGCGGCCAGGGCCAGGATCAGCAGAAGCGGCCGCAGAACGGACAGCAGAAACAGGCCCAGAGCCCGCAGGGCCAGCAGAATCCACAGGGGCAGCCGCAGCAGGGCCAGACGCCGCGCGGGCAGGGTCAGCCGCCGTCGGGTCAGCAAGGGCAACCCAGCCCCGGCGATGACACCTCGCGGTCGAACCCCCAGCCCGGTGAACGTGGCCGCGATGGCCAGCAGGCTCCGCCGCAGGTGGAGGATGCCAAGGCGCAGGCGCAGGCCGACGAACAGCAACGCCAGCGCATGCAGCAGGCGATGCAGCAGGCGCGCGAGGGTGAGGCCGACAAGGACGGCAAACCCGTGCCGGGCAGTGAGGGCCGCACGCCGCGCCAGCGCGAGGAGCAACAGGCGGTGGAGGCGTGGATGCGTCGTGTGCCGGATGATCCGGGCGCATTGCTGCGCGCCAAGTTCCAGCTGGAAAACGAACGCAGGAAGAGGGAAGGGCGATGACGCGGGCGATCAACATGCACGGGCGCTGGCCACTGCAGGTACTGGCGGCACTGCTGCTGTGGCTGCCGCTGCTGGCCTGGGCGCAACCGCGTGCCTGGCTGGACCGCGACCACATCGTGATGGGCGATACGGTCACCCTCAATGTCGAGAGCGACCAGGGTGCCCCTGACTTCACGCCATTACGCACCGACTTCGACCTGAGCGGCCAGACCAGCAGCCGCCAGGTGGAGTGGAGCAATGGCAGCATGCAGCAGCGCAACCTGTACGGCGTGGCGTTGACGCCCCGGCGCAGCGGCGCGCTGGTGGTTCCCGGCCTGCAGGTGGGCAGCGTGCGTACCGCGCCGCTGACGCTGCAGGTGGAGGCGGCCAGCGTGGCCGGCCCGGACAGCAACGCGATGGCCTTCATCGAGACCGTTGTCGATGACCAGACGCCTTATGTGCAGCAGAGCGTGGGCGTGGTGGTGCGGCTGTACTTCGCCTCGCAGCTGGCCTCCGGCGAGCTGGTGCTGGATACCCCGGCCGGCGCGTCGCTGCAGCGCGTGGGCGATGACCGCACCGATGTGCGCCAGGTCAATGGCCGGCGCTACAACGTGGTCGAGCGGCGCTTTCTGCTGATTCCCGAGCGCAGCGGCGCGCTGCGGCTGGCCGGTGCGCGCTTCAGCGGGCGCAGTGCCGGCGGCTTCTTCGACGACTTCTTCGGCGGCGGCGACGGGCGCATGAACGCCACCGGTGCCGATCGCACCCTGCAGGTGCGGGCACAGCCGGCGCAGGCACCGCAGCCCTGGCTGCCGCTGCAGGCGCTGCAGCTGCGCTACACCAGCGCGCCCACCCGTGGCCGCGCCGGCGAGGCGGCCAACGTAGTGGTCGAAGCCATCGCCGAGGGTGCCACCCGCGCGCAGTTCACCGATCTGCCGGTGCCCGACCTCGGCAGCAGCGCGCAGGTGTTCGCCGAACCAGCGCAGTACGAGGAAACCTTCAACGGCAGCACGCCGCGGTTGAAGATCACCCGCCGCTATTCGATCGTGCCGCGCCAGCCCGGTTCGCTGGTGGTGCCGGGGCCGCGCCTGCCGTGGTGGGACGTGCGCACGGGCAAGGCCCAGGAGGCGAACCTGCCGGACCTGACCTTGGCTGTTGCCGCCGGTTCCGGCGCTGCCAACACCGCGCCGGCGGCACTGCCGCCGATCGACACCGATGCCGCGTTGCCGGGTACCGATGGCCGCGACAGCCGCATCGCCGCAACCGACCCGCAGGCCAGTGGCCTGTCCGAGCACCCGTGGCCGTGGATGGGCGCGGCCATCGGCCTGGCGGTGCTGTGGCTGCTGACCCTGCTGTGGGGCTGGCAACGCGGGCGGCGTCCGCCTGCGCCGGCGTCCGTGGCGGGCGCGTCGGCGGTGCCGACGGTAGCGAGTGGACGTACCGGTCTGGCCGAACTGCGCCGGGCGCTGGACGCGGAAGGTTTCGAACAGGTTGAAGCACAGCTGTGCGCAATGGCCGGCGTTGAACGCATCGAGCAGGTCATTGCCCGTCTCGGTGATCCGGCCCAGCGAGAAGTGCTGCAGGCGCTGCAGCAGGCGCGCTGGGGCGGGCAGGGCGATCTGTCGTCGCTGCGCGCGCGCCTGCGCGAGGTCTTCCGTGACGGACCGCACTGGTCAGCGGCTACGGGCGCCGCCGAAACTGGCCTGGCGCCGCTGTATCCACCGCGGCGAACCTGAACCGGCGCCGCTTGCGGGCTTTGTTAGAGTGCATTCATTTTTCGAGGAAACCCGCGTATGACAGCAGCTGCTGCCGACAGGAAGAAGTTGCCCCTGCATTGGAAGATGGGCATCGGCTTTGCGATCGGCCTGGTCCTGGGACTGATCGTGCATGCCCTGGGCGGCAGCGTCGATGGCCTGCAGGCCGGTGCCAAGTGGGTCATGGACTACGTCACCACCCCGGCGTCGGGCCTGTTCCTCAATCTGATCTTCATGCTGATCGTGCCGCTGATCTTCTCGGCGCTGATCATGGGCGTATCGGAGATGGGGGACATCCGCGCCCTCGGCCGCATCGGCTGGAAGACGCTGGCGTTCACCGTGCTGCTGTCCGGTATCGCGGTGGGCATCGGCCTGGTGCTGGTGAACGTGCTCAAGCCGGGCGCGGGCGTCGACCCACAGACGGCGGCGCTGATGCTGTCGGAGAATGCCGAGCGCAGCAAGGAGATCGTGGCCGGTATCCATGGCACGCCGAAGGGCATGGACATGCTGCTGTCGATCGTGCCGAGCAACGTGCTGCAGGCGGCATCGGACAACGGCGCGATCCTGTCGCTGATGTTCTTCGCGCTGATGTTCGGCATTGGCATGGTGCTGACCGACAATGAGAAGGTCGCCCCGCTGCGTCGCGCCATCGAAGGCGTGTTCGAAATCTCGATGACCCTGATCAACCTGGTCATCCGTCTGGCTCCGTATGCGGTGGCCTGCTTCATGTTCAACCTGGCGGCACTGTTCGGCTTCGAGCTGATCATCCGCCTGGGCGCCTATGTGGGTGTGGTGGTGCTGGCACTGGGCCTGCACATGATCGTGACCTACGGCACCGCGGTGTGGCTGTCCGGCCGTTCGCCGCTGTCGTTCTTCCGCGATACCCAGGAAGCGACGGTGATGGCGTTCTCCACCGCGTCCAGCAATGCCACCCTGCCGACCGCGCTGCGCGTGGCCGACCAGATGGGCCTGCCGCAGCGTGTGTCGCGCTTCGTGCTGACCGTGGGTGCCACCGCCAACCAGAACGGCACCGCGCTGTTCGAGGGCGTGACGGTGATCTTCCTGGCCCAGTTCTTTGGCGTGGACCTGAGCATCGGCCAGCAGTTCATGGTGATGGCGGTGTGCATCCTCGGGGGCATCGGTACCGCCGGTGTGCCGTCCGGCTCGCTGCCGGTGGTGGCGATGATCTGCGCGATGGTGGGCGTGAACCCGCTGGGCATCGGCCTGATCCTGGGCGTGAACCACTTCCTGGACATGTGCCGTACCGCACTGAACGTGACCGGCGATCTGGCCCTGACCACCCTGGTGGCCAAAGGCGAGCCGCACGACGGCCCGGCGCTGACCCCGCGCCAGGACTGAGCCCGGCACCACTGCTGGCGACCTGATCGGGGTCGGAGCCCATTCCGAACGGAATGGGCTCCGACCCCTTTCGTTTTCCGGTCCGACCTGACCCCGCCCGGCGACTATGGGACAATAGGCCGCCCGCACGTCCGCGGCCGCCTCCCGATTCCGACAGAACCATGACGCAGCCTACCCGTCGCCAGTTGGCCAACGCCATCCGCTTCCTTGCCGCCGATGCGGTTGAAACCGCAAAGTCCGGCCACCCCGGCATGCCCATGGGCATGGCCGACATCGCCGAAGTCCTCTGGAACGACTACCTCCGCCACAACCCGAGCAACCCGCACTGGTTCAACCGCGACCGTTTCGTGCTGTCCAACGGCCACGGTTCGATGCTGCAGTACGCGCTGCTGCACCTGAGCGGTTACGACCTGCCGATCGAGCAGCTCAAGCTGTTCCGCCAGCTGGGCAGCCACACCGCCGGCCACCCGGAACGCCATGAGACCCCGGGCGTGGAAACCACCACCGGCCCGCTCGGCCAGGGGTTCGCCAATGCCGTGGGCTTCGCCCTGGCCGAGAAGCTGCTGGCACAGCGCTTCAACCGCCCGGAGCTGGAAGTGGTTGACCACCGCACCTGGGTGTTCATGGGCGATGGCTGCCTGATGGAAGGCGTGTCGCATGAAGCCGCCTCGCTGGCTGGCACCTGGGGCCTGCACAAGCTGGTCTGCTTCTGGGACAACAACCACATCTCCATCGACGGCAACGTCGAGGGCTGGTTCACCGACAACACCCCGGAGCGTTTCGAGGCCTACGGCTGGAACGTGGTGCGCGATGTCGATGGCCACGACCCGGAAAGCATCAAGGCCGGCATCGAGGCTGCGCTGTCGCAGAGCGACAAGCCGACCCTGATCTGCTGCCGCACCACCATTGGTTTTGGTTCGCCGAACAAGGCGGGCAAGGAATCCAGCCACGGTGCCCCGCTGGGCAAGGACGAACTGGAAGCCACCCGCAAGCAGCTGGGCTGGGAATACGGCCCGTTCGAGATTCCGCAGGCGATCTATGACGGCTGGCGTGCCAATGGCGCCGGCACCCTGCGCCAGGCCGAGTGGGAACAGCTGTTCGACAAGTACGCCCGCCAGTACCCGGGCGAAGCGGCCGAGCTGACCCGTCGTTCGCACGGCGAACTGCCGGCCGACTTCGTTGCCAAGGCCGATGCCTACATCGCCCAGGTGGCCGCTGAAGGCCCGACGATCGCCTCGCGCAAGGCCTCGCAGCTGGCCATCGAAGCCTATGCACCGCTGCTGCCGGAAATCGTCGGCGGTTCGGCTGACCTGGCGCACTCCAACTTGACCCTGTGGAAGGGCAGCACGTCGGTGGCCAGCGACGACGCCAACGCCAACTACGTGTATTACGGCGTGCGCGAGTTCGGCATGACCGCCATTGCCAATGGCCTGGCCCTGCACGGTGGCTTCATTCCGTTCGACGCCACCTTCCTGGTGTTCAGCGATTACGCCCGCAACGGCGTGCGCATGAGCGCGCTGATCCCGGCCCACGCCATCCACGTCTACACCCACGACTCGATCGGCCTGGGCGAAGACGGCCCGACCCACCAGCCGGTGGAGCACCTGGCCTCGCTGCGCTACATCCCGAACAACGACGTGTGGCGCCCGTGCGATGCGGTCGAGTCGGCGGTGAGCTGGAAGGCTGCGATCACCCGTCAGGACGGCCCGAGCTGCCTGGTGTTCAGCCGCCAGAACCTGCCGCACCAGCCGCGCAATGCCGAGCAGATCGCCCAGATCGAGCGCGGTGGCTACGTGCTGGCTGACGCCGCCGGTACCCCGGACGTGATCCTGATCGCCACCGGTTCGGAAGTCTCGCTGGCCACCGAAGCCAAGGCTCAGCTGGATGCGGCTGGCCTCAAGACCCGCGTGGTCTCGATGCCGTCCACCGACGTGTTCCTGCGCCAGGATGCGGCCTACCGTGAATCGGTGCTGCCCAACGCCGTGCGCAAGCGCGTGGCGGTGGAAGCCGGCGTCACCGGTTTCTGGCGCCAGTTCGTCGGCCTGGATGGTGCGGTGATCGGCATCGACACCTTCGGTGCCTCGGCCCCGGCCGACCAGCTGTACAAGCACTTCGGCATCACCACCGCGCATGTGGTGGAAGCGGCCAAGGCGCTGTAAGCAGCATCGCATCGTGATGAAGGAAAGGCCGGCGCAAGCCGGCCTTTCCCGTTCCCCAGGGTAGATCCACGCCATGCGTGGATGAACGTTACATCGCGTCCCGCACGTCCATCAGCGCAAACCCCAGCAGGTTCAATCCGCGCCATTGCGCCGGGTTGTGCGCATCGACGTGATCCTTGGCCAGGCCGATGCCCCAGACAAAATCCACCGGGCTGGCTTCCACCAGGACCTGGTCTGCCGTAGCACGCAGGAAATCGCCCAGCGCCGCATTCTGCGAAAACTTGGCCCGATTGCCTTCGACCACCAACCCGTAGCGCGCCTGCGCCCAGACAGCCTCATCGAAGCCCTCGATCTTCCGGCCCAGCGCTTTTACTGTGTCGGGCGCGGGGCTGGCCAGTACCTGTTCGAGGATGTCGGTGGCACCAAACAGACGCGCTTTGCCAGCCATCATGAAGTGCTCGGCGGTGGGGTAGCGCACACCATTGATGTTGAAGCCTGCGTCGTACCATTGGCTGAAACACGACGCCGAAACGCCCGTGCGTGGTGGCTGGTGGCCCCAGAAGCAGAGATAGCGCAGGGGCTCGCCAGCTGACTGGCGGCGTTGCAGGTCACGCAGGAAACGGGAATCGTCGTTCATCGGCACAGCATAGCGTGCCGCCGTACCCTGGTAGGTGCCAACCTTGGTTGGCACTGATGCTTTTTCGCCGGGCATGGCCCGGTGCTACCGTACGCGCGATTACGCAGTGCGCGCCAACGCCAGGCGCAGCAGCTGTGCGTTCAAGCGCTCATCGAAATTCTTCGGTGCCTGCAGGCCCATGCGCTGCAGGTACACCGCATCGCCGTCGCCGGCCGGCTGCCACAGCGCGGCCCACACGGTGCGCAGCTTGCTGCTGCGCGTCTGCGTGTGGGCCTTCAACCAGCCCAGCGCTTTCACCAGCACCTGCTCGATCTCGTTGAAGTCGCTGCCGAGTGGATAGTCCGGCAGGCTGCCATCGGTGCGGAACGGTGCCAATGCAGCGGACAACGCCTGCGGCGTGTTGCGCTGCAGGCGCTGCGGATCCGGTTGCGCAGCCGATAGCAGCTTGCGCGCAGCCTGCGCCTGCTGCAGCAAGCCGCCCTGGAACGGCGCCTCTGTGATCGCCGCCATCGCCTGCACGCAGTCCTCATCGGTCAAGCCGCGCAGATCGGCAATGCCGTACTCGTTGAGGTAGATGTCGCGCAGGTGGCGTGGGATGGTGGTGTGCCCGTAATTCCAGCGCACATTGGATTCGCGCCGGCCCTTGTCATCGCGCGCGGCGCGGAACATCAGCACGCTGCGTGCTTCCGGCAGCGCGTGCGCCATTGCCACGAAGTTGTACTGGCCACCCACGCCGGATACCACACGTCCGTCGTCCAGCGCATCGGAGACGGCTGCGCCCAGCGCGGTAGCCATCATGCAGGAATTGAAGAAGCGGGCATGGCGGCGTTGCAGGCGTTCCAGCGTCTCGTTGCCACCATACAGCTGGTTGATCTCGCTGATGCGGCGCATGCCGATCGCGCGGCACTCGTCGTCCGGCAGCGTGCGCAGCCACTCATAGAATTCCGGCGAACCCAGGTAGAACGCACCGTGCAGGTACTCACCTTCGGCCGCCAGGGTAGCGTGGTCGATGGACAGCGTGCTGCCGTTCTCGATGCGCTGCATCAACGCCAGGTCGTCGTGCACCTTGCGCTTGATCACCCCGGTCTGCACCAGCCGGCGGAAGCCCTCGTTGAGCATTTCGCTGCAGCCGTACAGGCCCACCTCGAACGGGTCCAGCCCGCCGATTTCCTGCACCAGTGGGTGGCTGGCCAGCTGCGGATCCAGCGCGTGCAGCACGCGACGGTAGCGCGCGTTGTCGGTGTGGCGCAGCACCAGCGCATGGCTGAGTGCATCGGCCAGGGTGCCGATACCGATCTGCAGGGTGCCGCCGTCGCGCACCAGCGTGCTGGCATACAGGCCGATGGCATAGTCGGCATCGCCGACCGGCTGCCGCGGCAGGCCGAACAGCGCCGGGTACGGCGGCGGCGGGGTGATCACCAGATCGAAGAACGACACATCCACCGTGGCCGAGCCGCCCAGGTAGGGCAGCTGCGGATCGATCTCGGCGATCAGCAGGGGCCGCGGCAGGCCACGTGCGGCGATGGCATCCAGGGTGTCCTGGGTGATGTCGTTGTTGCATGACAACGACAGCCGGCGGTCACCGGCGCGCATGGCCACCTTCTGCACGATCACCTGCGGCGCACGCTGGGCGACCGCGTCGGCGGCGTGGGTGTAGTTCAGGCTGGTATAGCTGGACTGTGCCTGGCGCGAACCGAGCAGGGCACCGGACTGCATGTAGAACTCTTCCACCTGTACATGCGCCGGCAGCGCGTCGCGCGCAATCGCATCGGCATAGGCCAGGCGCGGGAAGTCGTCGCCGAAATGGCGCTGCGCGAACGGCGCCATGAAGCGCGCTTCCAGGCCGTCGCCGCGCGCCTTCGGCGGGTTCAACGACAGCGCGGTGTACAGCTGCAGCGGCCGCGATGGGTCATGTTCGACGCGTGCATACAGCGCATTGAGCAGCCGATGCGGCTTGCCCAGCGCCAGCGGTGCCCCGATCCGCAACGGCCCTTCCACGCGCGCAAACAACCAGTCCACGGCGGCGTCCAGGTCGGTGAGGTGTTCGGTCATGCGCGGCGGTCCTGCGTGTGGGGGAGTTCGGGCATTACAGCATGTCGGGCTTGAACCGCCGTCGACGCGAGACTTCCGCGCCGGACACCATGAACTGCCCATCGCCGCGGTAATGCACCGTGCGCGGCAGTTTCGGCCGCGGCGCAACGTGTGCACGCACGATTTCCCAGATGAACAGGTTGCTCGACGCCACCTGGCTGTCGTCGTAGAGGCGGCACTCGAAGCACGAATGGCACTGCCCGACCAGCGGCGCGCCGACCTCGCGAGCGGGCATCGCGTCCAGCCCGAAACGGGCGAACTTGTCGACCTCACGTCCGCTGCAGTTGCCGATGTCCACCACGGTATCGAGCAGTTCCACGCCGGGCACATTGATCACGCACTCGCCGCTGCCCCGGGCGAGTGTGAAGCTGTGGTTCTCGTGCCACAGGTAGGTGGCGACAAGCGACGGCGAGAAGCCCATCACCATGTGCCAGCCCATCGTCATCAGGTTGCGCTGGCCGCGCCAGGCGGTACTGACCAGCACGATCGGGCCGGGCTCGAGGAAGCGGCGGGCCTGCTCGACCGGGAATTCCTTCTTGGGCAGTGCTTTCATCCGGGGCCAGGGGCGGGAGGGACCGATGCTGGCGCAGCTGCGATGAACCCGGAGTCGAGGGGGCTTGACACTGGGTTCGATTACGCGCGTAATCGGGTTGTCGATTACGGATGTAAACCATGACACCGATCAGCGAAGCCGAAGCCGTTGTAATGGAGGTGCTGTGGCAGCAGGCACCGCGTAGCGCCGAAGACGTGGTGGCCGCGCTGGCCCACCGCGACTGGGCCGAGCCGACGATCAAGACTCTACTCAACCGCTTGCTGACCAAGGGCGCGATCGCCGCCGAGCGCGATGGCCGGCGCTATCTGTACCGGCCCCTGCTGCAGCGCCAGGCCTGGGTGGAGGCACAGAGCCAGGACTTCATCGGTCGTGTCTTCGAGGGCAGGGTGGCGCCGCTGGTGGCGCATTTCAGCGAGCGCGGCCAGCTCAGCGCGCAGGACATCGCCGAACTGAAGAAGCTGATCCAGGAGCTGGACCATGACTGAGCTGCTTGATGGACTGTGGCAGGGCAGCCTGTGGCTGGCGGTGGCTGCGCTGCTGCTGGCCGCGTTGCGCCCGTTGCTGGTACGGCTGGGCGGCGTCGCGCTGGCCTACCGCAGCTGGTGGCTGCTGCCGTTGCTGTTGGCGGCGCTGTTGCTGCCGCTGCCCGAGGTTGCGCTGCTGCAGCAGGTGCCGACGCTGCCGTTGACGGTGGTGCCGGGGGCTGCCGGCGGCCTCAGCGGGGAGTCGTTGCCGTGGGCTCGGCTGCTGTTGCTGGCATGGGCGCTGGGCGTGGGCATCAGCCTGTTGCGCGACCTGCGTGCGCAGCGCCGCTTCGAACGCAGCCTGGGCCTGCTGCACGCGCGCGCCGACGGTAGTTGGCAGGCCAGCGCTGATCCGGGCCTGCCCGCGCTGGTCGGCCTGTGGCGGCCACGCATCGTGGTCGGTCCGCAATTCGATCAGCAGTTCACCGCACAGGAGCAGAACCTGATCCTGCAGCACGAGCGCAGCCATCGCCGCAATGGCGATCACTGGGCCAACGGCGCCCTGCTGCTGGTGCGCGCAGTGTTCTGGTTCCACCCGCTTCTGCCATGGGCTGCACGCCGTTTCCTGCGCGATCAGGAACTGGCCTGTGATGCCCGCACCATTGCCCCGCAGCCTGCGCTGCGCGGCCTCTATGCCAGCACGCTGCTGAAGGCGCAGCTGGTCCATCCGGTTGCGCCCGCGGTCTGCCATTGGCGCAGCCAACCCGTGTTGAAGGAGCGTATCGCCATGTTGAAGCAGTCCAAGCGGAAGGCATTGCCGTGGGTGTCGGGTCAGGTACTGGTGGTCGGGTTATGCGCGGGAATGGCGGCGGTGGCGTGGGCCAGCCAGGGCGGTGCGGCGGCAGGTACCCGGATCGGTGTCGAGCCGTTCGAATACGCTGCAGAGGATGCGGCCAAGGCGGGGCTGGACAGTCCGATCCAGGTCGACAAGATGCCGCCGCCGTCCTATCCGAAGTCCGCCTTCGAGCAGAGCCAGGTGGGCGTGGTCAACCTGCGCATCGAGGTGGACGCACAGGGCCATCCGACCGATGTGCAGGTGCTCAGCGCAACCAATCCGGGGGTGTTCGATGCCGTCTCCATCGCCGCCGCGCGCAGCTGGACCTACCGACCGGCGCGGAAGAACGGCAAGCCGGTGGCCGGTGCCGTCCGCATTCCGATCACCTACGCCATGGATGAGACCGAGGAAACGAAGTGAGGCGGGCGCCGCTGTTGATGATGGCGGCGCTGCTGGTGGGGTGTGCAACCCAGGATCGCCTGACCACCGTCGATACCCGCAGCGAGAATGTCGGTCACCAGCGTCTGCGGCCCGATGCCGCAGGCGGCGCCGGCCAGATCCAGCCCTACACGCTGGCCGACAGCGAGGGCTACCGGATGCCGCAGTTGCATACGGCGCCTGATCCGGTGGTGGGCGAACGCGACCCGCGCACGGAACTGCCGCCGACCACGGTCTGCCTGCAGGTGGTGGTGAATGCGCAGGGCGACGTTGAACGCAGCATGCCGCTGAGCGACCGCAGCGAATGCCGTGCGGGCGCGAGGCCGGAGAATGCGCCCTTGCTGCAGGCCGCGCAGGAGGCGGTTGCGATGTGGCGGTACTCGTCCGCCGCGGTCTGCCACTTCGCAGCAGGCAAGGTGCCGGCCGATCGCGGCGACTGCCGCAGCGCCGAGCGGGTTGAGCCGGTCGCCGTCACCCTGCAGTACGCCTTCACCTTCGAGATCGTGAAGGGCCAGCATGTGGTGCGTACACAGGGCGGGTAGCGCCGTGCCATGCGCGGCGGGTGCAGCGGCGCGCGTCAGGCTCCGCCCTGGATGTTCGCTTTCACCGCCGGCTGCATCAGCGCCGGCTCGGCCAGCGTCGCATCGCGGGCCTGGCGTACGCTGACGAACTCCGCCTCGGCCACGCCGTCATGCACGTGGATGTTGTGCGCGCGCTGTTCGCCGATGGTGGTTTCGTTGGCGAACGCGCGGCCACCCGGGCCGTAGTCGTGGCAGACGAACACGCGGGTCGCATCGGGCAGGGCCAGCAGGCGCTGGATCGAGCGATACAGCTGCGCGGCGTCACCGCCCGGGAAGTCGCAGCGGGCGGTGCCACCGTCAGGCATGAACAGCGAGTCGCCGCTGAACAGGGCGTCGCCGATCAGGTAGGCAACGCTGTCGCTGGTATGCCCGGGCACGGCAATCACGCGCGCCTGCAGCTCGCCGAGGGCGAAGGTCTCGCCGTCGGCGAACAGGCGGTCGAAGATGTCATCGGCCGCAGGAAGCTGCAGGCCGTAGCGCGGTGCAAAGGTGGCCTGCACGGCGCGGATGCCTTCGCCGATGGCCAGCGCGGCCTGCGGGAAGCGCTGCTTGAGCCGACGCCCCGCCGACACATGGTCGGCGTGGGCGTGGGTTTCCAGCAGCCAGCGCAGCTGCAGGCCCTGCTGTTCGATGGCCTGCAGCAGGTCGCGCAGCGGTGATTCGCTGCTGGCGTCGGTGTCCGGGTCGTAGTCCAGGACCGGGTCGATCAGCGCCGCCTCGCCGCTGGCCGGGTCGCTGACCAGGTAGCTGAAGGTGTTGCTGTCACGGTGGAAGAACGACTGCACCTGGACTGACATGGGAACGCTCCTCAACGCGTGCCGAGCACGCGGTTCAGCAACTGCGCCAGGTTCTCGCCGGCCAGTCGCAGCTGCGCTTCGGCCAGCGGCCGGTAGCGCTCGGTGTACTCGTCACCGATTTTACGCGTGGCGGGATAAACGCCAGCCTGCATGGAAATGCGGCAGCTGGCCTCGGCCCAGGTCTGCGGGTCGCGCTGAGGGTTGGACTGGCGTGCCAGCTTCGGCGCGCGCAGGCCCTGCAGTACCGGCAGGTAGCCGTTGTCGTCCAGCTTGCGGGTGTTGAGCATGCCGCTGTCCCACAGCGAATGCAGGTTGGTGCCGCGGTTGCCGAACTGCAGCTGGAAATCATTGCCGCCCTTGTCATGGGCGTAGCCGGCATGCATCGGCTGGTGGATGTCGCCGACCAGGTGCACGACGAACTTCAGCGCCTGCAGGCGCTCGCCGTCGGTCAGGCTGCGGTCGCCGAGGATGGCGCTCTGTGCCTTCAATGCCTCGACGATGCAGTTGCCGTTCCTGCAGTGCTTGGGGGCTTCGTAATGGCAGTTGTCTTCGGCGATGTTGACGTAGTGCCAACCGGCCGAGCGACGGCCCAGGCCGGGGTCCTTGGCGCGCAGCTGATCGGCCCAGGGCGCGATGCTGGCCAGGGTGGCGTCGGGCTCGGTGGCCAGCAGGCGGTCCACTTCGGCGCGGGCGGTGGGGTTGAGGCGGGTGTCGGCGACTTCGGCGACAAGGCGGTGGCCTTGTGCGCCCCAGGCATGGGCCGGGGCGGAAGCGGACAGCAGGGCCGGCGCCAGGGCGGCGGCGAGGAACAGGGAGTGCAGGGCTTTCATGCGCACATTCTAGCGGCGGCCAGGCACTGGCGGCTTGATGGAGCCCGGCCGGTCGCCACGTCGCCTTGATGCTGTGGCCGCTACGGTAGCCCGGCCAAGGGGAGTGGGAGAGGGTGATGATCATCACGGACAGACGGGTCCAGGCAGGCCACCCCGAAGACGATGGGTTCGCCGCCGCGTTCAACGCCCAGGTCGTCTGGCGCATGCGCTGGGCCTGTGCCGTGGCCGGTGCCTTCTCGCTGGGCTTTGCCGTACTCGATTCCTACTGGTTGCCACCGGAGGTGCATGCGCCGGTACTGCGCTGGCGGCTGGGCGTGCTGTTGCCGACCCTGCTGCTGGGCGTGGCACTCACCTTCGTACCGGTGTTCCGTCGCCACCTGCAGTGGCTGGGCGGCAGCGTGGTGCTGGTCAGCGGCCTGGCGCTGGTGAGCATGATCTGGACCGCGCACCGTGCTGGCGTGAACTATCCCTATGAAGGCATCAGCCTGTTCCTGCTGTTGAACTACTTCCTGTGCGGGCTGCGCTTCGGCGTGGCGACGCTGACCGGAACCCTGATCGCGCTGGCCTTCGTGCTGGCCGAACTGCAGGTGGGCCGGCACTGGGCGCAGATGCTGCAGAGCGTGATGTTCGTGCTGGCCAGCAACCTGGCTGGCATTGTCGGCAGCTATATCTCCGAGCGGCAGGCGCGTGCGACCTGGCGTGCCGAGCAGCGTCTGGATGCGCTGGCCAACCATGATGGCCTGACCGGCCTGTTCAACCGGCGCGCCTTCGATCGCCACGCCCACCAGATATTCCAGCGTTACCTGCGCACGCCACATGCACGTGGCGCGTTGCGAATCGCGATGATCGACATCGACTACTTCAAGCGCTACAACGATCATCACGGGCATCCGGCGGGCGATACCGTGCTGCACGCGGTGGCGACGACCCTGGCCGCGCAGTTGCGCGGTAACGATTCGGTGGTGGCGCGCTATGGCGGCGAAGAGTTCGTGGCGCTGGGCCACTGGGTGCCCGGCGAGCCGGAGTCCGCACCTTTCGAGCAGTTGCGGCAGCAGGTGCAGGCGCTGGCGATCGCCCATGCCGATTCGGATGCGGCACCGGTGGTGAGCGTGAGCATCGGCGTCGCGCGCTGGCACGACGATGGCGGCGACACGCTGGAGCAGGCGTTGGCGCGTGCCGATGCAGCGCTGTACCGGGCCAAGGAAAGTGGCCGCAACCGGGTGGAAGTGGCGCCGGATCAATGACCGGCAACCAGCCCGCTCCGCGCTGTCGCGACGTCGCGCCCGGCGGTAGATCCCCCCACGCGTGGATGAGCCATCCCACCGGAAAAAAGGCCCCGGCAAACGCCGGGGCAACATGCTGCTAGGGTTCTGCGTAAAACGGTAGGCGGAAGCGGACCCCCGCCGTCAACACACCGCTTAGAACTTGAAGACGTAGGACGCGCCGTAGACCAGCGGATCGATGTTGACTGTTCCGATCTTCTCGCCGTTCAACTTCACCTTGCTGTCGATGTCGATCCAGCGCATGTCCACGCGCAGCGCGCCCTTCTCACCGATCGCGAAGTCCACGCCCGCATGCGCGGCCAGGCCCCACGAATCCTGCAGCTTCAGGCGGCTGTCCTTCAGCGCGCCGGTGGTGTCTTCGCTGAAGAAGGTCGTGTAGTTCACGCCTGCGCCGATGAACGGCGACACCTTGCCCTTGCTGTTGAAGTGGTACTGCACGGTCACCACCGGCGGCAGCTGCTTGGTGCTGCCGACGCGGCCCAGGCCGTTGATGTTGATGTCGTGCTTGAACGGCAGCGCCGCCAGCACTTCGATGCCAAGGTTGTCGGCGATGAAGTACTCGCCGGTGATGGTCGGCTTGACGTCGTTGTCGACGTCGACCTTCAGGGTGTGGCCGGCCAGCCAGCCATTGTTCGACTTCGGGGCCACCTGGTGCACGCCGGCCGAGACGGTCCAGTCGCCCTTGGACTGGGCCATGGCCGGGGCGGCGGCGAGCGACAGGGCGGCGGCCAGGCTGGCCACGATAAGGGAGGAGGTCTTGCGCATGGGGGTGATCTCGTTGCGGGGTGGATGGCGACAGTCTCGGCCTCACGCCGCGCTAACGCTTTGATCCGGATCAATTCCTGTCCGCCAGCCCGCCGCGCCGGGGGCTGGCCCACGGTGGCCAGCCCCGGTTTGCTAGACTTGTGGGCCCTATCCATCCCGCCGCACCCGTCGCGGCCGCAGGAGCTTGAGAAATGGCAATCAAGGTTGGTATCAACGGTTTCGGTCGCATCGGGCGTAACGTCCTGCGCTCGGCGGTGCTGAACTTCGGCGACGACATCGAAATCGTGGCCATCAACGATCTGCTCGAGCCGGACTACCTGGCGTACATGCTCAAGTACGACTCCGTGCACGGCCGCTTCAAGGCCGACGTGGCGGTGCAGGGCAACGACCTGCTGGTCAACGGCAAGAAGATCCGCCTGACCCAGGAACGCGACCCGGCCAACCTGAAGTGGAACGACGTGGACGTGGACGTGGTGATCGAATCCACCGGCCTGTTCCTGACCAAGGAGACCGCGCAGAAGCACATCGATGCCGGCGCGAAGAAGGTCATCATGTCGGCGCCGTCGAAGGACGACACTCCGATGTTCGTCTACGGCGTGAACGACAAGACCTACGCCGGCCAGGCCATCGTCTCCAATGCTTCGTGCACCACCAACTGCCTGGCACCGCTGGCCAAGGTCATCAATGACAAGTGGGGCATCAAGCGCGGCCTGATGACCACCGTGCACGCGGCCACCGCCACCCAGAAGACCGTCGATGGCCCGTCCAACAAGGACTGGCGCGGCGGTCGTGGCATCCTGGAAAACATCATTCCCTCCTCCACCGGTGCGGCCAAGGCCGTCGGCGTGGTCATTCCGGAACTGAACAAGAAGCTGACCGGCATGAGCTTCCGCGTTCCGACCTCGGACGTGTCGGTGGTCGACCTGACCGTCGAGCTGGAAAAGGAAGCCACCTATGCCGAGATCTGCGCTGAAGTGAAGGCGCAGAGCGAAGGCCCGCTGAAGGGCATCCTGGGCTACACCGAAGACAAGGTGGTGGCCACCGATTTCCGCGGTGAGACCTGCACCTCGGTGTTCGACGCCGAAGCCGGTATCGCCCTGGACGGCACCTTCGTCAAGCTGGTGACCTGGTACGACAACGAGTGGGGCTACTCGAACAAGTGCCTGGAAATGGCCAAGGTCGTCGCCGCCAAGTAAGGCCGGCCAGGATCGCAAACGAACCCCGGCCTGGCCGGGGTTCGTCGTTCATGGGGCCGGGCCTGTCGTAGCATGGGCCGGTCGACCGCCGCCGCTGGGGCGCGGGATCGCATTGGAAGGCATGCAATGGAAGCACTGATCGCCCTGGTTGTCCTGGTTCTGCTGGCCATTCCGCTGTTGCTGGTGGTGGCGCTGGTGATGATCGCCGGCCTGCGCCGCCGTGTTGCCGCGCTGGAAGGCGCGCTGGCCGCCGCACCGGCTTCCCGACCGGCCCCGGTCGCCGCCGCCGAGGGTGCGCCTGCACGGCCGGTGGTGACGCCTGTGGCCAGCGCTGATCCGCCTTTCCTGCGGCCCGCACCGACCGCAGCGCCACCGCCTGCGCAGCCGCCGGTGCCCGCAGCGCCTCCCGCCGACGTGCCCGCGCCGCGCCCGGTTGCACCGCCGCCGGTGCCGTTGGCCCCCGTCGCACCGCCGTTGCCGGCCGAACCGGCGCTGCCGAATTTGATCGAGCGTGGCATCGGCGCGGTCAAGCGCTGGTTCACCGAAGGCAACGTGCCGGTCAAGATCGGCATGCTGGTGCTGCTGGCCGGCGTCGCCGCGCTGCTGAAGTACGTCAGCGACCAGGGGTGGCTGGTGCTGCCGATCGAGCTGCGCCTGGCCGGCATCACCGCGGGTGCGCTGGGCCTGCTGGCATTCGGCTGGCATCAGCGGGAGCGCCGGCGCCTGTTCGCGCTGGCCCTGCAGGGCGGGGCCATCGGCGTGCTGCTGTTGACCATCTTTGCCGCGTTCAAGCGGTTTGAACTGCTCACGCCGGGGTTCGCCTTTGCCAGTTCAATTGCACTGGTGGCCGGGCTGTGCGTGCTGGCGGTGGTGCAGAATTCGCGCACGCTGGCGGTGCTTGGCATCCTGGCCGGTTTCATGGCGCCGTTGTGGTTGTCCACCGGCAGCGGCAATCACGTGGGATTGTTCAGCTATTACGCCGTGCTCAATGCCGGCATCTTCGCCATCGCCTGGTTCCGCCCGTGGCGCGCGCTGAACCTGCTGGGCTTCGCCTTCACCTTCGGCATCGGCACGTTCTGGGGCGTGCTGCAGTACGCGCCGGACAAGTTCGCCAGTACCGAACCGTTCCTGCTGCTGTTCTTCGCTTTCTACCTGCTGATCCCGCTGCTGTACGCGCGCCGGCAGCCGGCCGGGCGGCGCGATCTGGTCGACGGCAGCCTGGTGTTCGGCACGCCGCTGGTGGCGTTCTCGCTGCAGGCGGGGATGCTGCATGAGCAGCCGATGACGCTGGCGCTGTGCGCGCTGGGCCTGGCGGCGATCTACGCGGTGCTGGCACGGGCATTGATCGCACGCGCGTCGTACACCGTGCTGGCGCAGTCGCATGCGGTGCTGGCGGTCGGCTTTGCCACGCTGGCGGTGCCGCTGGCGTTGTCGGCGCGCGCCACCGGCGCGGTGTTCGCGCTGGAAGGCGCCGGCCTGGTCTGGCTGGGGCTGCGTCAGAAGCGCTGGCTGCCGCAGGTGGCCGGTGCGCTGCTGCAGATCGGCGCGGCGTTCGCCTTTGTTGCAGGCGCCGACCATTGGCTTGAAGATGCGCGCTTCCTGCTCAACCCAACGGCCATCGGAGCACTGTTGCTGGCTGTGGCCGGGTTCGCCTCGGCGTGGAGCTACCAGCGCAGGCCGCGCCATGAGGTCGCACTGGTCTACTACCTGTGGGGGCTGCTGTGGTGGCTGGGCGGGCTTGTCCACGAGATCTTCCGCTTCTTCCCGCACCGTGCCGAAGCCGATGCGCTGCTGGTGCTGGTGGCCGTCACCGCGTGGCTGGCCGCCGAGATGCAGCGCCGCCAGCCGGCGCGTGCGCTGGGCGTGACGGCGCTGGCGATGCTGGCGCTGGGCTTCCCGCTGGCCCTGATGCAGAGCGATGCGCACCAGCAGCCGTTCGCAAGTTACGGCGCGCTGGCCTGGGCCGTTTTCGCACTGCTGGGCGTGCGCACGCTGCTGTGCCTGCGCCAGGGCGGCGACACCGTGGCGCGCATTGCGCAGTTCCTGTGGTGGCTGCTGTGGCCATCGCTGCTTTCGCTGCTGGCGCTGTGGGGCGGTGGCGAGGCTGGCCTGGCGCAGGGCTGGACGACGCTGCTGATCACCCTGCCGTGGCTGCTGATGGCCGCGCTGTCGCTGTGGCGCTGGAGCGTACTGCGTTGGCCGCTGGGTGAAGCGTTCGACCGCGCGCGTACGCCCCTGCAGTGCGTGCTGTTCGGGCTGCTGTCGATCGGCTGGCTGTTCGGCCAGCTGTTGCCGGGCGATGCCGCTCCGCTGCTGTGGCTGCCGGTGCTGAACCCGGCCGAGGTCGGGCAGTGGCTGAGCCTGCTGCTGCTGGCGCGTTGGCTGTACAGCGGGCAGGCACCGCAGGCACTGTTGAACCTCCGCACGCCGCTGCTGGCACTGTCGGCGTTCGTCGCGCTGACCAGCCTGGTGCTGCATGGCGTGCATCAGTGGGGTGGCCTGTCGTGGAGCACATCGATGCTGCGCTTCAGCCTGGCGCAGACCAGCCTGACCGTACTGTGGAGCGTGCTTGGCGTGATCGCCTGGGTGTGGGGCTCGCGCCGCGGCCAGCGTGTGCTGTGGATGGTCGGCGCGGTGCTGATGGGCGTGGTGCTGGCCAAGCTGGTGCTTGTCGATCGTCAGCATCTGGGCAACCTGCTGGGCATCGCATCGTTCATCGCCTACGGCCTGCTGTGCACGGTCGTGGGCTATCTGGCACCGGCACCGCCCAGCGCGGCGCCGACCGTGGAGGAAACACAATGAAAACGTGGAGCAGGGCACTGCTGCCGGCGATGTTCGGCCTGCTGGCCGCTGTGGCTGCGCAGGCCGCCGAGTATCGAACGCAGTACGCCGAACAATGGCCGCTGACGCTGTCCAGCGCACAATCCGGTGCCTACCGTATCGTGCTGGAACCGGCGATCTACCGCCGTTCCGGTGCCGCTGACCTCGGCGATCTGCAGGTGTTCAACGCGGCCGGGCAGTCACTGCCTTCGGCGCTGCTGGCGCCGGACCAGCCGCTGGCGCAGCCGCCGGTGCAGCGCGAACTGCCCTGGTTCGCGCTGCCGCCGTTGGCCGAAGCGCAGCGCAACGATCTGCAGTTGCTGACCGAACGTGATACCGACGGCCGCGTGCGCCGCGTCGAGGCGCGCGTGGGTGCCGGCGTGGCTGCCAACGCGCAGGGCGGCTGGCTGATCGACGCCAGCGTGCTGGACAAGCAGCCGATGGCAGCGCTGGTGCTGGACTGGGCCGACAGTGGCCAGCCTCTGCAGGCGCAGGTGCAGCTTGACGCCAGCGACGACCTGCAGCACTGGCGTCCATTGGGCCGCGACATTCCGCTGGTGGATCTGCAGCGCGCCGGCAAGCGCCTGCTGCAGCGCCGCCTGCAGGTGGACGGTGAAGCGCGCTACCTGCGCGTGCTGGCACAGGGCGACGCACGTCTGCCGGCCCTGCGCAGCGTACTGGTTGAACTGCCACCGGCACCGGCCACGATTCCGTGGGAATGGCTGTCGCTGGAGCCGTCCGCGGCCGGCAAGGGCGAGTACACCTTCGAGATGGACGGACGCTTCCCGGTGGCACGTGCCGACGTGGCCAGCACCGACAACAGCCTGGTGCAGTGGACGCTGTTCAGCCGCGATGACCCGGGCGCGGAATGGCAGCGTCGCAGCGCGCCGTGGATTGCCTACCAGGTGCAGCAGGGAACGCAGGGCCAGCGCCAGCAGTCGGCCGCGCAGCCGTTGGGCGGCGTGTACCGGGACCGCTACTGGAAACTGGTGGCAAACCCGGCGGAGTCCGCGACCGCGCCGACCCTGCGCCTGGGCTACCAGCCGGAAGTGCTGGTGTTCCTGAGTCAGGGGGCCGCGCCCTACGCGTTGGCGGTGGGCAGTTCAACCGCGCGCCGCGCCGAAGCCCCGATCGGGGTACTGATCGAGGAACTGCGGCAGCGCAATGATCCGTCATGGCAACCGACACTGGCACGACTGGAGGGCAGCCCGGAGCCGCTGGCCGGCGATGCCGCGCTGAAGCCGCAGCATGACTGGAAGGCGTGGCTGCTATGGGCGCTGCTGGGCCTGGGCGTGCTGGTGGTGGGTGGCCTGGCACTCAGCCTGCTGAAGCAGAAGCCGTCGCCTTCGGCGTAGGTTCCGGCGAACGGCGCAGCCCCTCGTGGGTGGGCGGTTGGTCGCGTAAAGCAACAGCCGTGCTTGGCCGGGCGGGGTGGATTCGCGGGGGGACGCCGCAAGTACGTCCCTGTAGGCTTGGCCGCCGCATCCATGCGGCGGACACCCCCCGCGAACCCACCCCGCCCGGCCTCTGACAGTTTCCGGTTGCTTCCACCCACGGAAGAGAAAGAAGAAGAGCAAGAGCGGAAGCGGGTCGCTTCGCTCGACGGCCCTCGGGGTCAGATCCGTTCTCCGCAGGAAAACGGATCTGACCCCTTCCTTCTTCATCCGACACCACAAACTGCTCTTGCTCCTGCCTTTGCCATCCGCTCCACCGCAGGAACCTGTCGAGGCCGGGGCGGTGTGGGTTGGCAGGGGTGTCCGCGGCATGGATGCCGCGGCCAAGCCCCCAAGGACGGGTTTACGGCGTCCCCTGCCAGCCCACACCGCCCCGGCCCACCCACAGCATCATGAAGCGCCAGCGCTTCGGCTGTTGCGGTTGCCGTTGCCGTTGCAGTTGCCGTTGCCGTACGCCTCTGCCTGCCGCAGGCATCGGCCCTCCCACCACGCGCACCCGATACAATGGCGGTCTGCCGCATCCCGGCATCCCGTCCCTGAGCCAAAGAGTTGCCCATGTCCATCGTCCGCATGACCGACCTCGACCTCTCCGGCAAGCGCGTGCTGATCCGCCAGGATCTGAACGTGCCGATCGAGAATGGCCGCATCACTTCCGAACAGCGCATCACCGCTTCGCTGCCGACGCTCAAGCGCGCACTGGAGCAGGGCGCCGCGGTGATGGTCACCTCGCACCTGGGGCGCCCGAAGGAAGGCGTGTGGAGCGAAGCCGATTCGCTGGCCCCGGTCGCCGCCCGCCTGTCCGAGCTGCTCGGCCGCGAGGTTCCGCTGGTGCGTGACTGGGTTGACGGCGTGGACGTGCAGCCGGGCCAGCTGGTGCTGCTGGAAAACTGCCGCATGAACGTGGGCGAGGGCAAGGATGATGAAGCCCTGTCGAAGCAGTACGCCGCACTGTGCGATGTGTTCGTGATGGATGCCTTTGGTACCGCGCACCGCGCCCAGGCATCCACCCACGGCGTCATCCGCTTTGCCCCGGTGGCCGCCGGCGGCCCGCTGCTGATGGCCGAGCTGGATGCGCTGGCGCAGGCACTGGACGCGCCGGCCAAGCCGTTGCTGGCCATCGTGGCCGGCAGCAAGGTCAGCACCAAGCTGGAACTGCTGGCCAATCTGGTTGGCAAGGTCGATCAGCTGATTGTCGGCGGCGGCATCGCCAACACCTTCATCGCCGCCGCCGGCTACAACGTCGGCAAGTCGCTGTACGAACCGGACCTGCTGGATACTGCCAGGAAGATCGTGGCCGATGCCAAGGCGCGCGGCGCCGACATCCCGCTGCCGGTGGACGTGGTCACCGCCAAGCAGTTCCTGCCCGATGCCGCTGCCGAAGTGAAGGCGGTCGACGCCGTTGCCGAAGACGACCTGATCCTGGACATCGGCCCGCAGACCGCCGCGCAGTACGCGCAGCTGATCGAAAAGGCCGGCACTGTGGTCTGGAATGGCCCGGTCGGTGTGTTCGAGTTCGAAGCGTTCAGCAAGGGCACCGAAGCGCTGGCCCGCGCCATCGCCAGCTCGCCGGCATTTTCCATCGCTGGCGGTGGCGACACCCTGGCGGCGGTCGACAAGTTCGATATCGCCAAGGACGTCAGCTACATCTCCACTGGTGGTGGCGCGTTCCTGGAGTTCCTGGAAGGCAAGACCCTGCCGGCAGTGGCGGCACTGGAGGCGCGCGGCGCATGAGTGCCGACCCGCGCAGGGATGTCCTGTTCTTCGACCTGGACGGCACGCTGATCGATTCGCAGGTGGGCATCACCGCCTGCATCGCCTATGCGTTGCAGAAGATGGACCATCCAGTGCCGGCGCAGGACACGCTGCTGGGCTGGATCGGTCCGTCGCTGCGCACCACCTTCGCGCCGCTGTTTGGTGAACCGGCGCGTGTGGAGCAGGCGGTGGGCTATTACCGCGAGCGTTTCGACGCCGAAGGTTGGCGCGAGCACACCGTGTATCCGCAGATCGAAGACACCCTGCGCACACTGCATGGTCGCGGCCACCGCCTGGCGGTGGTCACGGCCAAGAACGAGCCGCACGCGCGCCGTATCCTCGCCCACCTGCCTTTTGGTGGGCTGTTCGAGGAGATCGTCGGTTCCACCCTGGACGGCTCACGCAGCCACAAGCCGGAACTGGTCGGTGAGGCGCTGCGCCGCCTGCGGGTGCAGCCGGCACAGTGCTGGATGATCGGCGACCGTCGCATGGACATCGAAGGCGCACGTCACCACGGCCTGCGCAGTGTCGGTGTGCTGTGGGGCTTTGGTGGCGAGGCCGAACTCACAGAAGCCGGTGCCGGCCAGCTGGCACGCGAGCCGGCGCAGCTGACGACGCTGCTGGCCTAACTTCCTGTAGAGCCGAGCCCATGCTCGGCTGATTGCGGCCCAAGGCCCAGCCGGGCATGGCCCGGCGCTACCGGTCTCCCTGCGCCAGCGTATGTCCGGGGCATGTCCGTTGCATGACCCGCGAAGTCAGGTGGCGCAAGGATGTAACCGTATACATGGGGCGTGAAGGATGTGCTAATTTCCGTTCTTTAACGGGAGAGGCCCCTTCACCATGTTCGAGCGTCAGCGTCGCACCAAGATCCTTGCCACCCTCGGTCCGGCCACTGATCCGCCGGGCGTGCTGGAGGATCTGTTCCGCGCCGGCGTCAACGTGGTGCGTCTGAACTTCAGCCACGGTGACCCGTCCGGCCAAGCCAAGCGTGCCGCCGAAGTGCGTGCCGCCGCGGCGCGCGTGGGCGTGGAAGTGGGCATCCTGGCCGACCTGCCGGGCCCGAAGATCCGCATCGAGCGCTTCGCCGAAGGCAAGGTGCAGCTGAAGGCGGGCGACCGCTTCGATCTGATCGCCAGCGAGAACGCCGGCCCGGGCAACGCCAGCCAGGTCGGCGTCAGCTACCTCGGCCTGCCGCAGGACGTCGGCCCCGGTGATGTGCTGCTGCTCGACGATGGTCTGATGCAGCTGCAGGTGGTGGAAGTGCAGGGCGACCGCATCGTCAACACCGTGCTCAACGATGGTGTGCTGTCCGACCGCAAGGGCCTGAACAAGCAGGGCGGCGGCCTGTCGCTGGGCGCGCTGACCGAGCGTGACAAGGAACTGATCGGCATCGTCGCCAAGATCGGCGTGGACTTCATCGCCGTGTCGTTCTGCCGCAACGCGCAGGACATGAACGATGCGCGCGAGATCGCCCGCTCGCACGGTTGCGATGCTGCCCTGGTGTCGAAGATCGAGCGCACCGAGGCGATCGAGAACCTGGAAGAAATCGTCGAGGCCAGCGACGTGGTGATGGTGGCCCGCGGTGACCTGGGCGTGGAAATCGGCGACGCCGAACTGCCGGGCCTGCAGAAGAAGATCATCAAGGCCTCACTGGCGCAGAACAAGGTGGTGATCACCGCCACGCAGATGCTGCAGTCGATGGTGGAAAGCCCGATCCCGACCCGCGCCGAAGTGCTGGACGTGGCCAACTCGGTCATCGACGGTACCGACGCGGTGATGCTGTCGGCCGAAACCGCCGCCGGCGCCTACCCGGTCAAGGCCGTGGAAGCGATGGCACGCATCTGCCTGGGCGCCGAGCGCCAGTTCCAGACCGAGACCGATTTCAACGCCTCGCCGCGCAATCTGGAGCGTGCCGACCAGGCCATCGCCATGGCCACCATGTTCCTGTCGCAGCACGTGGGCGTGCGCGCGATCGTGGCGATGACCGAATCCGGTGGCACTGCACGTTACCTGTCGCGTTTCCGCGCCAAGGCGCCGGTGTTCGCGGTGACCCGCCATGACGGCGCACGCCGGCAGATGGCGCTGATGCGCGATGTCTACCCGATCAACTTCGACAGCCGCGGGCTGACCCCGCGCGAAGCCGCACGGGGCAGCATCCGCCTGCTGGTGGAATCGGAGCTGCTGCAGGCCGGTGACCGCGTCGTATTCACCAGCGGCGAGCACATGGAGACGCTGGGCGCGACCAACACCCTGCGCCTGCTGGAAGTGGGCGAGGACGGCCGCGCCAGCGGCCTGGGCGACCTGTAAGCGGAACCGCCGGGTCAGGGTCAGAGCCCCATCGGGGATCCGACCCCGGGGTCGGATCCCCGATGGGGCTCTGACCCCATGGCGCAGGACACGCGTTGTCCTGCGCGGACATTGGAATCGTTTCCATCCTGGCCTCGACGTCGAGGCAACGGGTGGCGGGGCTATACTTACGTTTTTCCCGCACCCGCCACAGGAAGTACATGAGCATCGAACAGCTGGCTGAAACCGCCCAGGCCATGGTTGCCCCGGGCAAGGGCATCATCGCGATCGACGAATCCACCGCTACCATCGCCAAGCGTTTTGCTGGCGTCGGCATCGAGAACACCGAGGAGAACCGTCGTGCCTACCGCGAACTGCTGCTGACCACGCCGAAGCTCAACGAGCACATTTCCGGCGCCATCCTGTACGACGAAACCATCCGCCAGTCGACCAAGGACGGCGTGCCGTTCGCCAAGTACATGGCCGACCACGGCATGATTCCGGGCATCAAGGTGGACAAGGGTGCGCACCCGCTGGCCGGCTGCCCGGGTGAGCTGGTGACCGAAGGCCTGGACGGCCTGCGCGAGCGCCTGCAGGAGTACTACAAGCTGGGCGCGCGCTTTGCCAAGTGGCGTGCGGTGATCAACATCGGCGAGAGCATTCCGTCGGGCACCTGCATCGAGTCCAACGCCCACGCGCTGGCCCGCTATGCGGCGCTGTGCCAGGAATGCGGCCTGGTGCCGATGGTCGAGCCGGAAGTGATCATGGACGGCGACCACGATATCGAGACCTGCTACGAAGTGACCGAAGCGACCCTGCGTTCGCTGTTCGATGCGCTGTACCAGCAGAACGTGCTGCTGGAAGGCACCATCCTGAAGGCCTCGATGGTCATCTCCGGCAAGGGCTGCGATGAGCAGGCCGACGTCGAGGAAGTGGCCGAATCGACCGTGATGTGCCTCAAGAGCACCGTGCCGGCGATCCTGCCGGGCGTGGTGTTCCTGTCCGGCGGCCAGACCGACGAACAGTCCACCGCACACCTGAACGCGATGAACCAGCTGGGCAACCTGCCTTGGCCGCTCAGCTTCTCCTACGGCCGTGCCATGCAGCAGGCCGCGCTGAAGCTGTGGGCCAAGGACATGAAGGGCAACTACGCTGCGGCGCAGAAGACCGTGTTCGAGCGCGCCAAGGACAACGGCCTGGCCGCGCTGGGCAAGTGGAACGGTTGATCCGTTCCATCGCAGGATGAACAGGGCAACGCCGGCATCACGCCGGCGTTTGCTTTTGCGGGTATCGTTTCCGCCCCCGCGTGCCCGGCCGGCATGCGGGAACTACATGGAAGGCCAAGGAGAAACAACATGCGTTTGGCAGCACTCACACTGGCCGTTGCCACGGCCCTGGTCGCCGGCGGTTGCAACCGCATCGGTGGCAGCGCGGATGCGGGCAAGGCCGCGTCGCTGGAATTCGACAAGCCGGTGTCCGGCGAGATCACCTCGCGCAGCGGCATCAACTTCAACGACGGCAGCCATCACCAGCTCTACCAGATTACGCTGGCCGACAAGGATCTGGTCGGCCTGAAGCTGACCGGTGCACTGAGCGGCTCGATCGCCGTGTTCAGCAACGGCAGCCTCGTGTCCACCAGCAACACCGGCTACGAGCGCGAAGGTGACGTTTCGCTGGCCTTCCGTGCCAACGGTGGCGGCACCTACCAGGTGGCGGTCAACGCCGATGGCGCTACCGCCTTTGGCCCGTATCGCCTGCGCGCCGAGAAGCTGAAGCCGTATGACGGCAAGCCGCTGGTGGGCAGTGGCGAGGTGGTCGACATGCTGGCCAGCGATTCGCAGGACTACACGCTGCAGGTGGAGAAGGAAGGCCTGTACGAGATTCGCCTGGTGTCGGACGTGTTCGATCCGGTGCTGAAGCTGTCCGGTCAGGGCGTGGATGCCGAGAACGACGATGGCGGTGACAGCACCAACTCGCGCCTGAGCCTGTCGCTGAAGCCGGGCAAGTACACCCTGACCGCGCGTGGCCTCGGCAGCGGCGTCAATGGCATGTTCACCCTGACCGCCACACGCATCGAGCTGCCGGGCAATCTGGTCGAGCGTGACGGCAGCGCGCTGCCGAGCTCGGGCAGCGTCTACACCATGCTCGACAATGAGGGCCGCCGCCGCTTCCTGCTGACTCTGGATCGCCCGGCCGACGTGCGTCTGGATGCGATCTCCAGCCAGGTCGACACTGTGCTGCGCGTGGTTGGTGGCGACGTCGAGCTGAGCGACGACGATGGTGGCAATGGCACCAATGCGCGCCTGCAGCAAACGCTGCCGGCCGGTCACTACACCGTGGACGTGTCCAGCCTGAACGACGCTGCCGGTCTGGTGGAAGTGCGCGTGCAGGTGGAGGGCGCCAGCGCGGGTGCTGACGCCGCCGCGGCCGAAGACGCCGCCGAGGAAGCCGCCAGCCCATGAGGTAGATCCACGCCACGCGTGGATGACACTGGCCGCACAACGGAAAAGGCCGGGCAATGCCCGGCCTTTCTTCGTTCTCCCAACCCGTCGCTCAATGCGCGGCGGCCAGGCCTGCATCGCCCAGCGGCGGCAACATCGCGCCGCGCGGCTCGCTCTCCGGGCTCTGGCCCGCCGCAGCCAATGCCTGCTGATAGGCCTTGGCCGTGGCCGTATTGAAGGCGACCAGCACGATGCGCATCGGCTGCGCATGGCTGCGCTGCCACGCCAGCGTTTCGGTCACCGCGATCTGCGCGGCCTGGTACAGCGGATAGCCATACACACCGCAACTGATGGCCGGGAACGCGATCGACTGCACGCCCAACGACTCGGCCAGCTGCAGCGATTTCCAGTAGCAGTTGGCCAGCAGTGCCGGTTCGTCGCGCTGGCCGTCGTGCCAGACCGGGCCGACCGTGTGCAGCACATGTCGCGCCGGCAACGCATAGGCACCGGTGGCGCGTACTTCGCCGGTCGGGCAGCGTACGCCCGGGCGCAGCTCCGGCAACTGCGCACATTCGGTCAGCAATGCGGCGCCGGCCGCGCGATGGATCGCGCCGTCGACACCGCCGCCACCGAGCAGCGTTTCATTGGCCGCGTTGACGATCGCATCCACCGCCAGGGTCGTGATGTCGCCCTGCCAAACTTCGATCTTCATGCGTCCGTCTCCTGCCTGTGAGGTGATCCGCGCAGCCTCTGCGCCGGCTGTTCCCACGGTAGGGGACAGGGCATCGATACTGCGTCATGACCGTCTCACCCGCTGCGATCCGACGGCCTTCACGCAAGCTGAAGCAGAAGGGGGTCAGAGGTGCGCCGACAGGGTCGAGGTCCTTTCCCGGACGGGAAAGGGCTCTGACCCTGTGCATCACGGCAGACCGGCCAGCCACTCGTCGTCGGAGCCCTCATTCACATCGGCGAACAGCGGCGTGGAGAAGTAGCGCTCGCCGGTGTCCGGCAGCATGGCCAGGATCACTGCGCCGGGTTCAGCACGCGCGGCCACGTCCAGCGCACTGGCGACGGTGGCACCGGCGGAGATGCCGACGAAAATGCCTTCCTCGGCCGCCAGGCGGCGTGCGGTGGCAATGGCACGGTCGTCGTCGACCGACACCAGCTCGTCCACCACATCGCGGTTGAGCACGTCGGGCACGAAGTCCGGGGTCCAGCCCTGGATCTTGTGCGGCTTCCAGTCATCGCCCTTCAGCAGCGCGGCACCGGCCGGCTCGGTAGCGATGATGCGGGTCTGCGGGCGCGCGACCTTCAGTACTTCGCCTACGCCGGTGAGCGTGCCGCCGGTGCCCCAGCCGCTGACGAAGTAGTCCAGCCGCTTGCCGGCGAAGTCGCGCAGGATCTCGGCGGCGGTGGTGTTGCGGTGATAGGCCGGATTGGCCGGGTTGGCGAACTGGCTGGCCAGGAACCAGCCATGCTGCTCGGCCAGTTCACGCGCCTTGCGCACCATGCCGCTGCCACGTTCGGCGGCTGGGGTCAGGATCACCTTGGCACCGTAGGCGCGCATCAGTTTGCGGCGTTCCACCGAGAACGTCTCGACCATGGTCGCCACGAACTTGTAACCACGTGCGGCGGCGACCATCGCCAGTGCCACGCCGGTGTTGCCCGAGGTGGCCTCGACGATGGTGTCGCCCGGCTTGAGCAGGCCACGCGCTTCGGCGTCGAGGATGATCGCCAGCGCCAGGCGGTCCTTCACCGAGCCGCCGGGGTTGAACGACTCGACCTTGGCGTAGACGCTGACCTGTGGCGGCGCCAGGCGCTGCAGCCTGACGATGGGGGTGTTGCCGACGGTATCGAGGATGGAGTCGTACAGGGCCATGGATGCACTCCGGAAACGGGGCCGCGCCGGGCATCGGCGGGCAAAGGGGGAGGGCTGGCTGTTCAGGCCAGCGGCTGCCGGCTGACCGTAGCGCCGGCATATGACGCCCGGAAATGACCAGATACCTTTCTTAAACAACCTTTGGTTATAAGCTGGTGACGGCAATTGACCCTAGAGTGGACCTCCGCCCCATGCCGCCCGCCTGCCCATGACGCTGACCCAGCTGCGCTACCTGGTTGCCATCGCCGACGCTGAGCTGAACATCACGCTGGCCGCCTCGCGCGTGCACGCCACCCAGCCCGGCCTGTCCAAGCAGCTAAAGCAGCTGGAGGACGAGCTCGGCTTCCTGTTGTTCGTGCGCAAGGGGCGCAGTCTGGAATCGGTCACCCCGGCTGGCACCGAGGTCATTTCGCGTGCCCGTGCGGTGCTGGCCGAAGCCAACAACATCCGGACCTATGCGGCCAACCAACGCCGTGAAAGCCAGGGCCAGCTGATCCTGACCACCACCCACACCCAGGCGCGTTTCGTACTGCCGCCGGCGGTGGCGGCGATCAAGCAGGCCTACCCGCAGGTCAGCGTGCATCTGCAGCAGGCGGCCGAAGCCGATGCGCTGGACCGGTTGAAGCAGGGTGATGCCGATATCGCCATCATCAGTACGGCCGGCAGTGAACCGACCGATGGCATCGCGGTGCCGCTGTTCCGCTGGCGGCGATTGGTGGTGGTGCCCAAGGGCCACCCGCTGGACCGCGCCGGGCGCGTGCCGGACCTGGCCGCGCTGGCCCGGCAACCGCTGATCAGCTATGAATCCTCCACGCGCCCGAACTCGTCGCTGCAGCGCGCCTTCGCCGCACATGGCCTGGTGCCCGATCTGGCGCTGACCGCGCTGGATGCCGATCTGATCAAGACGTACGTACGCACTGGGCTGGGCGTGGGCCTGCTGGCCGAGATGGCGGTCAGTGCCAATGATGAAGACCTGAAGGCATGGCCGGCGCCGGATCCGATCAGTGAGTGCATCGCCTGGGCGGTGCTGCCGCGCGACCGGGTGCTGCGCGATTACGCGCTGGAGCTGGTGCATGTGCTGGCCCCGCAGATCGACCCGCGCGATCTGCGAAGGGTGCTGGATGGCAACCAGGCCGCCGCGTGGCCGGTGCCGCCGACGTGGGAATCGCTGACCCAGACCATCACGGTGTGAGGGGGCGAGCAGGGCTTGCAGCCCTGCACCTGCGGTAGTGCCGGCCGCTGGCCGGCAACCTCAACAGCAACAACAGAAGCGGGCATTCCGTGGGTTGGCGGGGCGGTGTCGGAGTGCGGGGACGCCGCAAGTACGTCCCTGTAGGCTTGGCAGCCGCATCCATGCGGCTGACACCCCGCACTCCAACACCGCCCCACCTCTGACAGATTCCGGCGGCTGTGGGTAGGTGTCGACCTTGGTCGACACTTCTGTCAGATATCGAAATACATCTGGGGTCAGATCCGTTTTCCTGCGGAAAACGGATCTGACCCCATGCCATTCCGACAGCTCGCAGAAAACTGTCGAAGGCGAGGTGGGTCCGGTTGCGGGGGCGTGAGCGCCATGGATGGCGCGACCGAGCCTCCATGGACGGATTCACGGCGTCCCCTGCAATCGGACCTACCCCGCCTACCCACAGGAAACCGCTTTTGCTTTTGTTGTTGCTTCGGCTCTTGCCGTGGTCTCTGCGGGTGCAGGGCGCAGCCCTGCCGATGAACCCCTCCTGCGACGGTTCGTCGCACGGGCATCCCGGCAGCCGGCTCTACACTAGCGCGGTGCCCTGCCTGTCCCGCCCGCAACGCCTTCTGCTCCAGCTCGCCGTCCTGGCGACGCTGCTGATGGTGCTTGCGCCACTGGTCAGCCGCGCGCTGCAGGCGCCGCCGATGGACCACGCGGCGGTGGAGGGCATGGATCACGCCGCAATGGGCCATGACATGCACGACATGGCCATGGCCGGGCACGATCAGCACAACGCTGCGACGACAGCACCCAGTCGGCCGGCCGATCCCCACGCCATGCACGGCGAAGCCTGCGAATACTGCGTGCTGGCCATGCGCCTGCTGCCCTGGCTGGCGGTGCTGGTGCTGCTGTTGCCGCTGCTGTGGCGGCCGCGGCTGATCTTCGCGTGCACACAGCAGCTGCTGCCGGCGCTGCGCTGGCCGGCACATGCCGCGCGTGGGCCGCCGCGCCGCTCCATCGTCCGCTGATGTCCCCATGAATCTGCCGCACGACGTCCGCACGGACGCCGTGCGCGCTTGCGTACCCTGGAGCTGTTCCGATGAAAATGACTTCCCGCCCTGCGGGCGCCTGCGCGCGCCTGCCGGTTGCCCTCGGCCTGGCCGTGGCCGCGTCACTGGCACACGCTGCGCCTGCCGAAGAAGCGCGCACCCTCGACACGCTGGTGGTCACCGCTGCCGCACCGTCTTCGCCGCTGCACTGGGAGACCGATCCGCGCCTGCCCCGGCAGCCGGTACCAGCCAGTGACGGCGCCGACTACCTGAAAACCGTTCCCGGCTTCTCCGCCATCCGCAATGGCGGCACCAATGGGGACCCGGTGCTGCGCGGCATGTTCGGTTCGCGCCTGAACATCCTCAGCAACGACGGCAACCTGATCGGTGCCTGCCCCTCGCGCATGGACAATCCGCTGTCCTACATCGCGCCGGAAAGCTTCGACCGGCTGATCATCATCAAGGGGCCACAGAGCGTGCGCTGGGGCGCCGGTGCCTCGGCCGGCACCGTGCGCTTCGAACGCGATACGCCACGCTTCGAGGAACCGGGCCTGCGCGCCGATGCCAGTGCCCTGGTTGGTTCGCGCAACCGCAATGACCAGGTGCTGGACCTGACCCTGGGCAACCCGACTGGTTACCTACGCGCCAGCGGCAACCGTTCCGAGGCCGATGACTACAAGGATGGCCACGGTGAGGTGGTGCCGTCGAAGTGGCGCAAGTGGAATGGCGACGTGGCCGTCGGCTGGACGCCGGATCCGGACACGCTGCTGGAAGTCTCCGCCGGTGCCGGCGATGCGATCGCACGTTATGCCGGGCGCGGCATGGACGGTGCCGCGTTCGAGCGAACCAGCTACGCGGCGCGTTTCGAGAAGCGCAACCTGCCCGGTGCCTGGGACACGTTGCAGGCCAATGTGTACTACAACGAAGCCGACCATGTGATGGACAACTACACGCTGCGCACGCCGAATCCGCACAGCATGATGCCGATGCCGATGGCATCGAACGTGGACCGCCGTACCCAGGGCGGCCGCGTCAGTTCCGAGTGGCGCTGGCAGGACGTGCAGCTGGGGGCCGGTGTGGACGGCGAGGACAGCCGTCATCGTGGCCGCATGGGCATGGGCCGTGACACCTACAGGCAGGCCGACTGGCAGACCGATGCCAACTTCCGTCGCTATGGCCTGTTCACCGAACTGACGCTGGGCGCTGGCAGCGACCAGCGCTGGATCAGTGGCCTGCGCATCGATCGCGCCAGCGTGCGCGATGAGCGGCAGTCGATCCGCGGCATGATGGGCAACCTGCCCAACCCGACCGCGGGCCAGCGCCGCAAGGAATGGCTGGGCAGCGGCTTCCTGCGCTACGAGCAGGACCTGGCCGACGGCCTGACCTGGTACGCCGGCCTCGGCCACAGCCAGCGCATGCCCGACTACTGGGAGCTGTTCTCACCCGATCATGGCCCGGCCGGTGCACCGAACGCGTTTGCCGGCATCCAGCCCGAGCGCACCACCCAGCTCGACATCGGCCTGCAGTACAAGGGGCCGCGCGTGCAGGCCTGGGTCTCGGCCTACGCCGGGCAGATCCATGACTACATCCTGTTCACCTATCACGGCAGCGGCATGATGGGCATGAGCCAGGCCAGCAACATCGATGCGCGCATCGCCGGCGCCGAGGCGGGTCTGGATGTGCGCGTGGGCGCGCAATGGAAGCTGGGCGGTACAATGGCCTATGCCTGGGGCGAGAACCGCGACCAGCAGCGTCCGCTGCCGCAGATGCCGCCGCTGGAAGCGCGCCTGAGCGCGAACTGGGAAGGCCAGCGCTGGAGTGCCGGTGCATTGGTGCGTGCCGTGACCCAGCAGCATCGTGTCGCAGATGGACAGGGCAACGTGGTGGCCCAGGACCTCGGGCCGAGCGCGGGGTTCGCCACCCTCGCACTCAATGCGGCCTACCGCTTCAACCCGCAGCTGCAGCTCAGCGCCGGCGTCGACAACCTGTTCGACCGTGCCTACAGCGAGCATCTGAACCTGGCCGGCAGTGCCGACTTCGGCTTCCCGGCCGATCCGGTCCGCATCAACGAGCCCGGTCGCAGCGTCTGGATGAAGGTGAATTACCGGTACTGATCCGCCGGGCATGGCCCGGTGCTACCCATGCACCGGGCAAAAAAACGGGGCCGGATCCCCGCCAGGATCCGCCCCCACCCGACGCCCTCTGTCAGGCACCTTCGACTCTACGATGACAGCGCAGTCGATGGGGCACCGGATACACCCCGACACACGCCGACACCGCGCCCTTCAGCCTTGCACGGAACGGGTTCAAGGCGCCATCGCAACATCGGTTCCACGACGGTAAACGCTTGGCACATACCGCTTTTGCGGGCCCTTGCCTACACTCGGCGGCCGTGGATCAATCAGGACCGTTCATGTTGGCTCGTATCGCTTCGACCCTGGCCTTCGGCCTCAGCCTGGCCGTGCTGGCCGGGTGCGCAGGCAAACCGGAGGCCGCCGCACGCCGGCAGGGGGAAGCGGTGCCGGTCACCGCGCAGGTCGTGCAGTCCAGGCCGTGGAATGACACCCTGCAGGCGCTGGGCACGGCCAAGGCGCGCGAGTCGATCAGCGTCACGGCCAAGGTCAGCGAGATCGTCGAGAAGGTGCATTTCGAGAGCGGCCAGCACATCGCCGCTGGTGCGCCGATCGTGACCCTGCGCGGGCAGGCTCAGGAAGCGGCGCTGGTACAGGCGCAGGCTACCTTCCACGAAGCCGACCAGCTGTACAAGCGCCAGCGCGAGCTGGCCACGCAGCGGCTGGTGTCCAGCGCCACGCTGGATACGCAGAAGTCGATCCGCGATGCCGCCGAGGCGCGTGTGACCCAGATGCAGTCGGACATCGGTGACCGTCGTGTGCGCGCGCCGTTCGCCGGCGTGCTCGGCATCCGCCAGGTCAGCCCGGGCACGCTGCTGACACCGACCACGGTGATCGCCACGCTCGACGACATCGAGCATATGCATGTTGATTTCCAGGTGCCGGAAGTGGAACTGGCCGCGCTTGGTGTCGGTGACAAGGTCAGTGCCACCAGCGTGGCGTGGCCGGGCCGCAGCTTCGAGGGTGTGGTCAGCACCATCGACGCGCGCATCGACCCGGCCACCCGCGCGGTGACCGTGCGCGCCGACTTCGCCAACGGCGACCACGCGCTGCGCCCGGGCATGCTGCTCGATGTGCGCCTGTTCCGGCCCGAGCGCCCGGCGCTGGTGGTGCCGGAAATCGCCGTGGTGCAGGTTGGCCGCGATACCTTCGTTTACCGCATCAAGGCCGATGAAAGCGTCGAGCGCGTGGATGTGGTCACCGGTGCACGCCGCGCCGGCGTGGTGGAAATCAAGCAGGGCCTGGACGCCGGCCAGCGCATCGTGGTCGACGGCACCGGCAAGCTGCGCCCGGGCCTGAAGGTCGCGGCCAAGGACGCCGCACCTGCCAGCGGTGCGAAGCCGGCTGACGCGCCGGCGCCGGTCACAGCCGAGGGCCACGGCGGATGAAGCTGTCCGACATCTCCATCCAGCGGCCGGTGTTCGCCGTGGTGATGAGCCTGCTGCTGCTGGTGCTGGGCGTGATGTCGTTCACCCGGCTGACCCTGCGTGAACTGCCGGCCATCGATCCGCCGATCGTCTCGGTGTCGGTGGACTACACCGGCGCGTCGGCGGCGGTCATCGAAAGCCGCATCACCCAGGTGCTGGAAGATGCGCTGGCCGGTATCGAAGGCATCGATACGATCAATGCGCGCAGCACCAACGGCCGCTCGCAGGTCAGCATCGAATTCACCTCCAACCGCGATATCGAAGCGGCGGCCAACGACGTGCGCGATGCGGTCAGCCGCGTCGCCGACCGCATGCCGGAAGAAGCGCGGCCGCCGGAAATCGCCAAGGTCGAAAGCGATGCCGACCCGATCATCTGGTTCAACATGGTCTCCTCGACCATGGACACGCTGGAACTGAGCGACTACGCCGACCGCTACGTGGTCGACCGCTTCTCCAGCCTCGATGGCGTGGCCCAGGTCCGCATCGGTGGCCGCCAGCGCTACGCAATGCGCATCTGGCTGGACCGTGACCAGCTGGCCGCGCGTGGGCTGACCACCGGCGATGTGGAAACCGCACTGCGCAACGAGAACGTCGAACTGCCGGCCGGTCGCATCGAGTCGACCGACCGCGATTTTACCCTGCGCGTGGAGCGCAACTACATCAAGCCCGAAGACTTCGCGACCATCCCGCTGGGCAAGGGCCGCGACGGCTATGTGGTGCGCATGGGCGACGTGGCGAAGATCGAGCTGGCCTCGGCCGAGCGTCGCGCCTACTACCGCAGCAACGGCGAGCCGGGCATCGGCCTGGGCATCGTCAAAACCTCCACCGCCAACTCGCTGGACGTGGCGCGCACCGCGCGTGCCGAAGCCGAGCGCGTGGCGCTGTCGTTGCCCAAGGGCACGCAGATCTTCGTGGCGTTCGACAACACCACCTTCATCGAAGCCGCTGTAGACCGCGTCTACGCCACGCTGGTGGAGGCGATGATCCTGGTGCTGGCGGTGATCTGGCTGTTCCTCGGCAGCTTCCGCGCCGCGCTGATTCCGGCGGTGACCGTGCCGGTCTGTCTGGTGGCCGCCTTCATCGCGCTGTATGCGTTCGACTTCTCGATCAACCTGCTGACCCTGCTGGCGCTGGTACTGTGCATCGGCCTGGTGGTGGACGATGCAATCGTGGTGGTGGAGAACGTGCAGCGCCGCATCGATCTGGGCGAGCCACCGCTGGTGGCCTCCAAGCGCGGCACTGCGCAGGTCGCCTTCGCGGTCATCGCCACCACCGCCGTGCTGGTGGCGGTGTTCCTCCCGGTCGGCTTCCTGGAAGGCAATACCGGACGATTGTTCCGCGAACTGGCGGTGGCGCTGGCCGCGGCGGTGGCGCTGTCTGCATTCGTGGCGCTGACGCTGACGCCGATGATGGCCTCCAAGCTGCTCAAGCCGCACACCGGTCAGGCACCGCGTGGCCTGCATGGCTTCATCAACCGCAACCTGGAACGCCTGGCATCGGGCTATGGCCGCGTGCTCGACCACCATGTCGACCGCACCTGGATCTACCTGCTGGTGATGGTGGCCGCGCTGGCTGCCAGCTGGGGCCTGCTGAAGCTGCTGCCGTCGGAGCTGGCGCCGGCCGAAGACCGCGGTTCGTTCCAGATCATGATCGACGGCCCGGAAGGCGCCGGCTACGACTACACCGTGCAGCAGGTGCAGCAGGTGGAAGCGCTGCTGGCACCGCATGTCGGCGCCGACAAGACCATCGCCCGTGCCAACCCGCGCGTGCCCGGCGGCTTCGGTGCCAGCGAGGAAATGCACACCGGCCGCGTCAGCATCTTCCTGCAACCGTGGCGCCAGCGCAGTGAGGCCACGCCGGATGTGGCCAATGAACTGCAGAAGGAACTGGACACGATCCGCGGTGTGCGCGTGCGTACCCAGGTCGGCGGCGGGCTGGTGCGCAGTGGCGGCCAGCCGTTCCAGATCGTGCTCGGCGGCCCGGAATATGCCGAGATCGCGCAGTGGCGCGACCGCATCCTGCTGCGCATGGCCGACAATCCCGGCCTGGTCGGCCCCGACTCGGACTACAAGGAAACCCGGCCGCAGATGCGGGTGAACATCGACCGCCAGCGTGCGGCCGACCTTGGCGTTCCGGTCACCGCGATCGGTTCGGCGCTGGAAACCATGATGGGTTCGCGCCGCGTCACCACCTTCGTCGACAACGGCGAGGAGTACGACGTGCTGGTGCAGGCCGGCCGCGATGGCCGCGCCAGCCCAGCCGATCTGGCCGCGATCCGCGTGCGTGCCACCTCCGGCGAGCTGGTGCCACTGTCCAACCTGGTCACGCTGAGCGAAGTGGCCGAGGCCGGCACCCTGAACCGCTTCAACCGCCTGCGCTCGATCACCATCAGCGCCGGCCTGGCGCCGGGCTATCCGCTCGGCGAAGCCATTGCTTGGGCGCAGAACGTGGCCCGCGAGGAGCTGCCGCAGTACGCGCAGGTGAACTGGAAGGGTGAGTCGCGCGAATACCAGAGCGCTGGCGGCGCGGTGCTGCTGACCTTCGCCATGGCCCTGCTGGTGGTGTACCTGGTGCTGGCCGCGCAGTTCGAAAGCTTCATCCACCCGCTCACCATCATGCTGACCGTGCCGCTGGGTGTGCTCGGTGCGCTGGTCGGGCTGTGGGTGAGCGGGGGCACGGTGAACCTGTTCAGCCAGATCGGCATCGTCATGCTGGTCGGCCTGGCGGCGAAGAACGGCATCCTCATCGTCGAGTTCGCCAACCAGCTGCGCGACGACGGGCGCACGGTGCGCGAGGCGATCATCGAATCGGCCATGGTGCGCCTGCGCCCGATCCTGATGACCTCGATCGCCACCGTGGTCGGCGCCATCCCGCTGGTGGTGGCCGGTGGCCCCGGCTCGGCCAGCCGTGGCACCATCGGCATCGTGATCATCTTCGGCGTGACCCTCTCGACGTTCCTGTCGCTGTTCGTGGTGCCGGCGTTCTACGCGCGGCTGGCCCCGTACACCCGTTCGCCGGAAGCAGTGAAGCGCGAACTGGAGAAGCAGGAAGCCGAGTCGCCCTCGGTCGGCGGCCATGCCTGACCCTCGCGCCGGCGGGGTGCCTGACGGGGTCGGTTCCCTTTCCCAACGGGAAAGGGCTCTGACCCCACCGCTGCAAGGCGACGGCTTCCAACTGCGCCCCTGGCGCCCCGACGATCTGGAATCACTGCTGCGCCACGCCAACGACCCCGACGTATCGCGCGGTCTGCGCGACCGCTTCCCGTACCCCTACACGCGTGCCGACGGCGAGGCCTTCCTCGCCGGTCGCGTGCTCACGCCGGGCACCCTGAACCTGGCCATCGAGATCGACGGCCAGGCCTGCGGCAGCGTCGGTGCGCAGCAGGGCAGCGCCGAGCGCGGTCATATGGCTGAGCTTGGCTACTGGCTGGGCCAGGCCCATTGGGGCCAAGGCCTGATGACCCGCGTGGTCGGCCTGTTCGCGCCGTGGGTGATGGACGAACTGCGCCTGTTCAGGCTGCAGGCCGGGGTGGTCGACTTCAACCTCGGCTCGGCGCGGGTGCTGGAAAAGAACGGCTTCCAGGAAGAGGGGGTGGATCGCTGCGCGGTCTACAAGCGCGGCGTGCTGCACGACCTGCGCCGCTTCGCCCGGGTGCGCACGCAGCTGCCCTGACGCGCGGGCGGGTCGCTGTAGAGCCGAGCCCATGCTCGGCTGCCCCCCCGGGGGCCCAAGCCGAGCATGGGCTCGGCTCTACAAAACAGCGCTACCGCAGCGGCCTTCGATCAGGGAGAATCGACCGGTCCCTTCCAGCCGACGGGACGTCCTTACAACCCGCCGACTGGAGAGAGCGCGCGTGGAAGCTACCGTACATTTCATCAACAGCATCATCTGGAGCAAGGCACTGATCTTCGTGTGCCTGGGCGCCGGCCTGTTCTTCAGCCTGCGCACGCGCTTCATGCAGATCCGCGGCTTCCTCGAGATGTGCCGCCTGACCGTCAAGGGGGAGAAATCCGACGCCGGCGTGTCCTCGTTCCAGGCCCTGGCCATGTCGATGGCTGGTCGCATGGGCATCGGCAACATCGCCGGCGTGGCCACCGCCATCGCCTTCGGCGGCCCCGGCGCGATCTTCTGGATGTGGGTGATGGGTTTCCTCGGCGCGTCCACCTCGTACGTGGAATGCACCCTGGCGCAGATCTACAAGACCAAGGACGCCGAAGGCCGCTACCGCGGTGGCCCGGCGTACTACATCGAAAAAGCGATGGGCCTGAAGTGGTACGCGCTGGCCTTCGCCATCGCCACGATCATTGCTGCCGGCTTCCTGATGCCGGGCGTGCAGGCCAATGCCATCGCCGACAGCATCATCAATGCCTGCCGTGGTACCGCGCTGTGCGGCCCGCTCGATGGCCAGGCCTTCGGCATGGAATCGGTGCAGGCGCTGAAGCTGGGCATCGGCATCGTGGTAGCCCTGCTGCTGGGCGTGGTGATCTTCGGTGGCGTCAAGCGCATCGCCAACTTCGCTGAAGTGGTGGTGCCGTTCATGGCCGCCGGCTTCATCCTGATGGCCATCATCATCATGATCATCAACTACGACCGCGTGCCGGAGATGTTCAACATCATCTTCAGCAGTGCCTTCGGCACCCACGCTGCGTTCGGAGCGATGATGGGCCTGGCGGTGGAGTGGGGCATCAAGCGCGGCATCTATGCCAACGAGGCCGGCCAGGGCTCGGGCCCGCATGCGGCCGCCGCCTCGGAAGTCTCGCACCCGGCCAAGCAGGGATACGTGCAGGCCTTCGCCATCTACTTCGACACCATGATGGTGTGCACCGCCACCGCGTTCCTGATCCTGGCCAGCGGCACCTACAACGTGTACTCGCCGGTGGCCGGCGGCGCACCGATCTTCCAGGGCCTGGCCGGCATTCCCGAAGGCGCCGGCTATGCGCAGGCGGGCGTGGAAGCGGTGCTGCCGGGCTGGGGTTCGGCGTTCGTATCGGTGGCCATCTTCTTCTTCGCCTTCACCACCATCATGGCGTACTACTACATGGCCGAGACCAACCTCAGCTATGTGAACCACAACAGGAAGCGGCCGCTGACCGTGCTGCTGCTGCGCCTGGGCATCATCGGCATGGTGGTGTTCGGCGCGTTCCACAATGCAACCCTGGCCTGGGCGCTGGGTGACATCGGCGTGGGCCTGATGGCCTGGCTGAACATCATCGCCATCCTCATCATCCAGAAGCCGGCGATGCTGGCCCTGCGTGACTACGAACGACAGAAGAAGCTGGGCCTGGATCCGGTGTTCGACCCTGATGCTCTTGGCATCAAGAACGCCGATTTCTGGCGCCAGCGCAAGCAGGAGAGTGTGTAAGTGAACAACCCTTGGAACAACCGCCGCCCGTCCGCCCGTCCGCCGCGTGCAACCCCGTTGCCGCGCCCGGAGGTGCCGGCCACGGGCGGTGGCGGGCGCGGTGGCAGCGATGAGCTGCGCCTGTACGGCCTCAATGCCGTGCTGGCCGCGTTCGAAGCGCGGCCGCAGGCGCTGCGCAAGCTGTACCTGCTGGAGGCACGTATTCCGCGCCTGCAGCCGCTGTTGAAGTGGTGCGTGGCCAACCGCGTGGGCTACCGCGTGGTCGAGGATGGCGATCTGAACAAGCTCGCCGGCACCACCCATCACGAAGGCGTGGTGGCCGACGTGCTGCGCGCACCGGCAATGCCGCTGGCGCAGTGGCTGCAGCAGGTGGGTGATGGCCCTGCGCTGGCGCTGTGGTTGGACGGTGTGGGCAATCCGCACAACCTCGGCGCGATCCTGCGCTCGGCCGCGCACTTCGGCGCCAAGGCGCTGCTGCTGCCGGCCGGCAGCACGCTGGCCCTGTCCGGCGCCGCCGCGCGCGTGGCCGAGGGCGGTGCCGAGGCGGTGCCGCTGGTGCAGCTGCCGGAGACCGCACAGGCGATGGCGCAGCTACGCGCTGCCGGTTTCGGCCTGGCCGCGACCCTGGTTGAAGGTGGTGATGACGTATTCCGCGCGCCGTTGCCGGCACGCTTGGTGTATGTGATGGGCGCCGAAGGTGAAGGCATGGACCGCAGCCTGGCCGCGCAATGCGACCTGCAGGTCTCCATTCCTGGCAGCGGCGCGGTGGAGAGCCTGAACGTGGCCTCGGCCACCGCGGTGCTGCTGGCGCAGTGGGCGAGTCGCCGCGGTTGAGTGACGCCCGGTGGGTGCGAACCTTGGTTCGCACCGCCCCTGCTGCTGCGCTCGCCGGGCATGGCCCGGCGTTACCGCATCACTCGTTCGGCGGCGTGGTCGCCTTCGCCTCACTGCCGAAGTTGCCATCGGCTTCGGCAGCCAGATAGGCAAACACGGTGTACGCGGCCACGTTCTGCGCCAGCGCCTTCGGGTCGATCTTGTCCAGCGTGTCGTCGGCGGTGTGGTGCAGGTGGAAGTAGTCCGATCCATCCTGCGCCAGCCATGCCCATGCGCCACCCTTGGCTGCCAGCGGGCCGACGTCCGGGCCCGGGCCACCCTTGTCGGCCTGGTACTCGATGCCCAGCGGCTTCATTACTTCGGCAATCTGCTTCGTCGCTTCGCGCGAACCTTCCGGATTCGGCGAACCGGTATTGAAGGCATAGATGCGGCCGGCGCCGAAGTCGCTCTCGGCGGCCAGCTGGTGCAGGGCCACGTCCTTGGCATGCGCTTCGGCGTAGGCCTTGCCGCCATACAGGCCCTGTTCTTCGTTGGCGAAGGCAATCACGCGGATGGTGCGCTTCGGTGCCTGCTTGAGCTGGCCGATCAGGTGGCCGGCGGCCATGGTGATGCCCACGCCTGCGCCGTCATCGACGGCACCGGTGCCCAGGTCCCACGAATCCAGGTGACCACCAATCACCACCACTTCCTTCGGCAGGCTGCGGCCGGTGATCTCGCCGATCACGTTGTACGACGTCGCCGTGCCATCCCAGCCGCAATCCAGCGCCACCTTCACCGTGGTGCTGCCACGGGCCAGCAGGCGCGCCAGCTGGTCGGCATCGGGCACCGACAGCGCGGCCGACGGCACCGGGGTCAGGCCGTCATCGAAACGGGTGATGCCGGTGTGCGGCACGCGGTGCGAGTCGGTACCGGCCGAGCGCATCAGGAAGCCGACCGCGCCCTTGCGGATCGCTTCGGACGGGCCCTTGCTGCGGATCGCGCCGCCCCGGCCGTAGTCGCGGCCATCGCGGAACGGCAGCATCTGGTAATCGACGAAGGCGATCTTGCCCTTCAGCGAACCGGCCGGCGCAGCCTGCAGCGCGGCCAGGTCGGCGAAGCGCACCACCTCCGCTTCCACGGTGCCGCCGGGGCTGCCACCCAGTGCGGTGATCTGCAACGGCTGCGGGTGCTTGCCGGTTACGGCGGCGTGCTCACTGCGGCGTTCCCATTTCGGGAAGGTCACCGGTTCCTTCCACACCTTGTCAAAGCCCAGGGCTTTGAACTTGGCTTCGGCCCAGGCCACGGCGCGGGCGTCGGCTTCGCTGCCGGCGATGCGCGGGCCGATCTCGGTGGTCAGCGATTCGACCACCTTCCAGCCGGTGTCGTCGGCCAGCGCCTGGTCGCGCAGCTGCGCGGCGGTGGCCAGCGAGGCCGGGGGCAGGGTGGTGGTGCGCGGCGCCGCGAAGGCCGGGGCGGCCAGCAGGGCGAGGGAGGATGCGATGGCAAGAACGCGGCGACGCATGGGCAACTCCGGAAGGGACCAAGCCTTGGAGCTTAACAGTCGTTCAGGCCGGCGCATGGGCGGGAGGTCATGGCTGGCGCGAACGCTGTTTTCCGCCACGTCCGGCAAAGCGAAAGCCCCGCCGGAGCGAGGCTTTCGCGTGCCTCTGCGGTAGCGCCGGGCCATGCCCGGCGAGCCCAGCGGCAAGATGGCGTCCCGCCGGGCATGGCCCGGCGCTACCACCTTATTTCTTCAGGCTGTCGCGGATCTCGCGCAGCAGCACCACTTCCTCGGCCGGTGCGGCCGGGGCGGCTTCCTTCTTGCGCGACAGGCGGTTGATCACCTTGATCACCAGGAAGATGGCAAAGGCCACGATCACGAACTGGATGACGGTGTTGATGAAGTCGCCGTAGCCAACCACCACCGCCGGGATTTCCTTGCCATCCGGGCCAAGCCGGGCCGGCGACAACGTCCAGGCCAGGCTTGAAAAGTCCACGCGGCCGATCAGGTAACCCAGCGGCGGCATGATGATCTTCTCCACCAGCGCGGTGACGATCTTGCCGAAGGCTGCGCCGATCACCACGCCGACGGCGAGGTCGATGACGTTGCCGCGCATCGCGAATTCCTTGAACTCGGTGAGCATTCCCATTGTTGTTTTTCTCCGGTGGGGGAAGTGGACAGCGCGCAGGGTAGCGCAGGTGATGTCAGCCGGCGATCACGCCGTGGCGCTCGGCCACGTTCTCCAGGCGCGCACTGAAGCGGTCGCCGGGCTTGAGCGCGGCCACGCCAGAGGGAGTGCCCATGAACACCAGGTCGCCGGCACGCAGCTGCCACAGCTTGGACAGCTCGTGCAGGATCTCCGGCACGTTCCAGATCATCTGGTCCAGCAGCGCCTGCTGGCGCACCTCACCGTTGACCTCCAGTGACAGGTTCAACGCGGCCAGGTCGCCCACTTCGGCGGCATGCACGATCTCGCTGATCGGCGCGGAGGCATCGAAGCCCTTGGCCGAATCCCACGGGTGGCCCTTTTCCTTGGCGGCGGCCTGCAGGTCGCGGCGGGTGAGGTCCAGGCCCACGGCATAGCCGTAGACCAGCGCATCGGCGTCGGCCACGGCCAGCTCACCGGCCGGTGCGTCACGGCCGATCGCCACCACCAGCTCCACTTCGTGGTGCAGGTTGGTGGTCGCCGGCGGGTAGGGGATGGCATCGTCGTGGCCGACCACGATCGCATCGGCCGGCTTGCAGAAGAACATCGGGCGGCCGCGGTCATCGGCGGCCGGCACTGCGGCGCCCATTTCGCGGGCATGGTCGGCGAAATTGCGGCCGACGCAGTAGACGCGGTGCACGGGGAAACTGCCACCGCCGACCACCGGTACACGGGGCAGGGCTACGGCAGGAATCACATCGGAGACATCGGACATGCGGGCATCCAGGAAGGGCGTGCCTGCAGTCTAGAACGCATGGCGCCCGCCGTCAGCGGGCGCGAAAGGCGCGGCTCAGCGCGAGGCCGGCAGTACCGGCTTGCGCACCACGCGGTACTCGCCCTCGACCACGGTCGGATCGACCGGACGCGCGCTGCCCGGCTTGCGCGAAGCCAGCAGCTTCCACGCCAGACCGACCAGGATCATCGCTGCACCCACGAACACACCGATGAACACCATCGCGGCCAGGATCGCCAGGCCGAGCAGGCCCACGGCAACGCGCACCAGCGGGTGGCGCGGCTTGCGCGGCGCGAACAGGGTGCGGAACTGGGTAAAGGCGGATGCGCGATTGAACATGGCGGCTCGATAGGCTGGGATCAGCGAAACCAGAGTATCGGGAGGTGCCACTGTCATTGAGTGAAAAACTCGTTAAATATAGCTGAGGCTTATTACCAATCAATGACTTGTGTTCATGTCGCAGCCAGTCACCTGAGCAGGCATGCGACAATTCCGCTTTACCGCCCGAGCCCTCGCCATGACTACCGCTGCTGCCCTGATCGCCCTTGAAGCCATTGCCGATGGTGCGTTTGCCGAGGTCGAAGCGGTGGTTGATGGCGATGCCGAATCGCTGCTGCTGTATCGCGACGGCAAGCAGGTGCGCGCCTTCCTGAACATCTGCCCGCATGCCGGCCGCCGCCTGGACTGGGCGCCGGGCCAGTTCCTGAAGAGCCGCGAGGGCCATCTGGTGTGTGCCGCGCACGGTGCGTCGTTCGCGCTCGACAGCGGCGACTGCATTGCCGGCCCCTGCAAGGGCGACCGCCTGCGCGCGGTGCCGGTGGATATCCGCGACGGGCGGGTCTACCTGGCCTGAGGCCAGAAGCAGTCGAGCATGGCTCGACGCTACAAAGTCCGTGTCGACCAAGGTCGACAGCTGCCAGAGCGGGATCCGTGCCGACCAACGGTCGGCACCCATCACCAGCCGCGTGAAACTGTCGAAGGCGGGGCACTGTGTGTTTGCGGGGGTATGAGCGGCATGGATGCGGCGACCAAGCCCCCATGGATGGGTTTACGGCGTCCCCGCAAACCCACAGTGCCCGCCATCCCACGGAATGCACGCTGTTGCTGTTGAGGTTACCGGCCAGCGGCCGGGTGCAGGGCGCAGCCCTGCCGATCAATCCCCTCAGAACATCAGGTTGATCATCAGCACCACCACCAGCGTGTAGATCAGCGACAGCGGGCCGCCGACCCGCCACATCTCGCGCGGGGTGTAGTTGGCCGGGCCGGTGATCATCGAGATCACCGGGTTGGAGGCCGTCATCAGATTGTTGGACGCCGACAGCGCCACGATCAGCGCGAACGCAGTCGGGTTGCCGCCGGCCGCCAATGCCAGGTTCACCGCAATGGGCACCATCACGATGGTCGCGCCCACGTGGCTGATCACCAGCGAGAACGCGGTGGTCAGCAGCGCCAGCGCCACTTCCAGCACCCACAACGGAATGCCGGTGGGCAGCTTGTCGATGGTGTGCCCGGCCACCCACGCGGCGGCACCACTGGAATCCATCGCCCAGCCGAGCGGGATCAGCCCGGCCATCATGAACACCGTCTTCCAGTTGATCGAGGCATAGGCCTCGTCCATGCGCAGCACGCCGGTCAGCAGCATGCCGGCCACGCCGGTCATCAGGGTCAGCGCCACCGGCAGCTTGCTGGTCAGCGCAATCAGGATGGTCAGCGCGAAGATCGCCATGGCGATCTTGAACTTGTGCGGGCGCTGCTCGCCGGTCGGGTAGTCGGTTACCACCACGAAGTCGCGGCTGCGTGCGGCCTGCGCCAGGTCGGTCCAGATGCTGTGGAAGACCAGCATATCGCCCGCGCGCAGCTGCACGTCGCGCACATCCTCGCGGATCACCTGCTTGTCGCGGTTGATCGCCAGCAGGCTGATGCCACGTTCCTTGCGCAGGCGCAGGTCGGCCGCGCTCTTGCCGATCACGTTCGAGGTGGGCGGCACCACGGCCTCGGAAATGCCGGCGCGGCTGGGGTTGAACAGATCGCCCAGGTGCTTCAGGCGCGAAGACATGCGCAGGAACTGGTTCTGCGCGAAATCGCTGATCTGCTCGCGTGGGCCCATCGCACCGAGCACGCTGCCCACCCAGATGCGCATCTCAGCTGGCGGCGCCAGGCGGGTGTCGTTGCCGGTCTTCAGGGCCAGCAGCAGCGGCGCGTCGTGCAGGTTTTCCGCCTCGCCCAGGGTCATGCCCACCAGCGGGCTCTCGGCGGTCACTACCAGTTCGAAGACATCGCCCTCAATGCCGTAGGTCTTGGCGAAGTAGCTTTCGGTGCGCGCCGGGGTCACCCCGTCGTTGACCAGGTTCTCTTCCTCGATCAGCTTGCGGTCGCCGTAGTAGCGGAAGTACAGCAGCGAGGCGACCAGCAGCGCCACGCCGATCGGCAGCGGCGCGAACATGCGCAGCGGCTCGATGGTGGCCAGGCCGGAGGGCAGGTTGTTGTTGGCCGAAGCCAGCAGATCGTTCAGCAGGATCAGCGGCGAATTGCCGACCATGGTCAGCGCACCGCCCATCACGATCGCAGCCGAAATGGGCAGCAGCAGCCGCTGCAGGGTCAGCCCGGTACGCGCGGCCAACCGCGAGGCCACCGGCAGGTACAAAGCCATCACCGAAGGGTTCTGCATGAACGAAGAGTTCAAGCCGGCAATGGCCGTGGTCATCATCAGCAGCCGCTGCTCGACGCCGTGGCCGCGCCGCAGCAGCCACGCGGCCAGCCGGTTCAGTGCGCCGGTGCGGTCCAGGCCTGCGCCGAGGATGGTGGTGGCGATGATGCTCATCACCGCGTTACCGGAGAAACCGCCGAAGATCTCCTCCGGCGCGATCAGGCCGGTGACGCCCAGCACCACCAGCACCACCAGCGCGACCACGTCGGCGCGGATGCGCTCGAACAGGAACATCGCCATCGTGAAGCCGACCAGCCCGAGCACGAGCTTCATGTCGTTGGTCAGCGTCAGCGCGGTATCCATGTGGGGCGCGGCGTCCTCAGGCGTTGATCAGGTGCGGTCGTACAACAGGTCCCAGACGCCGTGGCCGAGCTTCTGGCCACGGGTCTCGAAGTGGGTCTGCGGGCGCCAGTCCGGGCGCGGCACGCTGCCACGCGGGCCGGCGCGGCTGACCAGCCCGGCGGTGGCGTCGAGCACGTCCCACATCTGCTCGGCGTAGTCTTCCCAGTCGGTGGCACAGTGCAGGCGGCCACCCGGGCGCAGCTTGCGCACCAGCAGGTCGGCGAACGCCGGCTGCAGCAGGCGCCGCTTGTTGTGGCGCTTCTTGTGCCACGGGTCCGGGAAGTAGATGCGCACTTCATCGAGCGCGCCGTCGGCGATCTCGTTCTGCAGCACTTCCACCGCATCGTGGTGGTACAGCCGCACGTGGTCGGCGTTGTCCTCGGCCAGTGCGTTCAGCAGCCGGCCCACGCCGGGCGCGTGCACCTCGATGCCGATGTAATCGCGCGACGGGTCGTGCTGGGCCGCAAAGCGCAGCGCGGCACCATTGCCGAAGCCGATTTCCAGCACCTTGTGCGCCGGGCGGCCGAAGGTGGCGTCCAGGTCACGCGGCTGGCCGTTGTAGTCGATGCCGAAGCGCGGCCAGCGTTCGTCGAACGCGCGCTGCTGGGCGGGGGTGAAGCGGCCCTGGCGCAGCACGAAACTGCGCACTTCGCGGCGACCTTCGCTGACGGTGAAGGGCTTGGGCGGGGCCTTGGAACCGGCGCTGTCGAAAGGATTGGTCATCAGCCGATCAACCCATCCACCGGCGAGGAGGCGCTGGCGTAGCGCTTGCGCGGAATGCGCCCGGCCAGGAAGGCTTCGCGGCCGGCCTCGACCGCTTTACGCATGGCGCTGGCCATCAGCACTGGATGGCGCGCACCGGCAATGGCGGTGTTCATCAGCACGCCATCGCAGCCCAGCTCCATCGCAATGGCGGCATCGGAGGCGGTGCCGACGCCGGCGTCGACGATGATCGGCACCTTGGCATCTTCGATGATCTGCAACAGGTTGTACTTGTTCTGGATGCCCAGGCCCGAACCGATCGGCGCGGCCAGCGGCATCACCGCAGCGCAGCCGATCTCTTCCAGGCGCTTGGCCAGGATCGGGTCATCGGAGGTGTAGACCATCACCTCGAAACCGTCCTTGACCAGCTGTTCGGCGGCCTTGAGGGTCTGCACCACGTCCGGGTACAGCGACTTCTGGTCGCCCAGCACTTCCAGCTTGGTCAGGTTGTGGCCGTCCAGCAGCTCACGGGCCAGGCGGCACGTACGCACGGCGTCCTCGGCGGTATAGCAGCCGGCGGTGTTGGGCAGGATGGTGTAGCGCTCCGGCGGCAGCACGTCGAGCAGGTTCGGCTCGCCCGGGTTCTGCCCGATGTTCGTGCGGCGGATGGCCACGGTGACGATCTGGGCGCCTGCGGCCTCGGTGGCCAGGCGGGTTTCTTCCAGATCCTTGAACTTGCCGGTGCCGGTCAGCAGCCGCGAGCCATAGGTCTTGCCGGCGATCACCAGCGAATCGGGGGAGACATGAACGTTCATGACGCGATTATCGCTTATCCGCCTGAAGATGGGGTCACGCTGAAGGGGGCGGAGAACGGGGTCAGATCCCTTTGCCCCTGGCAAAGGGATCTGACCCTGGGGTCTTCGGACAGTCTCAACCGCCGCCCAGCGCGTGCACGATCTCCACCACGTCGCCTTCGGCCAGCACGTGCTCGCCGTGGCGGCTGCGGCTGACGATCTCGCCGTTGACCTCCACCGCCACCCGGCGCTGCAGCAGCTGCTCGGCCTGCAGCAGGTCGTGGAGGGTCGCCGAAGCGGGCAGGGTGCGGGGTTCGCCGTTGAGCTGGATGTCCATCTGCACATTGTCGCTGATGGCCTGCTCGGATCGGAACCCTTGCAAATTGCCGGTTCCGCCACCTGCCGCACACCCGGGCGTGGCCAAGGGCGGCGACAATCCATGCGGCGGCGCAGCGTGAGCAAACGGCGGTCCGGTGAAACCATTCACCGTGCGCCGGCGTACGTGCGCCGGGACCTCAACGATATCCCCACAGGAGTTTCTTACATGCAGCTCAGCAAACGCCCGATCCGCTCCCTGATGGCGGCCGCGATCGCGCTGGCCGCGCTTCCGGCCATGGCAGGCGAATCCCCGTTCTCGCGCACCGTGTTCCTCGGTGACAGCCTGACCGACAGCGGCTACTACCGCCCGCTCATCCAGCCGGCCGACGCGCGTCCTGTCACCGGCCAGTTCACCACCAACCCGGGCCTGGTCTGGGCGCAGGTGGTGGCCGGCTACTACGGCACCGACGCCAACCCGAACGGCAACGGCCAGATCGGCGACAACTACGCTGTCGGCGGCGCGCGGGTCGGCGTGGACCTGACCCAGCCGGCGTTCGGCAACGTGCCGGTGCCGTCGCTGAAGACGCAGACCGCCCGCTACCTGGCCGCCAATGGCGGCAAGGCCGACGCCAATGCCCTGTACACCGTGTGGGGCGGCGCCAACGATCTGTTCTCCATCACCGCACCGGCGCAGGCCCCGGCGGTCATCGGCGCCGCCGTCACCGACCAGATCGGCATCGTCGCCAGCCTCAAGCAGGCCGGCGCGCAGTACGTGATGGTGCCGAACCTGCCGGACATCGGCAGCAGCCCGGGCTTCATCGACCGCGGCGCGGCCGGTCGCGCGCAGGGCACCGCCCTGGCCACCGCGTACAACAACGCCCTGTACGGCGGCCTGAAGCAGGCCGGCATCGAGTTCATCCCGCTCGATACCTACACCCTGCTGCATGAAATCATCGCCAACCCGGGCATGTACGGCTTCAGCAACGTTACCGGCCGCGCCTGCCTGGTGGCCTCGTCGCTGAGCTGCAGCCCGCTGGCCTACGTGCGTCCCGATGCGGCCAGCACCTATCTGTTCGCTGACGACGTGCACCCGACCTCGGCCGCGCACCAGATGCTGGGCCAGTACGCGATCTCGATCCTGGAAGGCCCGCGCCTGCAGCAGGTGCTGAGCCATTCGGCGCAGACCATCGGCCGTTCGCGTGCCGACCAGGTCAGCCTGCACCGCAGCGGCCGACCGGCTGATGGCCTGTCCTGGTGGGGTGGCCTGCGTGGTGACATGCAGCGCTACGACCACGCCGACCTGTACGACGGCATGGCCCCGGCCGGCCTGTTCGGTGTCGACTGGGCCCGCAACGGCATGGTGTTCGGCGGCTTCGCCGGCTTCGGCCGCATGGATGCCGACTTCGGCAACAGCCGTGGCGACTTCACCCAGAAGGACACCACCGCCGGTCTGTTCGCCGGCTGGTACGGCGACCGCATCTGGGTCAACGGCCAGGTCAGCTACAGCTGGCTGTCCTATGACGTGAACCGCAAGGTGCAGCTCGGCCCGGCCACCCGCGAGCATGGTGGTTCGCCGGACGGCAGCAACCTGACCGCGGCGCTGAACGCCGGTTACGAGTTCGGCACCGAAGGTGGCTTCCGCCACGGCCCGATCGCCTCGGTGATCTGGCAGAAGGTGAAGATCGACGGCTACACCGAAAGCGCCGACGCCGGCACGATGGCCACCGCGCTGGGTTACGGCAAGCAGGACGTCGATTCCACCGTCGGCCGCATCGGCTGGCAGGCCCGCTTCGACGGCGGCAGCGTCAAGCCGTACGTGCAGGTGACCTACGACCACGAGTTCGAGGACACCAAGCAGGCCAGCGCGTGGGTGCAGAGCCTGCCGGGCGTGGGCATGTACCGCGTGCCGGGCATGGAGTTCGACAAGAACTATGCGACCGCCATCCTCGGTGCCCGCATGGACCTGTTCGGCCTGCAGAGCAACATCGGCCTGAGCACCACCACGCTGCAGAAGCGTGCGATGGATACCTCGATCTTCGCCAGCTTCAGCGGCAGCTTCTGATGCAGAACGGGGTCAGATCCGTTTCCGCCCGGAAACGGCTCTGACCCCATTGCCGGCGGATGTGGCGGGCCACCATTGCGCAACACCGGCCGCTCCGCATAGACTTTCACCCGCAATGCGGGCGTAGCTCAATGGTAGAGCTGTAGCTTCCCAAGCGTGCGACACGAGCCGTGCCGCACGTTCAACCGACCAGGCGGTTTCCTGGCCACAGCTGTACAGATCTCGGTCTGGCAGCAAAACGTCCCCCAGCAACACGGTGGACGATACGTTGAACGGTAGGAGTACATCCCTACTGGCACGGCGAAGGCTGTGCATGCAATTGTTGGTCGTCCACCCTGCCAAGGGTTCTCGAACCAACCCGGTGTTCAGCCACCGGTAGCCAAGGAGTGGTGCGGGAGAAGTAATTCTCCGGTGCTAAGCTCTCCGTTAATGTAGCCATCCTCACGGATACGATTCTCCCGTGAGGGAGGACTCGTGACCTCGGTAGTCGTAACCGAGTAGGCGCTAGGCTGAGTATCAAGGATCAGTACAAACGAATCGCCATATAAACGTCGTCAAGCTAGACGGGCCAACTGCGACTGGGCCCTACCCAAAACGGGACGAGGTCGGATGTTTCTCTGCTTGGTAGAGACACGCTGACAATTGCACCTCCGGCGAAAAGGCGAGATCCTAGGTACTCTGTTGCATGTACGGAACGTGGTAAGCCCAACTGGTTGTCGCCTCGGCGACTAGGTTCTCCGCAAGGAGAAACGATGACCAAGTGGGTATAGGATGGTGGAGTAAGCGAACGCCTCTCTGTAATCGAGGGGATAGGGGATGAAAAGATCGCCCCAACCCGAAAGGGTGCTGACTTCCACCGGGTGGTCTGTCGCTAAACAGGCTTCGCAAACTCATACCCAACGGGGAACGACTCCCCTTTGGGGCGTCTATCCCCTGACGGGCTCTGGGCGGGTGTAGCTCAATGGTAGAGCTGTTGCTTCCCAAGCAACTGACGAGGGTTCGATTCCCTTCACCCGCTCCACTTCAGGAGGTAGATATGGACGCCATCATCGATGGTGATGTCGCCTCCTCACACCTCAGCAACTGGCACTCCATCAACTGGAAAGCCACAAGCTGCGCTGTGTCGAGGATGCAGGCAAGAATAGCGAAGGCAGCTAAGGACAAGCAGTGGCGTAGGGTTAAACGCCTACAAAAGCTACTTGTCCGCTCAACTGCAGCCAAAGCAACGGCTGTACGTCGAGTCACGGAGAACCAAGGCCGTCGTACCCCGGGTGTAGACCGTGCAACGTGGTCGACACCTGCGGCCAAGTGGAATGCCATCAACTCCTTGCAACGTAAGGGATACAAGGCAAAACCGCTTCGCCGAATCCACATCCCCAAGGCCCGAGGTGGCACCCGCCCTCTCGGTATACCGACGATGAAAGATCGAGCAATGCAGGCGCTGTATCTGTATGCACTCGACCCCGTCGCCGAAGCTTATGGGGACATTCACTCATACGGGTTCCGTAGTTTCAGGTCGACAGCCGACGCTGCCGCCCACCTGAAGACCTGTCTGAGCACGAAGACCAGCTCACGCTGGGTGATGGAAGGGGATATCAAAGGTTGCTTCGACAACATCAGTCACGACTGGCTGATGAAACACGTACCAATCGACCGGCATGTGCTGTCGCAGTGGCTGAAAGCAGGCTTCATGGAAGACCGTAAGTTGTTTCCGACGGATGCGGGCACACCACAGGGCGGCATCATTTCCCCTGTGCTCGCAAACATTGTCCTTGACGGGCTGGGCCGGCTCATCGATGCGCTCCCACGCCGCAACAAGTGCAACTTCGTCCGCTACGCAGACGACTTTGTAATCACAGGAGCCTCTGCGGAGATCCTGGAACGCAAGGTCAAGCCGATCGTCGTCAAGTTCCTCGCGGAAAGAGGGCTCACGCTCTCCGAAAGCAAGACGAAGATCACGCACATGGACGAAGGCTTCGACTTCTTGGGTTGGAACTTCCGGAAATTTGGAAATCTCCTCCTTAGAAGGCCGTCGAAACAAAACACCAACGCCTTCATGGCTAAGATCCGCAGCCAGCTCCGGCTGTTGCGGGGATCCACGCAAGACGACGTGCTGCATGTCCTGAACCCGATCATTCGGGGGTGGGGTATGTATCACCAAGTTGTGAACGCCTCAGAACCGTTCGCAAGACTGGATCACCTTATCCACCACGCGGTCTGGTGTTGGGCCAAACGCCGTCACCCCACCAAAGGTCTCCGCTGGATCAAACGTCGGTACTTCCGGCGCAACAAGTCCCGCGATTGGATCTTCGGTGTCGGTAAACACACTCTGATGCGCCTGTCGTCCCTCAAGGTCGGCGAATACATCAAGGTGCGGTCTGACGTTAGCCCCTACGACCCCAAGGACGAGAGCTACTTTAATCAGCGGTTGCAATACCGCATGAAGCGCTCGCTGACCGGAAAAAGGAAACTGCTATGGCTTTGGACAAAGCAAGAGGCCAAGTGCGCCTGCTGTGGGCGGAAACTGACCAGCACCAGCTGGCACATCCACCACAAGGTTTTCAGGGTGTACGGGGGGTCTGACCGCCTCTCCAACCTTGTTTTGCTCCACACCACCTGTCACGAGCAGCTTCACGCCCGTGCCAGGCTACGGCTGTCGCCCCCTCCCATAGACGAAGGGGGTTTGTGACTGCTTGAGCCGTGTGAAGGGTAACTTTCACGCACGGTTCTGAGGGGGGAGGGTGGCCGCGAGGCCACCTTCCCACCCGACTACTGACGTGGGTTCGATTCCCATCGCCCGCTCCATGTCTCCCAACGGGTTCCAAGTTTTGCGGCGCTCCGCAATATGTGGCCCGCTCCGCAATCGGGGGAATTTCAGGCGACTGAATCTAGAAGCTGCTGCCCGCGCTTCGCGTATTCGGCGTCGGATGCCTGAAACCAAATGAACGTCTCTGAATATCCAGGCTGACCGGCCGATGGTGGCAGAGTCGAGTCCAGGTAGACCGTGCACGTCTGCTCCGACGTGGTTCCCTGCACCCCTCCGGAGCTGAGCAGCTGTAAGACTTCCGGCCACTGCTCTGCTTCGACCATGAGCCTGTTGGCTGATGTAAAAGCGAGCCGCATGGTTGGGAAACTGCGCATCATCATGGCGGTGATCTCGGTTTGGATGGAGATAAGAATTTCGCCGAAAGCCGTTAGAAAGTCGCCATAACGCAGGCGTAACGCTTTAATTTGCATACAGGCACAGCCGCGCTATCGCGTCGGTGTGGCCTTGGATCCTCTCTTCTTTCGCACATAGATCTCAGTCGTTGTGACCGATGAATGCCCCAGCTGGGCCTGCGCCTCGCGAATGTCCTTTGCCGAATCGGCCTTGTCCGTGCCCGCCTTCGCGCGGAGATCTCGGAACTGGAACTCCCCCTTAGCAATGCCCGCCGCCTTCCTGGCCTTGTCGAACCGGTAGCGCAGTGCTGCCCGCCCCAAGGCCAAGCCCTCGTCGTCCACGATCAGCCGCGTGCTGTAGACCTTCTCTCGCCCGTTCGGGCACTTTTCCCCCTTACGCTTCGCAATACGGTCGAGCAGGGCCGCCAGCTCGCCCGTGATCTCCATGGTGACCCGGTTGCTGGTCTTCGACTGCTGGATGATCAGGCCGCGCGCGGTGACCTGGCGCACGTCCATTGACCACACATCGCCTACGCGCTGGCCGGTCAGATAGGCCAGGTCCATGGCATCGCGCAAGGCTGCATCGGCATGGGCATAGACAGACTTGAACGCGTCATCATCCACGTAGACATCGCGCCCGGCTTCCTTATTCCGCCGGATGCCCTCGCATGGGTTGGGCAGGTCGGTGATGCCCTTGCCGCGGGCCCAGTTCCAGATATGCGAGAACAGCGACACCTCGCGGTTCGCGATCACCTTGGCCTTACGCCAATCCAGGTACTGCCGGATGTTGATAGGCCGGATAGCCTCAAATGGCGCCGGCGGCACGTCGAAGTAGCTCAGCAGCGCGGTGATGCATCGATTGTTGAGACGCTGGGTGGTCACGGCCTTGGTGGGCACGACCTCGGCCCGGTAGCGGTCGGCGACGTGACGGAAGGTAACTACCGCGGCAGCTGGGATCGTGTTCGCATGCTCATGTTCTGCCCACAGCTTGATGGCCACGCCGTAGTTGCTGCCCAGCGGTGTTTCGCGCCGCGGCTTGCCGCCGTGGTCGTAGTAATAGTGGATCACTCCCGATTTCTGCTTGCGTGCCCTGAACCGGGGGATTGCCCCTGGCTTGCTCGGTTTCCGTCCCATTTCACGCGACCTTGCTGGAAGTCCATGTCGGCGGCGCCTTCGGAGCCGGCGCCGTTCCTTCAACGCTGGAGCGAAGCACGACTGGCCAGTCATGCGCGTCCAGGAAGTGCTTGATCCCATTCTTGCGGAGGAACGCAGCCTGTCGCGCGCGCTGTGGCGTGCGGCAGAGGCCCGCGATCTCGTCGCGCGAGAGGTACATATCAGACAGCACTGGCCACCTTCCCTCCGCCTGCCATCACCAGGCGCATCTGGACTACGTTGTCGACCGCCGCAGGCACAGCTGCCGGCCGCGCGCTGCGCCCGGGGCGGTTGAGCCGTCGCCACGCTGCGATGGCCTTTTCGGGATCTGCATGCTTGCTGGTCGACCGGCAGGCGCATTCCACCAGGTGGCCGCCGCCGGCGGAGGCGCATCGCTTGTCGTGGATGTGGCGCGCGCGGTGGCCGGCAGCGCAGTTCGGCAACCCTTCCGGGTGGCTGATATGTTCTTGAGTCATGGCTTCTTGCACTCCTCGATGTGGGCTTCGAGCTTTTCCAGAAGGAAGGCGGCTTGCTCGGCGCGATGGCGCCGGTCGTATGCGTTGAGATTGGCCCGTGCGTCCCTGAGCCACTGAAGTGGCTGGATGAGCCAGCTGGGGTCGAATGGCAGCAGGGTGCGCGGGTCGGCCTTCTTGACCAGTGGGGAACAATCGGGACCGGCCCAGTCCTCACTGTCGCCGCAGCGAACGCAGATCCTGGCTTGGAAGTCGTGGACCTTCTCGGGCTGGATTACGCGCGGGGTCTCGAACAGGGCGCGGACAACGAGGCCGCGTTGGTGCCCGCCATACACGTGGCCGGCGTCGGCCTGCATCCAGCAGCCCGGCGCATGATCGTCTTTGTGGCGGTACTCCCAGCGCACCGGCTGCGCGGTATAGAGCGCCGTCATCAGGGTGTCGGCCCACGCGCGCACCTGGTCGGCGGCAACGGGACCGTCGGCGGGGACGATGCGCCGCATGGCAGAGACGACCGCGGCGACAGGCGACGATGCCTTCGTGACCTCGACAACGGTGGCCGGGGAAATGGGCAGTGGTGCAATCATGCCGCCACCGCCATGTCGGCCGGCACACGATCCAAGTTCGCCTCTGCAATCGCGAACATGGGGGGCGGGCTGACGCTGTTGCCGCACATCCGAACCTGCGCAGTAGTCTTCAGTACCGTTCCGTCGGCGGTGCGGTCGATGATGTAGGTTGCCGGGAAGCCCTGCGCACGGAACAGCTCATGCGGCTTGAGCATGCGCAGTCCGATATCCACGATCACGTAGGGCGTACCCTTGATGATCACGGTGACCAGCGCCAGGCGGTCCTTGGTGGTGACCGTGTCCACGGGGTCATGGAGCCCCACGGCGATGCCGCTGCCGTAGTACTTCACTAGGAACGCGGCAACGCGCAGCGCGCCGGCCTCCTGATCGGGCGACAGCTGCGCCAGCTCCGCCTCAGCTACGGCCTGCCCGCCATTGCCGCTGGCGGTGACCGTGCCGAGCGGTGATCGAGGATCCTTGCTACCAGAGCCCCAGCGCTTCGGGCCATTCGGCCGACCTTCGCCGTGGGCTGCCTGCACCATGAAGGCGGTGGACACACCAAGGGCATGCGCCGCGCCGGCAGGGCGGGCGGCACCAGCGCCAGAAGTGATCGTCGGCACTGGCTCGGTGACCGCGGTGCCGATGCTGTCGCCACGGAACTTCACGAGATGCGGCGCGGCTACAGCGTGCTTCACGCCGCCCGCAACAATCGTTCCCAGCGGCTGCTGCAGGTCCAGAGCGCGCGGGCCCTGGCCTTCGCGCTCGCCGTAACCGGTTTGCACCAAGGTCGGGGCAACCAGTGCGGTATCGGCCTTGGTGGTCATCGTGTAGAGCGGCTCTGCGCCGGAGCGCGGCTCGGACTGCCCGGCCCGACCGCCGACGCCAGCGAGGATTGGCGAGACCACGGAGAAATGGCCGCCCTTGACGCCTGCGCAGACCGTGCGCAGCGGTTCGTCGACGCGCATGGAGCCTAGGGCGTGGCTGCTGTTCGCGTGCTCGGCGATGAAGGCGGCGGCGGCTCTGCTGTTGTCGAGGCAGGTGGTCTGTGCCGGTACAACGAACGGATCAGAGGCTTGCAGCACATGCCGCATTACCCCCTTCGCGATCCGCCGCATCGTGGCCTCCGCGAGGTCGCGCTTGCGGCCGAAGATTGACGAGCAGGGGATGGAGAAGTCCAGGCAGTCGGCAGCGTTCACGCGAGGCTTTTGCCCGGGTGCCGGGCCATGGGTTGGCGCGGGCCACACGATGGCCTGGCCGTCGCGTCGGCCGAGCAGGAACAGGCGTTCGCGGCTGGTGCCGGCGCCGTAGTCGCTTGCCACCAGCTTGCGCCACTCGACCGCGTAGCCCAGAGAACGCAGCGCGGCGACGAACTGGCGCCAGGTGCGGCCGCTGTGTCGCTTGTCCGGCACCAGCTGCTGGTGCCCGACCGGCACGCGTTCGCCGCGCGCTGCGACGGTGCCATCCATCTTGATCACGCGGCCGGTGGCCTTGCAGCGCTTGGCCACCAGCGGACCCCAGGTGAGGATCTGCCAGACGTTCTCCATGGAAATGATGCGCGGCGCGGTGTTGGTCCCGTGCAGGCGATCAGCGCGCAGCAGCTGGCCAACCCACTTCAGCACCACCCATGACAGGGCGCGGGTCTTCCTGCTGCGCGGCTGGCCGCCCTTGGCCTGGCTGAAGTGCGTACAGTCCGGCGACGCATGGAACCAGCCGATGGGGCGGCCGGCCACGTCCACGCGCGGGTCTGCGTGCCAGATATCTTCGCGATGGTGCTGGGTCAGCGGGTGGTTCGCGGCGTGCATGCCGATGGCCAGTTCGTCGTGGTTGTAGGCCAGGGCGGGATCGACGCCCAGGGCCTGCTTGAGCCCTTCCGATGCACCGCCTCCACCGGCGAACAGATCCACGACGATCTCGCCGGGGCGCAGACGGGAGCGCTGCGGCATGGGGAAGTTGAATGCGCGGGAGCCGTCAGCCATTGGAATCTTCCTCGTCGTCGTCCAGGTCGCCGTCGTCGGCGTCCATGCAGGTGGAGCAGGTGTGTTGGCCGTGATGCCATTCGCCGCAGTCGTTCCAGCAGAAGCCTTTGCCGCAGGTCGTGCAGACACCGGCATCGCTGAGGTCGAGCGGGTCATCGCAGACGCAGCACAGGCCGATAGGCATGTCCTTACCCATGGAACACCGCCACTTGATCCGGGCGAAAAGTTCGGCCAGCATCCGCCGCGTCACCATTGGAGAGGCGGTCATGGACAGCATTCAGCGCTACCCCCGCGAAGGGGAGTACAAGGGCATTGGTTTCGTCGTTCAGATCTGGCAGTTCGCCACCGGGGAAATCTCGGTCGAAGGAATCGACGTTGATGGATACCCAAGCCGCCGCCTTTCTGACGGTCACAGCGAGGAGTTCAAGAGCGTCCAGGAAGCTTTCGAATACGGGTCGAAGCTTGCGCGGCAGTTGATCGACCAGCCCTGAGCTGATGAGATCAGCCATTGCCCACCGCCTGGCTGTCGATCAGCAGCCGCTTCACGTAGGCACTGATTGCAGCGCGCTTCTTCTGGCTCAACGAACCAGCGTGCACGCTGAGGGCCGTGTGCACTGCCACGTGCAGATCATCCGCATGTCGCTGCGACCAACGGCCCAGGTCCACGGCCTGCGCGGGCGGCCGGCGATAAAGAGGTTCGGTGAAGAACCCATCGTCATCCTTCCTACGAAGCACCACCCCGTCATTACGGGGATCGTTGAGCTGGTGGATGTTGGCGTAGCCCACCGGCTGGGTATCAACGGCCAGTTCTCCGGAATTTCCGGACGGCTGAGCCGAGGTATCAAAAGGCAGCTGCTCGATATCTTCGACTACCTGATTTGATGCCACCGGCTGGCGGGCTTTCCACTCCACACCATTCCAGATGAACCCCTGATTCAACAAGAGTTCCACCGCCGACTGCCGACGTGAGGTTGCTCGGAATCTATCGAAACTTGCCAACTCAGCCTCGGCTGCTTGCGCCCGCGCAAGATACTCACCTGTGCGCTTAAACCATCGGACCCTCTCGCTCGAAAACGCATCCCCCTGACCACCCGGGGAGGGCTGGGCGGAGAAGATTGCGTCGTGGAGCTCCATGGCCTGCTGGCTGTAGCCGATGCCGTGAGTGCCGGCGTTGTATGCGTCGCCCAGCAGGTCGCGTGCGCGGTCGTACGGCACAGTTGCCAGCCTCACCCTCCCACCTGGCTGCGCGTCTGCAAGGGTCTTGTTGTCGGTGGTCATGCTCGCGGCTCCTGTGTGCCGTTGATCTGTTGTCCGCCGAGGGCGGCGCGGAACTCCCATCGCTCGGCTTCGTTGGTGTAGTAGGCGGAGCGCTCAAGTCGCTCGCGCTCGGTGAACTGTGTGTCGTGCAGCGCGTGGTCTGCGGCTTCGCGGTTGGCCTTGGCCATGCGTACCGGGTCGTCTTTGAAGATGTCGAGCTGGTTACGCACGCTGGACTCCTGGAATGGGTTGCCGGCTGGTGGAACCCGGCCGGCGCGGGTTCCCTGCGCTACAGGGGGCGAGCGCAGGGCAGGGGGTCAGTGGGTGTCCTCGGCTGGCAGTGGCATGCGCTCTCGGGCGGCCGCGCGCTGGCTCGTCTCGTCGCGGAAAGCTGGCCAGCTGGTACGCAGGTCCCTCACGCAGGCCCAGCCGAAGTAGCCGATACCGACCAGGGCGACCAACACGAACGAATGGGCGCCGGTATAGATGGCGCGCGCGAGCAACGCCAGCATCAGGCCGACGATGAAAGCGCAGTAGAAGGGCAGGGCCAGGTGGCGCATTACTCGGTCTCCTGCTCGGCAGCGGGCTCGGCCGGCGCGGGCGCCTGGCCGACGGGAGGGGTGATGGGCGGGATGCCGACGGCCATGGCGGCGAAGAAGTCGTTGTCGGTCACGGCTGCACTCCCGTGAAGCTGAAATTGCAGGCGCGCTGACAGTTGCCGTTCTTGGCTTCCCAGCGCAGGGAGGCGATTTCTTCCTCATGCGGCGCCAGGGCGTCTTTGATGGCCTGGAACGAGGGCAGCGTGAAGTCCAGGAAGGCGGACAGCTTCTCGGCCAACCAGATGGCGCGGTAGTGGGTCGGCAGACCGCGCTGCACACACGCTCCGGTGACCACGTGCGTGACCTGCCAGTCGCCCAGTTCGGCCGTGGTGCGGTCGCCCATCATGGTCGACTCGTCGTCGCTGATGACGTGGTGGCAGAAGAACGGGCCGACCACAAAGCCGGTGAACTTGCTGGGCGGCGAGGCGTCAGCGCGCTGCAGGTCTTCGCCGCGCGGCAGGGTGAAGGTCTGCATTGCGGCCGGTGCGCAGGGGAAGGCGGTCATGCGGCTGCTCCATCGGCAATGTGGCTCTCGACCCAGGCACGCATGCGCGTCCATCGCCGCTCCGGCGTTTCGGTGTCCCGGCGCCACTCACCGTCGTTCTCGTGGACGATCTCCGCCGCCATCGCTTCGGCAATGCCAAACGCCTTGCTCACGGCTTCGCGGTCGTCGGGGTCGAGGCCGGTCATGTCCAAGCCGCGCTTGGCGCCGATGACGCCCAGCGTGCAATGGCAGCCTGTGCTGTCCTGGAGCTGTTCGGCGATGAGTCGCTTTTCGGGCATCGCGTCGAGCGCGTCACGCAGTTCGACCAGGAATTTCTGGCCGCGCTTGCCGCGCAAGGCGGAAGAAACCGCGCCGCGCCAGCAGATCAGCGGCCAGGTGTCGCAGTCGTCGCTATATCCGCTGCGGCTCATGCAGCACCTGCCTGCGCGCGCGCTGCGCGGCGGGCCGCGGCGACGGCACCTGCGGCGCTCTGGCCCTGCCGCAGGACGGCATTGGCGGCGATGCTGGCGGCAATGACGACCTGGTAGGGGAGCAGTCCCCAGCGGCGCCCGGCGCGGGCAACGATGCCGGCGGCGGCTGCCGCGCGCTGTGCGTTGGAGTGGTGGGCGATGACGGCGCTCATGCGGCGGCGTCCTGCTGCGCGGCGCGCAGCTGTGTGGCTGCGGCGAGCAGCGTGTGGGCGTGCTTCTCTGCCTCATCGGCGGTCAAGTGCAGGCGGGCGGCGCCCATGTCTGCGATGACGCGCTCGCTGACGGGGTCAGCGGTGACTTTCATCTCTACCGATCGGCAGCCCAGGGAAAGGGTGGCCATGCGTGATCTCCTGCGCCCGGCCCCGGGATGGGGCTGCGTTGGGCGACGGAGATAAATTAGCCATGGGCTATCCAGCAGTCAATAGCCAAAGGCTAATCTTTTTCTGAATGCGGGTCTGCTCCATTCGCGCGTGCTACGGTGCCGCGTCAAAAACATCAGGAGGGGGTGTGCCATGGAGTGGGCTTTTACGGGGGTGACGCTGTTGCTAGGACTGTTGGGCCTGGTCCTCACCGTGCTGTGGATCTTCGTTCCATTCGCAATCTTCGGGATCAAGCCGCTGCTGCAGGACATTCTTGTAGAGCTGCGCAGGGCCAACGCAATTGCAGAGGCGCGCACGCCTCCAGGGCCTAGCCGCTTGGCGCCGCCGGTAGAAGGGGAGGAGCCCCAGGGCGCATTGGCGACCATCCGTGCCGCCGTCAGGCAGGCTGATCGGCCCTAAGAAGCCGCCGCAAGCAGTTGGCTGGCGCAATCGGCAGCATTTGCACACGCGTCGAAGTGCTTGATTATCACTAGTCTCAAAGGTTTAGCGCTGTTCTACGACATGCTGGTCGTGAAATTTAACGTTAAACTGAACGGGTTCAATTTCGGTTCATGTGCCGTAGAGCCCTTGCAGCACAAGGCTTTCCTTAAGTTGGAATGTGCCAAGCCGATCTAGGAATTGGGGGGAATCGGTTGAATTTGTGAACCTGACCGCTTGTCAACCGTTGATGCATGCGCCAGTTGTGGTAGGAGCAATTCGCCGTTAATATCGCTCCTGTGAGTAGCGGATCGCTACATCCGGTAGCGGCCGCCTCCCCTTGGTAGGCGGCCTTCGTCTTATCTACAGGGGACAGCTCAACGAATGAGCGGTGATAACACTTCAGGGAACTTTGGTTCATTTCGCGATGACGTGCTTGAAAGCGAAGTGACAAAGATTTGGATGAACCTAGTGCGTCATGTTGACGACGTATTCGCCGGCCACAAGCTTGGCTTCGAGTACATCTTGGAATGGGCAGATCCGAGCCTTGACAAGATCGTCACTCAGTTGACCGCAGTAGGCACGAAGGTTGCGACGATGCTGGATCTGCTGCTGTCCAGCGGTGCGTCGGGTACGGTGAAGGATGTGGAGCGCGTGAGCACTCTCATCAACTGTGACACTGCCATTCACTTGGTCCGTCGCGTTCACGTCGCATTGCAGCGAAACGATGAAGATGAGTACAGAAGCTGTATCGATAGACTCATCGGCATGTTCCGTCACGAAGTCAAGAACTGCCCGGTCTGATTTGCCTAGCGGCTATCACGTCCCCACACACGAAAGGAATGAGGTTGATATGAAAGCTAATGCAATGCTTGTTGAACTGCACGACGGAGCCGAGGCTGCGCGTCGCGATCAGGTCATCGCGTTGGCTCGTGAAGTGAACGCGGATTTCCAGGTCATTCATGATGAAATGGCGAGCATCCTCGCACGCTCCAATTTCGCGCTCGCTGCGTAAGCGTTAGCGCTCTTACAAAAAGCCCCGCTTCGGCGGGGCTTTTTTGTTGTCCCAATTTGGGTCAGAACTTAGAATTTTCGTAGGCCTGCGTGGATCAGTGCCTTCCCCAAGATACTCACGTCGCCGGGATCTGGCCGGTAGGCCGGGAAGTCGGTGTTGACGCTCACCACGTAGAGACCGTCACCTCGCTTCTGCAGCATCTTGATCTGCGTCTCTCCACCGATGTTGATGAGGTAGTAGTCGTCGCCGTCGAAGTAGTCGCAACTGGTGTCGATCCAGACAATGTCGCCGTCCTCCAGCTTGGGCCGCATGGACGGGCCGCGGCCGGTGATGATCTGGATCCTGCCAGGCTGGGGCAGGTAGCCGAGTTTCCGGCGCACCTCCCACTCTGCTACCTCGATGGTCTTCACTACCTCGGGGTAGTCCTGGTTGACGATCCCTACACCCATTCCTGCGCCCCCTTCAAACAAATCGAAGCGAACATAGCCCGCTGGCGTCTCAGTCGCCGCGACTTGTGAGACCGACTTGTCCGTGTCGCCGTGCGCGGTGTCCATCCATCCGGCTTGTAGACCAAGCGCAGCCTCGATAGCTCTGGCGGTCGCGCCGGCCATTACGCGCGGCTTGCCCGTTGTGGCGTTTCGGCTTCGATTGACCCATTGGCTCACCTGGGCCGGATTCTTGATGCCGGCCGCATCGGCGAAGGACCTCTGGCCGCCGTGTTCGGCGATCAAGGCAACCAAGTTGTCGTGGCGGACTTCGTCTATTGGGCGCATCCGGCCATTGAATAGCGAAAGGCTATTCAATCCAACGAGCTTTTGGCTATTGTCTTTTGAATAGCCTGCGGCTAATGTTGGCTGCATGGACCTACTCACCTACATCTCGGACATGCCCCGCCGCGTAGCGCTCGCGGAGGCTTGCGGCACCAGCCCAGAGTACCTGTGGCAGATCGCCACCCGCTGGAGAGGAAAACGGCCTAGCCCAGGACTGGCTGCTCTGATCGAGAAAGAGTCCGGCCGGCTGGGCCCGGAACGGGTGGCGAAGGAGCCGATGATCTTCGGCGAATCGGTTTCGCCTGTTCGAGCCGAGACGCGCGCCCTGGTAGACAGCCGAATGAACAAGCGCGCGCTGCGCGCCCGGCTGGGCCTGAGCAACGACAAGCACCTGGCAAAGGTCTTGGGCCTGCCGGTAGAGCAGGTGAGCGGCTGGGCGGATGAGGACATGGTCCCGGCGCTGCCGCAGGTGATGAAGCTGCTTGGGCACACAGAGCAGGAACCCGTGGCCACCCCGGTCAACGACGACCCCGACGCGGACCGCATTGGCCCGGTCGATACCGCCTGAAAGGCCATCCCTGGCCATCGTCCCTGACTTGTTGATCTCCATGGCGCCCATCGTGCGCCACCCGGGCCGAGCCCGAAACCTTGAAACACAGCCTTCCCCAAGGTGACCCATGACCTGCCGTACATCCGCTCTCAACTGGCTCGACGTTCTCTACAACTCCGTGCGCAAGACGCCCGGAGGTGTCGTGGACGCAGCCGCCTTTCTGGCCGACCGCCGCGGCAAGTCCATGCACCCGGAAACGCTGCGCGCCAAGCTGCGCGGGCTGGAGGGTGAATCGGTGACGCTGGAAATCGCCGAACTACTGACCGAATGGATGCAGGAGAAGGCCGGCGGCAATGACTACGCCCTGGACTGGATGCAGGCGCTGGCCGGGCAGTTTGGCATGGCCGTCGCCACGGTCCCGCCGCCGCCGGAGGGCGGTTGGTCCGACGAGATTGGCGCCATCCAGACGAAGCTGCTGGAGATCACCACGCGGGTAGGGCGCCTGTCGGGCACTGCGGTGGATGCGATGGCTGATCGCCAGATCGACAGCGACGAAGCGCGCCTGATGGTGGAAGAGGCCAACTCGCTGATCACGATGGCACACCGCCTCATCCGCAACGTGTCGCGCGCTGCAGCGAAGGGGAGGGCGCGCCGATGAACCATCCGGCCCGCTCCACTGATCCGCAGTCCAGTCACATCGCCGCCGCCGCGCTCGCTGAAAGCGGCGCGCTTCGTGTCCAGCACGCCAAGACCGAAGCTGCGGTGATCCGTCATCCTGGCCAGAGCAGCCTGCACCTGTCGACGCTGACTGGTCTTGACCGCCACATGTTGGGGCGCCGCCTGCCTGAGCTGGCGCGCGAAGGGCGCATCTGGCGCGGTCCGACGGCGCCTTGCGCCACCACCGGCAAGCCCGCATGCACCTGGTGGCCGGTTGCGCCGGGCGAGAACCTGACGCTGGGGCTCTGACATGTCGACCATCATCATGTCGCAGTGCTGGCCGCTGCAGGGCCTGAGCGTCACGCAGAAGGCTGTGCTGATCTCGTTGGCTGATCAGGCGAACGACGACGGCGTGTGCTGGCCGGCGGTGGGCACCATCGCCGCGCGCTGCTGTATGTCTGCGCGCGCTGTGCGTACGGCAATGGATCATCTGGAGGCCGTCGGCCTGCTGACCCGTGACCGCCGCTTCAACAGCAGCACGGTCTACAAGGTCACTCCGGCCAACTTCGACAAGGCCGCCGCGCCGTCGAAGGCTGGCCGTAAGGCTGGAAAGGCAGGTGCTGCACCGGGCGCAGGGGCTGCGCCCCATGCAGGGGGTGCGCCCGCTACAGGAGGGGATGCGCCCCATGCAGGAGGGGATGCACCGGGCGCAGGTCTAGGGGTGCGCCCCCTGCCGCCTAACCGTCATATAACCCTCAATGAACCGTCAGGAGAACCGTCATTTCCGGCGGGCCTTCCGGCCGCGCCGCTGGCGGTGGATTCCGAGACCGACCTGCAGGCCGCGTGCCGCGCTACCTGGGCGGCCTACGCCAGCGCTTACCGCACCCGCCACGGTGTGGCGCCGGTCCGCAATGCAAAGGTGAACAGCAACGTTCGCCAAATCGTGCAGAGGCTCGGCCACACCGAGGCGCCGCTGGTCGCCGCGTGGTTCCTGACCGTCAACGAGCGCTATGTGGTGCAGAACATGCACGACCTGGGCGCGCTGCTGACGAAGTGCGAGGCATACCGCACGCAGTGGGCCACCGGTCGGCAGGTGACCGAGGAAGCCGCCCGACAGACGGACAAGACGCAGACGAACCTTGGCGCGGCCGACGCAGCCAAGGCACTACTGGCACAGCGGAGGGCGGCGCATGCTGGGTGATCAGGAGCAGGATCGGCTGGTCGATCTGTTGGTAGCTACCGCCGAGGTGATTGGCGACCAGCTCAGCCCGAACGCCGCCGCCTACATGGTTTCGGACCTGGCGCAGTACCCACTGCCGATGCTGGAGCGCGCGCTGGCTTCGTGCCGCCGGGAACTGAAGGCGCGGCTGTCGTTGGCCTCGATCCTCGAACGCATCGAGGACGGCCACCCGGCGCCGAACGAGGCATGGGCCAACGCGATCCGTGCCGCCGACGAAGGCGCAACCGTGGTCTGGACCGAGGAGACGCGCAATGCCTGGGCCGCCGCGCTGCCGCTGGTGCAGGCGGGTGACAAGATCGCCGCCCGTCCGGCATTCCTGGAGGTGTACGCCCGACTGGTGAAGGAAGCGCGCGCTGCACACCGGACCGCCAACTACCACCTGTCCCTCGGTGCCGACGTGTCCGGTCGGGACGGTGTGCTGCAGCAGGCCGTGGCCGCTGGCCAGCTGACCCACGAGCAGGTGGCCGAGCACCTGGCGCTGCCGCCGGCAACGCCGGCATTCAACCCGGTGGCGCTGCTGGCTGGAACTGTCGAGGCATGCCCGACCGCTGACGCCCGAACCCTCGCGCGCCTGGCGGAGATCGCGGAGCTGCTGGAGGGCAAAGCAGCATGAGTCCCGATCACTTCAACGTCGAAGTGCGCCCTGTGAGCGAGCCGGTTGCGGAGGCGGGTTGGTATCTGGCCTACGGCTACGGGATCAAGCCGCTGGTGGTCTACGCGACGCGCGGGATGACTGTCTGGCGGGACGGCATGCGCCAGATCCCGATCACCCGCTATGCCGGCCCTATCCCGGAGCTGCGCTGATGTGGTCGAACGCACCGCCGCCGACCGAGGCGGAGGCAGCACGCATCGAACTGGCGAAGACCGGGCCGTGCATGGCATGCCTCGTTCGCTACGCGCAGGGCTTGCTGGCGAAGAAGCACGTGATCTACGGCTGCGAATACAACCACGCCAAGTCGGGAAACATCCGGCGCGGCCATTTCTTCGGCTACGCGTTGTGCCAGTGGCATCACCAGCGCTACCGAACGGAACACATGACGCAGAAGCAAATGGTGGCCCGCTGGGGTCCACCGCTGCACTGGTCCAAGAGATTCCACGAGGCGTTCGGATCCGACGACGACCTGATCGCACAGCAGACCTACATCAACGAACTGAGGGCGGCAGCATGAAGAAGACGAAGGCCGTGGCGCCGAGGATCAACCCCCAGCGTGCGCCGCGCGAGCGGAGGATGGACCACAACACCGTTTCCCGCCCGCGGCGGGTGAAGGCGCGGCCTGCGGTTGGTGGCCCGCCGGAGACGGTGGAGGAGTTCGAGGCGCGGGGCGGGCAGGTGCAGCGCCTGACGGCCAGCTGGGACCGCGCGGCGTGACCGGTGCCGCATCGAGTAACGACCACGCGCGATCGCGCGCTGCACGAGCAAACCACCAAGGGGAAGGCGCATGGGAATGAACGAGGCACGCGAACTGCTGTCGAGCCGGACGGGGCCGAGGGCACTGAGCTTCGACGGGGGCATCGGCGGACCGAGCACTGAGGAAATCTTGGCCGCGCTGGCGTATGTCCCGGCCGGCCTTGGTCGAGAACTGCTGGAGGCGCTGTGGTGGCCGGAGAGTGGTCAGCGGAGGCGCGAGCAGCTGCGCCAGGCGGTTGTATCCCTGGTCGCGCCCGAGTTTACCCGTCAGATGCACGACCTTGCCGACGCCCGGACTGCATATGGCATCGCCAAAGCCAGCATGGGCTGGGGCGGCGGAACGATTACGGAGTTGCAGCGGCGGGAGCTGCACCGTACAGAGACGGCCCTGGACGATGCGCGCGCTGTCGCTTGGCCCAACAACACGATGGAGCAGTTGGGCGTACTGGCCGGGGCTGTGATCGCTGAGATGGTCGGTGCGCGTGACTGCTCACACTGTGGTGGTAAGAGGGTTCTTCAGGACCCTCGTGTACCAGGCGTCGTGAACTGCACGGAGTGCTGCGGCAGCGGGCATGAGCCCCTGAGCGGACGCAAACGCGCGGCTGCCATCGGGGCCGACTGGTCCGCCTATAGCCGGTTCTGGCGACCCGTCTACGAGTGGATGCTGGTCAACTTCCGTGCGGCTGAATCTCGCGCTGCAAGGAAGTTCAACAGGGCTCTCTCCAAGGCTGCATAGCGATGACTTCCTAGGTCATCGAAAACAGGCGCAATCTTCTCAGCATCCAGACGCAAGCCCCGGCCCAGCCGGGGCTTTTTCTTTGCCCGCGTCCCAGCCGGACAAACTCTCGTGCCGAGCCGGCGCTAGGGGCGGGCACCAATCAACCGGGAGGGGCATATGCCGAACCGGACGACATACGGGGCCACGATGAAGGACGAAATCATTGGCACTGCCGCTGGTGCTGTAGCGAAGGCTGCTCCACCGGTGACGGTAGCCGGCGCGGTTGCCGCAGGAGCGAACCTTGATCGCGTGGTGGTGGTTCTGACGATCATCTACCTGGTGGGCCAGATCAGCTATCTGGGCTGGCGCTGGGTTCGCGAATGGCGGCAGAGGGCGCGTGCATGAAGGCCAAGATCATCGGAAGCAGCGCCGCCGCCGTCATTGCTTTGGCTGCGGCCGCGCTGGTCAAGCCGTGGGAAGGCTACTCGCCCACGCCCTACATCGACATGGTGGGCGTCGCCACTCACTGCTACGGCGACACCAGCAGCCCCGAGAAGGCGATCTACACCGAGCAGGAGTGTGCAGAGAAGCTCAACAGCCGCCTAGGCAGCTACATGACCGGCATCAGCCAGTGCATCAAGGTGCCGCTACGCGAACGCGAGTGGGCTGCGGTTCTGAGCTGGACCTACAACGTGGGCGTCGGCGCCGCCTGCCGCTCGACGCTGGTGGGGCGTATCAACGCTGGCCAGCCTGCCGCGAGCTGGTGCCCGGAGCTGGACCGATGGGTCTATGCCGGCGGCAAGCGCGTGCAGGGGCTGGTGAACCGGCGGGCCGCTGAGCGCCGCATGTGCGAGGGCCGGCCGTGAACCGCACCGCCATCGCAGTCGCCGCCTTCGTCCTGTGGTCCGGCGCAATGATCTGCGTTGGCTGGGCCTGGCGCAGTGATCGGGCAGAGGGCAGGGAGGCCATCCAGCGCGCCGCCGGCGCCGAGGCAGCCGCCGCCCAGGTGAACCAGACCCGTGCCACCGAGCACGCCAAGGCCGAGACACTGGCCACCATCGGAGCGAAGCATGAAGAAGACCGCACTGCGGCCGCGACCGTCCCTGCTGCTGTTGTGGCTGACCTGCGCGCTGGTCGTCTCCAGCTGCGCGACGACCTCGCCACCTGCAGCACCAGCCTCCTGTCCCAAGCCGTCGCCGGCGCCGTCGAACGTGATGCGCACGCCGAACTACGAGCAGAGGTTGCGGGAGCTGCTGTTCAAATCGGCCGCGACGCCGACGACCACGTACGCGCCAGCCAAGCAGTGATCGTGGCTGACCGGCAACCGGTGACGCAATGAACCGCCGAGTGCTCGCGCTGGGTCGGCTGAAGACCGGCGAGATGAACAAGACCGAGGCTGCATATGCCGAGCACCTACGCGCGCTGCAGGCCGTGGGCAAGGTCCAATGGCACCGGTTCGAGGGCATGAAGCTGCGCCTGGCGGACAACACGTTCTACACCCCGGACTTTGCAGTCATGGCTGCCGACGGCGTCATGGAGTGCCACGAGGTGAAAGGGCACTGGCAGGACGATGCCAGGGCCAAGATCAAGATTGCCGCGGCCATGTACCCATTCCGCTTCATCGCGGTTAAGGCCAAGCCGAAACGGGATGGCGGCGGCTGGGCAGTGGAGGAGTTCTGATGACTGCGACAGTGCGGGCGTCGATACGCATGCGGTGGTGGCTTCGGTGGTATCTGGCTGCGGTGGTGTGGTTTGCCCGGGCCACGGGCATGGAACCGGACTGGGAGCGGGTCGAGCGGTGGATACGCCACGGCCTGGTACTGCGAACGACGAGGGTAGGTGATGGACGCTGCACGGATTGAAGAGGTGGCGCGCGCTGCGGCTGTCACAGCCCTGGCGGGGCTGATTGAGAGCAGCACCGACAGCCGTATCGACCGACTGGTCGGGATCATCGAGCAGCAGGGCAAGCAGATCGCCGAGCTAGCAATGCACGTTGGCCTGCTGGTGCAGGCCGTGGCGCAGCTGCTGGGCGAGGAGGCCGGCACGCCGGTGCATGACGAGGGTGCCGAGCCGGAGCGAGTCGACCTGGACGGGAAGCCTTACTGATGCCAACCCGGCCACCCCAGCACCGTGCGGCCGGCTGGCGCCCCTACAAGGAGACCACCGCTCAGGTCCGTAAGAGGCAGGCACGCCGCGCCCTGCCCACCAACTGCTCGCTGTGGCGCCGGCTCCGCTCGGTGGTGCTCACCCGTGAGCCGCTGTGCAGATGCTGCGCTGGGCAGGGCAGGGTGCGGCCAGCCACCGAGGTCGACCACATCGATGGGGACGACAGCAACAACGCCGACAGCAACCTGCAGCCGCTGTGCCGGCCGTGCCATAGCGCCAAGACGGCGCGGGAGAACGGCGGGTTCGGCAGGGATGCCCGCCCGCAGAGCGGAGCTGGACGAGCGGCGAGTTATCCACCGAAAGCTGAACGGAGAGGGAGGGGGGAGGGGCAAAGTTGAGGGCCTTCCTCGCCCGATACGCGCGCCCCCCTTTCTTCTCGCGTCCACAGAATTTGAATTTTGGATTTGGAGCTGACCGGCGATGGCCAGGCACAAGCAGCCCGCCGAGCTGGCAAAGCTCAAGGGGGCGGACAAGCGCAACCCGCAGCGTTACAGGGCCGAGGTGCCAAAGACGGGGAAGGCACTTGGCAAGGTGCCCGGCCATCTGCCGGACGAGGTCGCGGTGGTCTGGAAGGAGCTGGAGAAGTGCGCCCTGCCTGGCGTCCTCACCAGCGCCGACCGTTTCATCATGGAGGTGGCGTCATCGCTGCTTTCCGAGTTCCGTGCTAACCGCGGCGAGTTCGTTGCGGCCAAGTACTCCCACCTGATCGGCTGCCTGGCGCGCCTGGGCCTGACCCCGGCTGACCGTCAGAAGCTGGGGACCGAAAAGACCCCGGAGGGCAACCCATTCGACGAGTTCTGATCCATGACGCCGAGCGAATCAGCCAAGGCATACGCCAAGGGCGTCACGTCAGGAAAGATCCCGGCCGGCGAGTTCATCCGTCTGGCGTGCCAGCGGTTCCTGGATGACCTGAAGCGCAAGGGGGCCGACTGGCCCTACAAGTACGACGCCGAGAAGGCGGACCGCGCGGTGCGGTTCATGGAGAAGATGCCGCACACGAAAGGAAAGTGGGCGGCGCAGAAGCGCCTGCTGGTGCTGGAGCCCTGGCAGCACTTCATCGAGTGCAATCTGTTCGGCTGGGTCCACAAGAAGACCGGGCACCGGCGCTTCCGCCGCGCATACGAGGAGATCCCGCGCAAGAACGGCAAGTCGTTGCGACTGGCTGCCCGTGGCCTGTACCTGTTCTGCGCTGACGGCGAGGCGGGCGCGGAGGTCTATTCGGGCGCAACCAGCGAGAAACAGGCATACGAGGTGTTCCGCCCGGCCTGGCAGATGGTCCAGAAACTGCCGGCGCTGCGCGCCCGCTTCGGTATCGAACAGGCGGGCAACCCGAAGAACCCGGGGCCGCTGTTCGTCATGGAGGACATGTCCAAGTTCGAGACCATGATCGGCAAGCCCGGTGACGGTTCAAGCCCGCACGCGGCGCTGGTGGACGAGTACCACGAACATGACGATGACCACATGGTCGACGCCATGGAAACCGGCATGGGCGCGCGCGAGCAACCCCTGCTGTCGATCATCACCACGGCAGGCACGAACCTGTCGGGCCCATGCTTCGAGATGCGGGGCGATGCCATCCGCATCCTGCGCGGTGAGGTGACCGACGAGACGGTTTTCGCGGCGATTTACTGCATAGACGAGGGCGACCGCTGGGATGATCCCGCGAGCCTGCGCAAGGCCAACCCGAACTACGGCGTTTCCGTGTTCGAGCAGTTCCTGCTCGACCAGCTCGCCAAGGCAAAGCGGTCGGCCAGCAAGCAAAGCGCGTTCCGTACCAAGCACCTGAACGACTGGGTCGGCGCCAAGCTGGCATGGATGAACATGCTGGCCTGGCAGCGGCAGAAACGACGGTTTGAGGTGTCGGACTTTGCGGGCTGTCCGTGCTGGGTGGGCGTCGATCTGGCATCCAAGCTGGACGTGGCTGCCGTGGTGCTGCTGTTCGAGAAGGGCGATAGCTACTACGTCATTCCCCGGTTCTACGTGCCGGAGTCGGCCGTGGAGGAAAACGAGAAGTACCAGCAGTTCCTGCTGGACGAGCTGATCGTGTCCACGCCCGGGAACATGACGGACTACGCGTTCATCGAAGAGGAGCTGAAAGAGCTTGCGGCACAGGGCGTCGACCTGCGGGACATTGCCTTTGACCCGGCCCAAGCGGCGTACCTGATGACGCGCCTTGAACAGGAAGGGCTGCCGACCGTGGAGATGGCGCAGTCCGTGCGCAATCTCTCCGAGCCCATGAAAGAAGTGGAGGCGCTCATCCTGTCGCGGCGCCTGTGGCACGACGGCAACGCGGCCATGACCTGGATGATGGGCAACGTAGTGGCGCGCGTGGATGCCAAGGAACACGTCTATCCCCGCAAGGAAAAGATGGAAAGCAAGATCGACGGCGCGGTGGCGCTAATCATGGCCATGGGCCGCGCCATGCAGGCGCGGGACACCGGCACAACCCAACAAGGCTTCGTGGTGATCGACTGATGTTCGGACTATTCGAGAAGAACCGGCGGGCCGATGCCCGCGACCGTATCGAGCCGACGATCAGCAGCCTGGTCGACGGCGAGGTGATCCAGTCCTCCGACATGCGCATGTTCGAGGTGTTCGGGAACCCGATGACGGCCTCCGGAGCCGTGGTCAGCCCGGAATCGGCGATGCGGGTTTCGGCGGTGTTCGCTGCCGTTTCGCTGCTGGCCGGCGCGATCGCCCAGCTGCCGTTGCCTGTGTTCGAGCGGGTGGACGGCCATCGCAAGCGGGCGGAGCATGACCACTGGTGGCTGCTGAACGAGCAGTTCTCCTCCGGCTGGTCGAGCGCCACCGGCTGGGAGTTCATCGTCGGCCAGATGCTGCTGCGCGGTGATGGTGTGGTGTACGTGACGCGCAACCGTGCCGGGGTGGCGACCGGGTTGATCCCCTGGCCACGCGACAGGGTGATGATCCTCAAGCAGGAGAAAACCAGCCCACGGGAGCCGACACGCCTGCAGTACACGTTCCACGATGCGGACGGGTACTTCACCGTTGACCAGGACGACGTGCTCCATTTCCCCGGCTTCGGTTTCAACGGCGTGCACGGCATGTCGGTGATCCAGTGGGGCGCGCGGAACGGCATCGGCATCGCCATCCAAGGTGACGAGCACGCCGGCAAGTTCTTCAGCGAGGGCGGCAAGCCCGAAGTGGCCATCCGAACGCCCAACAAGATGACCAAGGAGCAGCAAGACGATTTCCGCGATGCGTGGGTCAAGAAGTACGGCGGGGTGCAGGGTAACCGTCGCATTCCGCTGGTTCTGACCGAGGGGCTGGAGGTTCACGAACTGACCATGTCAGCGGTCGACCAGCAGCTGCTGGAGTCGCGTCAGTGGCAGGTGATCGACGTAGCCCGCGCCTTCGGTGTGCCGCCCCACATGATCGGTGAAACCACCAAGTCGACCAGCTGGGGCAGTGGCATCGAGAGCATGGGCATCGGCTTCGTGAAGTACACGCTGGGCCCGCACCTGAAGCGGATCAAGGACGAGTTGAACCGCAAGCTGTTCCGCACGCCGCGCTACTTCGTTGAGCACAACGTCGACATGTTCATGGCCGGCGACTCGAAGACGCAGGCCGAGTACTTCAGCAAGGCGTTGGGTGGCCCTGGCACCCAAGGCTGGATGGTCGTCAACGAAGTCCGCCGCCTCAAGAACCTGCCTCCCATCGAGGGCGGCGACAAGCTCTACCAACAGAATGACCCCGCGCCACCGGCGAAGCCGGACAGCGACGACCCTGAAAGGAACCCTGAAGATGCCAATTCCTAAGCTGCTGCAGCTGGCCAAGAACAACGCCGGCCAGTCCAAGCCCATCAGGGCGGAGACCGAAGGTAAGGAGGCAACCATCTACCTGCACGGCGTCATCGGCGGGTGGTGGGGCGACATTGACGAGACGATGTTTGCCCAGGCCATGGCCGGCATCGAGGCGGACGTGATTCATCTGCGCATCGACTCGCCCGGCGGCGACGTGTTTGCGGCCCGGTCCATGATGACCGCCATCGCCCAGCACAAGGCCACTGTCATCGCCCACATCGATGGCTTGGCTGCCTCGGCTATGACCGGGGTCTGCATGGCGTGCGACAAGGTCGAGATCAGCCAAGGTGGTGCGTTCATGATCCACAACGCATGGACCATCACGGTCGGCAACAAGGCCGACATGACCAAGACTGGTGAGCTGCTGGCCAAGATCGATGCCGGCCTGGCCGGCGACTACACCCGCCGTACTGGGAAGGATCAGGCGCAGATCGTCCAGTGGATGGACGAAGAGACGTGGTTCACGGCCGACGAAGCCAAGGAACACGGCTTCGCAGACGAGGTGGTGGAGATCGTGGGCAAGAAGAAGACGTCCAACACCTGGGACCTGTCCGCCTACGACAACGCGCCTGCCGCGCTGGCCAACCGAACTCCCGAAGCCGACGACGGCGCCGCCGCCGCCGCCCATAAGGCCAACCTGTCGCGCCGCCTGGCGCTGCTGGAACGCTCCGCTGCGTAAGCGACTCCCGCCCGCAGTTCATCCCGACCGCCGAAAGGCGGTTTTTTTTCGACACGAGGAAATCACCAATGCCCTTCAACATTCAGGCCGAGCGGGAGCGCCGCACCGCGCTGGCAAAGGAAACCCGCAACCTGCTGGACACCAGCACCGGTGACGGCAACAAGTGGACGCCGGAGAACCAGGCCAAGTACGACAACAACATCGCCGAGATCGAGCGCATTGACGCGGCGATCGAGCGTCATCAGAAGGTCATGGACCTGACGGCCGACGAGGCACTGCGCGAGCAGGGCGTGCGTGAACACGACACCGCCAACCGCGGCGGCCGGGAGCTGTCCAACGAGGAGCGCCTGTTCGACCGCTGGGCGCGTGGCGGTGACAGCGCCCTGAGCGCCGAGGACTGGAAGCAGGTCAACGCGGCCATGTCGGGCAATCCGGCCGTCAACCCGGAGCAGGGTGGCTACACCGTTCCGACCACGCTGGCCGAGCAGATCCTGGATGCCCTGAAGGCATTCGGCGGCATGCGCCAGGTGGCTGATGTGTTCAGCACTGCCGGCGGCGAGCCGATGCAGTACCCGACCAGCGATGGCACCTCCGAAGAGGGCGAACTGGTCGCTGAAAACCAGTCGGCGAACGACCAGGACGTGGCCTTCGGCACCAAGGGCCTGCAGGTGTACAAGTACAGCTCCAAGGTGGTGACCGTGCCGTGGGAGCTGCTGCAGGACAGCACGGCCGATACCGCCGGCTTCATCGAGAAGCGCCTGCAGACCCGCCTGGGCCGTGTCACCAACCGCCACTACTCCGTCGGCACCGGCGTTGGCCAGCCGATGGGCGCCTTCACCGCCGCGGCTGTCGGCAAGATCGGCGCCGTCTCAGCGCTGCCGGTCATCACCTACGACGACCTGGTGGACCTGGAACACAGCGTCGATCCGGCATACCGCCAGCTGGCCAAGTGGATGTTCCACGACGACATGCTCAAGCTGATCCGCAAGGTGAAGGACGACCAGGGCCGGCCGATCTTCGTGCCGGGTTACGAGCAGGGCAATCCGGGCGGTGCGCCGGACCGTGTGCTGAACCGCGATATCCAGATCAACCAGCACGCCCCGGCCCCGGCCGCAGGCGCCACCTCGATCGCGTTCGGCGACTTCAGCTACTACAAGATCCGCGACGTGATGGCCGTGACTCTGTTCCGCTTCAACGACTCGGCCTACGTGAAGAAGGGCCAGGTGGGCTTCATGGCCTGGATGCGCTCCGGCGGCAACCTGGTCGACGTGGGCGGCGCGGTGAAGACCTTCAAGCACGGCGCTGCGGCTTAACCGCCTCGGCCCACGAACGGAGGGACGCCCCAGCGCGGGCGTCCCTCGGAGACGATCATGGCAAAGCAGAAGAACACCTCCGCGCAGGCGGCCAGCGGTCCGGCCGACGCGCGGGAAGCGCCCGCTACGGTAGTGGACGCAGCGGCTAGCCAGGGCGAGCAGCCGGACGCCGAAAGCCCCGACGCTGACGCGGCAGCGGCCGCCAGTGAACCGGAGACGGACGAGGGCGGAGAGAGCCAGAGGCCCGAAACCGTGGGGGCGGACAACGACCTGCCACCACCGGATGAAGAACCGGCTCCGCCGGAGGGTGAAACCGTGCCGGCGCTGGTGCTCAGTAACAACCACCTCGGGAAGATTGGCCAGGTGATCCAGGTCAACGCGGCACACGTTGAGGCGCTGCGCCTTGGCGGGCTGATCGACCCCCACCCCAATGCCATCAATTCGGCCATGCCGGAGGAATGACCCATGCTGCGCACGTTGACCCCGGCGGCAGAGGAACCCGTGTCGCTGAGCGAAGCGAAGGCGCACCTGGTAGTTATCCACGATGCCGACGACGCGCTGATCGGCGCCTTCATCACCGCCGCGCGTGAGTCGGTGGAGCGCACCACGGGGTATGCGTTGGCAGCAGCGACCTATGAGTGGACCCCGGTCGGCGAGGGCCGCTCTCCGCTGCCGATTGAGCCAGCCACGCTCGACAGCGAGCCGGGCGCCTATCCGGTGAAGTTCACGACGACACCTGGCCCGCTTCCGGGACCGCTGCGCGCGGCCGTGCTGCTGTTGCTGGGTGACCTGTACGCCAACCGCGAGGCGGTCGTGGCTGGCTCGCAGTTGGCCGAGAACCCAACCTTGGACCGGCTGATGTTCCCCTACCGGCGGGTGCTGCCATGAGGCGGGCAGGCAAATACCGGCATCGGATCGAGCTGCAGGACCACGGCCCGGTGCGTGATCCGCTCGGCGGGGACGTGAAGCAATGGCGTAGATGGCGGGCTGACGTGCCGGCAGAGGTGGTTCCGCTCTCGGGTCGAGAGTTCACCGCGGCCTCGGCCGAGCATGGGCAGGTAACTGCACGCATCGAGATCCCTTACCTGCCCGGGGTAGTGCCAACCATGCGTGCGGTGTTTGACGGGCAGGTGTACGCGATTCGTGCGGTGCTGCCGGATGCGACAGCACGCGGGCATATCACGCTGATGGTCGATGCCGGGGTGTCCGATGGCTGAGCAGGTGAAGATCGACGGCCTGGACGGCCTCCTGCGTTCACTTCGGGAGGCCCCCAAGGCGATCCAGGGGCGGGTCGTACAAGCCGGTATGCGCAAGGGCGGCAACGTCATCCGCGACGATGCCCGGCGGCGCGCTCCGAGAGCATCGGGGTTCATGGCCTCGCAGATCGTCACCCGCCGAGCCAACACCAAAAGCCGGCAGCGCGCAGGTGTAGGCCAAGGCGGCGAGTACTTCACGGTTGGAGTTAAGACCGGTCGCCGCCGGAAGTACGCCAACACAAAGCGCAACCGCCGCCGCGGCCGCGTCGGGAAGGTCTACGAGGAGGCGGGCTGGGCCTATTACTGGCGCTTCAAGGAATTCGGCACCAGGAAGATGAGGGCCGAGCCGTTCCTCACGCCGGCAGGCGAGGCCAAGGGGCCGGAGGCGGCACAGGTGATCATCAATGAAACCTGGGCGGCGCTGGGCAAGCAGCTGAAGAAGGATGGCTGGCGATGATGGTTCCCCTGATCCAGTCCCTGCTGCAGGGTGATGCAGCGGTTCGGCACGTGCTGGGCGACCCGATCCGCTTGTGGCCGGGAACCGCGCCACAGGAGGCAGCACTGCCCTACGCGACGTGGGAGGTGGTCGGCGGTTCGCCCACCGCGATGTTGTCCGAGCCGCCGCCGGCCGACGGCTGGCGCGTCCGATTGACCGTGTGGGGCGAAGCGCTGACGCAGGCCAACGGCGCGGCCGTCGCCATCCGCGACGCGATCGAGCGCGCGGGCAGCATCGAGTCTTACAACCCGACGCCTGACAGCGACGGCACGGACGCCTTTGGCATCTCCTTCGACGCCAGGCTCCTGCAACTGCGCTGAACCACACAACGGCAACCCACTGGCCCCGCAAGGGGCCTTTTTCATGCCCGGCGACGGGCGCAACACAAGGAAACCCCTATGGGACAGGTAATCAAGTCGAAGCATTCGCAGCTGTTCGTCGCCATCGCCGCGGCCGAGGTCATCAAGGTGACCCGACTGCGTTCGGTCGGCTTCCCCGATGGCCAGGCATCGGAGATCGATATCTCCGACTACGACGACGACTGGGACCAGTTCGTCGCCGGCCGCAAGCAGACCGGCAGCACCAGCATCGAGATCATCTACGACAGCGTCGACCACGAGAAGCTGGAAGAGCTGCACGAGACCGGTGCCGTCGTGAACTGGCTGGTGACCGCGCCGAAGTCGGAAACCGAAGGAGCGGCGAAGCCGGCCGCAGTCGCCGGCAAGATCACCCCGCCCACCGATGTGCTGTCCAAGCAGTTCGACGGCTTCGTCCAGAACTTCGCGGTGACCAGCCAGGACAACGACGTGTGGAAGGCGACGATCACCATCCGCGGCTCCGGCGCCGTCACCACGCACCGCCCGACGCCGTAAGGCTGCGGCAACGGCGCACACCCAGGCCCGCTGCGGCGGGCCATCTCTCTGACAGGGCGCGCGGATCCTCCGCGTGTTAGCCGTGCGCGACCCGCGCGCCCTGTCGCCATTCAAGGAAACGGCCAATGAGCAAGACCAGCGAAACCACCGAAACCCAGCCGCAGCAGCCCGTGAGCATCCTGCAGTCGTTCACCGACCTGGGCATGTTCGCGTCCAGGGACGTGCATGCCGATACGATCACCCTGCCGAACGGCGCCAAGGCACAGTTCCACGTGCGCGAGCTGCCGGATGCGGAGTTCCGCAAGCTGTGGGGCGAGGGCGACCGCGCCAAGCTGATCGCGGCAACCATCTGCGACGAAGACGGCAAGCCGGTCATGAACGTGACGCAGGCCGCCCAGCTCAAGCCTCTGGTGGCCGCTGAGCTGCAGCGCGTGGCCATGAAGCACTCCGGGTTCGGTGACGATGCCGCGCAGGCTCAGGCCGACGCGGGAAACGGCTAAGGCAGCGTGGCGAGGACTGGTTCTGGAAGGTCCTCGCCGGTCACCTGCACCGGCCGGTGTCGGACTTGCGGGCCACCATGTCGCGCCGCGAGTTCCTGGAATGGTGGGAGTTCCACAAACGGAACCCCATCGACCCCGTGAGCCTGCACATCAAGCCCGCTGCCTTCGTCGCATACATCACCGCCTCGCACAGCCAGGGCGGGACCAAGCGCTCCTTTCAGCACTACCTCGACGCCCTGGTGCCACGGTCCGATGAGGACGAGGCGCAGGACTGGTTCGACGGACTGGGATGACCATGACAGACACCTTCGGGCGGTTCGCCGCCACACCCATTGGCCCGGTACTCGCTGCGCGAGACGGCGGGCTTACCCTGGCCACCACCGGTGCCACCACGTTGGCCAGCCACGCGCGCTCCGATTTCAGTCTTGATGCCGGGACGGTGGGCGTGGAGTTCGCGGTGTGGGGCGATGACGCTGTTGGAGCCCTCGTAGGCTTCGCCACCGGCCCCGCAGCGCTGAATAAGGCGCTGGGTGCGGATCTCGCCAGCATCGGCTGGGACCTCGCCGCCGGGCGCCTGCTGCAGGCTGGAGGTGCAATCGCCACGGGTCTGCCGGTGGTGACACACGGCGACATTGTCGGCCTGCAGGTGGTCTTCGGGGCGCCGCGCCAGATCCGGCTCTACCTCAACGGCGCGCAGATCTTGGTGCGTGAACTGCAGCTCTCCGGGCCACTGTTCTTCGCCGCGTCACTGGCCGCCACCAAGGCGGGCGGGCTGTGCCTTGCAGTAAACGCGGGGCAGTGGGGGCCGCGCAGCGAAGCGGCAGCTGCAGGCTGGCGGTTGCCCTCTGCATCCGTCAGCCCGACCCGGCTGGCCGACGTGGACTGGCTGTCGGCGCCCGGCGACAGCCCGGCGAACGTTCGCTACGAGGGATTGGTGGCCGAGGGCGTCAACCTGATCCAAGAGCTGGCGTTCTGGCCATGGGGCGGTGATCCGGTATCCCAGGCAGCGGCCGCCGAGTGCGTCGTGGTCGATGCGGATGGCCTGCTGGACGCAATGGCAGGCACTGGCGCCTCAGGCAGTTCGGTGCAGATCCTGCTGGCAACCGAGAACGGGATGCGGGCCGACGCGGTCCCGGCCTTCCGTTGCGCTATCGAGCAGATCGAGATCAACGGCGACGGCACCAAGACGCTGCACCTGCGCGATGCGCACGACTACCTGGACGAGACCATCAACCGGGGCGTGTTCCTTCCGAATGTGGCGTCACTGGCGTGGAAGCCTCAGCCGGTGGTGATTGGCGCGGTGGCAAGCATCCCGGCCATGGGCGCCAACTCGGACGCAACATCAATGTTCGTCGCCGACAGCCGGGTCTACATCAACGCTGTCTTGGACCGCGGCGACTTGATGGAGATCAACACCTACAACGAGGCCCCTGACGGGCAACAGTTGCTCCTGAAGTCGCCCCCGGTGACGCCGGTGGTGGTTGACGCCTCCAGCATCGGCGCGGGCATGATGCCGGCGCGGTTGGAGCAGGCGGTGGGTGATGTGATGTCCAGGTTGGGGCGAGCAGCGTGGTCGGCCAGCGACTGTGCGGTAATCGACCAGGCCACTGGCTATATGGGTATCGGCTACTACGCGGGCACAGCCATTACTGGCCGCGCTGCGCTGAATGCGCTCCTGCCCAGCTACGGCGCCGGCTGCTACCAGGATCCATCTGGAGTGCTTCGCTTCGTCCGCGTGACTGCACCCGAGGCCTATGCCGGCGCTTTTGCCTTCGACCTGTCGGAGGATGATCTGGCCGCTGATCTGGTCATGGTGCCCGATGATGCTCCGAACCTGACGCGGCGCATGGCCTACCGACCCAACGGGCAAGCGCTGGGCGCATCGGACCTGGTCACCGACGTTGTCGATGTGCCCCAGTCCCGACGCGATGAGCTGACTGGCCTCTACCGAGGCCAGGTGTATGGCGCCGGTCCGCTGCATGTCCACTACCAGCGAGCGGAGGCGGCAGATCCGGTCATCTCGTTGTTCTGGCACGCCGGCGATGCCCAGGTGGAAATGGACCGGGTACTCGGGCTGTACCAGGTGCAGCGCTACTTCTACCAACTGACGGTGCGCGGTGATCAGGACCTGGCACCGCTTCCGGGTCAAATCGGCCGGCTCACGTATGGCCGCTACGGGCTTGAGGACGGCAAGCTTGTCCTGGTGCGGCGCGTCGAGCGCAACCCTGCCACGGGGGACGTGGTGCTGACGGTGTGGGGATGATGACGTGTTGATTGGATATGGCATGCCGGCAGTCGCGACGGTGACCCTCACCGGTGGCACGTGGTTGAGTGCGGACCAGGGCTCGGCGCTCTTCGATGGCAAGCCGGGGCGATCGTCGCGGATCCGGCGCACCGGTTCGCTGGCGATCACGATCACCCTGGCCGAGGCTGTTGTGCCGGGGATCATCGCGGTCCTCGGCCTCAACATCCCGCCCGGCACGCAGGTGAGTGCGGCCGGCGCCAGCGGCACCACGGTTCGACTGCCCGACAGGAGTGTCTGCGCATGGCTGTTTCCGCAGGCCAATGCCCTGGTTTCGACCGTGTCCGTCGAGATCGCGACAACCGCGACGAACGTGGACGTTGGCGAGATCGGGATCTTCCGAGCGGTCGGTGTGGGGATCAGCGACGGCTGGGCGGTGGCCACTATCGACACCAGTGTGCACAACCGCACGAAGGGCGCCCAGGTGAACACGGTTCCAGGGCGTCTGTACCGCAGGTTGACATGCACCCTGTCTGGCCGGGCGACTGCCATAGTGCGCGGCGGTGGGCTGGGTGGGACTGATTGGGAGACGGTGGCGGCAGCGATCGCGGGGCGCCGGCGCTCTTGCGTTGTTCCGCAGTACCGGGACGTGGTCAGCAAGGCGTTCGACCCGCTGCTGGCGGCGCGGTCGGCGATCTACGGTTATCCGACACAGCTGCCGTCGGCGGAGAACATCAGCAGGCAGTACTTCACCGGATACATGGAGTTCGAGGAGGTTCCGGCCTGACCGATACGCCCATCCGCTCGTCGGGAATCCAGATTCGCCATCACCCCTAACATTGAGCCCAAGGCCCGCTACGTGCGGGCCTTTTCTTTGGACTACGCGATGAGCCTCTACACACTTACCGTTGATCTTCTGCTTAAGACGGGCTCGTTTGAACGCGACGGCGGCAAGGCTGCGCGCCAATTTGATCAGCGAATGCAGAGCATGCAGGCGTCCGCGCGGCGCGCTGGGACGGCGATCGGCCTGGCAATTTCCGCTGGAGTGACGGCCTGTGGCGCCGCCATGGTTCAGTGGACGCGCCAGGTCGCCGATCTTGGCGTGGAGTACGACAAGCTCGGCAAGCTTTCGGGGACGACCTCGGAGCAGTTTCAGCGCATGGCGGCAGGCGCGAACACTGTTGGCATGAGCCACGAGAAGCTGGCGGATATCTTCAAGGACGTTCAGGACAAGATAGGCGACTACGTCCAGACCGGGGGCGGAGCCCTTGCCGATTTCTTCGACAATATCGCCAAGCGAACGGGTGTCACGGCCGAGCAAATGCGCAAGCTGTCGGGGCCTGATGCGTTAGGGCTCTACTTCAAGAGTCTTGAACGGGCGAACCTGTCGCAGACGGAACTGACCTTCTACATGGAGGCTATCGCCAGCGACGCATCGGCGCTTATCCCGCTGCTGCGCAACAACAGCGCTGGGTTCCAGCAGTGGGGCAATGCAGCGCAAGCGGCAGGGGCCATCATTGATGGAAAGACCAACAAGGCGACCGAACGCCTCCGTAAGGTCACACTTGAAGCCGATCTAGCCTTCAAGGGGCTAAAGGTAAGCGTGGCGGAGGAGATCATTCCGGCACTATCGGATTTCTCTGAACTCCTGAACGACCCCGATTTCCGACAAGGGTTCGGCGTAATTGTTCAAGGCTTGGCCACAGTAACGACCAAGGCCGCCGAAGCTGCGTCGATGATTGGAAATCTCTCATCGCTGATAGCGCAAGGATTTAAGTCTGTTCCCGATAAAAGCTATGCCGGTCTGATCCAGGAGCGCATGCGGATCGAGGAGCAGATCGCTGGCGCAAAGGACGTAGCCGCCAGGGCCCGAGCAGGGAACGCATCATGGTGGGAAGGAGGGCTTTTCCAGAACACGAACAGCGAAGCTAACGCCAAGTCATGGGATAAGTATGTCCGTGACCGAGAAGCAGAGTTGGAACGCGTTGATGCTGCTCTGAAGCGCCGACGAATGAAGGACTTGGCCGACTCCGTTGTTGTTATCGACAACGGGCAGCCGTTGCCGGAATCTGCACTGAAGCCTGACGCCGTGGGCTACCGGCCAACGGGGAATATTGACAAGGGCGCACGGGACAAGGCCGACGCGGAGGCGAAGCGGCGCGCAGATGAGATTGCCCGCTATCGCAGCCAAGCGCAGGAAGCTGCTGGGGCTATCGAGGGGCCGTTGGCCGCGGCCATGGCTAGGCACCTTGGCAACATGTCCGAGTACAACAGCCTGCTCGCCAAGGGAAATATTGCGCAAGCTGACGCCAATGTGCTGATGGCTCAGAGCGCCATCGAGTACTCGAAAGTGGCGGCCGACGTAGAGAAGGCGCTGGCCAGTCCGGAATCGCTGCTGGCGACCATGGACGCGGAGGTCGCCATGCTCGGCAAGGTTGGCCGTGCACGCGAACTGTCGCGGCGCGAGATGATGAACGAGCGGGACATGCGGCAGGAGCTGCAGAAGGCGGTGGAGGCCGCTGGCGGCAAGGAGGCGCTGGCGCTATCCAAGGGGGCGGCGAGCTACGAGCAGTACGAGCAGTCCATGCTGGGCGCCGCCCGGGCATCGGCCGATCTGTCGCTGCGTGCGGAGGAGGCAGCTGCCAACGTTGAGGCATGGGCCGGCGTGGTCATCAACGGCGTGGGCGATGCCGCTGACGCCATGGCCGACTTCGTTGCCGGCGGTATGCGGGACTTCGACAACCTGTGGGACGACCTGAGGGATGCGGCCAAGCGGGGGTTGCGCGACCTGGCCCGCGAGTTTCTGCAGCAGAAGCTGGTGATCCCGATCCAGACGCAGATTCTGAATTCGGCCAACGGGCAGGGCGGTGGCCTGAACCTGCAGAGCTTGATGGGCCTGTTCGGCGGCAACGGCTCGGCGGCCGGTGGGCAGAACGTGAGCACCGTGGCCGGTCTGCTTTCCAAGGGCCAGGGCCTGTTCGGCTTTGGCCGCTCTGCCGGCGCTGCGGCGGGAACCCTGACCGGCTTCGGCGACGTGACCAGCATGGCCGGCATGACCGGCTCCAGCTTCTCCGGTCTGATCGGTGGTGGCGGTGCAGGAGCGGGGGCTGGGGCAGCAGGTGCTGCAAGCTCGGCCGCAGCGGCGGTGCCGATCATCGGCTGGATCGTGGCCGGCATGATGAAGAACGCCCAGCTGTTCGACCAGGGCTGGAACATCGCCAACGGTGAGAGCTGGGCCGGCAAGATCGCCACGGCCGGCGCGGTCGGATTGGCCGACAAGGCGTTCCGTGGTCTGGGCTTCAACGACAAAGTCGCCTCGATCCTGTCCGGGTCCAGCATCCACGCCAAGCTGTTCGGCCGCCAGGCGCCCAAGGTCACGGGGCAGGGCATCGTCGGCAGCTACGGCTTCGGCGGAATGGACGCGCAGAGCTACGCCGATATCAAGGCCAAGGGAGGACTGTTCCGTAGCGACAAGAAGTGGACGCAGTACGGCGCGCTAGACCCGGGGATTGATCGGACCTTCGATATGGCCGCGCGGCAGGTGCGCGGTGCTGCGACCGATCTGGCCAAGCAGCTGGGCGTGGACCTTACCAGGCAGCTGGGTGCCGTCCGCGTCGATCTCGGCAAGCTCCAGTTGTCGGCCGACTCCACCGAGGCCAAGGCACAGCTGGAAGCCTACCTCGGCGACATGACCGACCGACTTTACAGCGAGGCGGTCAAGGCGGCGGGGTTTGATGGCCAACTGGACGGCTACTTCCAAGCATCGGACGTGTTCACCGCGCTCAGTGCGTCGATTGCGCTGGCCGTTGGCAACGCCGACGAGTTGGGTCGGGCGCTCAATGGACTGGAGGTCGACAAGGTCAACAAGGCGGTGGACTACTTCCAGGACCTGGCCAGCGTCGCCGGCACAGACCTGGCCACCCAGGTCGAGAAGGTGACCGGGCTGCTCGGCAACTATGCCAGCCTCATGGCCGACGTGAGCACCCAGCTGATGACGGCCAACTTGACGCAGTACCAGTCGCAGGCGTTGTCGATTGAGCGCACGTATCGGCAACAGGTGAAGTCGGCCAACGATTACGCCAAGGCGCTCGGCCTCTCGGGCGCGCGCGCGGAGGACTTGGCCAAGATCGAGGCACTACGCGCCACGAACATGGGCAAGCTGCAGGCGCAGATCGACAAGGACAAGAAGGCCATGCAGTACGGCCTTTCGATCAGTGACCTTTCGCCGCTGACGGACCAGGAGAAGCTGGGCGAAGCGATGAAGGAGCTGGAGCGGGCCGTGGCCGGTGGCGACACCAGCGCCGCGCAGGCGGCAGCTCAGGCCGCGCTGGGCTTCGGTCGGAACCTGTACGCCAGCGGGCAGGACTACAACAGCCTGTATGGCCGAGTCACCGGCCTCATCGATGGCATGAAGGTCGGAGATCTCAATCAGCCGGACGGAACCAGCATGGGGGCGTTGGCAGACGCCATCGAGGCGCTGCCGGACAACTTCAGCCGGGCCGTGTTCGACCTGGTTGTGAACAACGAGGCTCAGACGCAAACCACCGCCGCCGTACAGCAGGGCAACGCTCTGCTCGCCGAGCAGAACCAGCTGCTCCGCCAGCTCGTGTCTACCACTACCCAGGGCGTACGCGCCGCCAGCAGTGCAGCGCTGCGCGAAGCACTCAACGCGAGGTAATCAGCAATGCAAGCAAGGAAACTCACGCTGGTGGAAATCGGCGTGGGCGGGCTGCCGTCCGCGTCTCCGGTGGCGCCGCGGTTCTCAACCTGGTTTCCGGTGCCGTTCAAGGCGCCGGATGTACCGCCGGCCAATGGGGTCAATCCCACGCCGGTAGCCGACGGCGTTGTCCTTGAATGGGATGCCGTCGATCTGGAGGGTGTGATCTACGTCATCTCGCGGAGCGAGAGCCAGAACGGGCCGTGGCTGGAGATCCACCGCACCACCGAGACCCGATACGTCTACAACGACGGGAGCGGGAACACCTGGTGGTTTCAGATCACCCCGACCGTGCGGGGAAAGACCGGAGCGGGGACCGTGGTGGGCGTCACCCCGCCGACCACGTCCACGGATCTCGCAGAGCAACAGTCCAAGCTGGCTGCCGAGATCAGCGCTCGCATCCAGGCGATTGCAGATGAGGCGGAGGCGCGTGCCGCCGGGCTGGCGCAGGCGGCACAGGACCTGGTAGCCGAGGCGCTGTTGCGGCAGCAGGGCGTGAGCGAAGCCCTGCAGGCGATCAGCGCAGAGGCCCAGGCCCGTATCGACGCGATCCTGAACGAGAAGCTGGCTCGTGAGGCGGCCATTTCCAGGGAGGAGCAGCTGCGGCAGAGCGCCGATGAGTCGTTGGCGCGCGCTGTGTCGGAGGTGGCCGCCGGCAGCGGTACACAGTTCGACAGCATCAAGCTGTGGCCGTTCAACCAGACCATCGAAGGATGGACGGGCAATGGTGCCCCGACGCTCGTGGATGGCTGGCTGCGGCCTGCCAACCATGCCTCTGCGCCGTGGGTACAGTCGCCGGTGGCGCTGGCCATTGATGGCAGCGCCTATCGTTTCGTCAAGCTGCGCGTGAAGAGGGTGGGCGCGCCGGCATGGGGCGGCTTCCTGCAGTGGATTACCACGGCGGATCAGGCGTGGAACGCGCAGAAGCGTGCCGCTATCGCCGAGCCGGCGTGGGACGTGAACGGCGTAGCCACCGTTGATGTGCAGGACATTGCCTGGTGGCCGGCCACGGTTGACGCGATCCGCTTGCAGCTGGGCCCGGCGCAGACCGTCGCCAATTACTACCTGGTCGACTACATCGCGGTGGGGCGGCCTCAGCCTGGCGCCTCGGTGGCGCTGGTGCAGGAGGAGACGCAGGCCCGTATCACTGCCGACGCCGCGGAGGCGAGCCAGCGCACGGCTTTGGCGGTGCAGATGCGTGGCAACTACACGGGAACGGACCCGGCCCAGCTGACCGCGGGCCTTGCGTACGAGGAGCTGCGCGCTCGCGTGGCGGCGGACCAGGCGCAGGTGCAGCGCATCAGCACGATGGAAGCCCGCATGCCGGCTGGGACGGGCTCGCTGGCAACCGCAGCCTCCGTCACGGCGTTGCAGGAGGCCACTGCCACCACCACCAACGCGCTGGCGCAGTCCATCACCAGCATCAACGTCTCGCTCCAGAACATTGGAGGGGACAACCTGCTGCCAAACAGCAGCTTCGAGGATCGCCCGAACGACACGTCTCCGCCGACGTGGTGGGTCTGGGGCGGTAACGCGCCTTCGACCACGCGCAGCTACGTCGACTCCGACCTGCCGGGTTCTGTGAAGGCGCTTCGCGTCGCCTCGGTGGCCACTGCCTCGGCGGGCCAGTACATTGAGACGCGCACCCCGGATAAGGCTCTGAAGGTATCGCCGGGGCAGAAGTACGTGGCCAGTGCCTTCGTTCGAAATGGCGGCGGCCCGGCATCACCCGCGCTGATCATCTGGTTCCTCGATGCCAGTGGGGCAACGATTGGAAGTGCGGCGCAGGATGTGTTCACCCACAATGAGAACACCTGGAGACGCATCGTCAGCACGCCGCGCGCTGCGCCGGCAAACGCGGCATTTGCCCGCGTCTACTACCGCACGGTCCTGCCCAACAGCGGCGCTGCGATCACCGTCCAGATGGACTGGGACAACGTGCAGTTCCAGCAGGGTGAGGTGGCAACGCAGTGGTCGGCGAGCACCAATGAGCTGCAAGGCACGATCAACGCGACTGCTTCGGCGCTGTCAGGGCTGACTTCAACTGTCAGTCAGCTTGGATCGACCGTCGATTCCCAATCGTCGCAGATCACTGCTCTGCGCAACGACGTAACCGACGTGGGTGGCCGCACCAACGCTAACGCGGAAGCCTTGCAGCAGCTTGGCAATCGGGTCACGAGTGCGGAAGGCAAGATCGAGACCGTCAGCTCCAGCGTGACGAAGTTGAGCAGCCAGCTGGACGGCATCGGCGGCGACAACCTGCTGTCAAACAGCAGCTATGAGGTTTCGCCGACTGACACCAGTGTGCCGACGGGTTGGCAGACCGAAGGGACCATGACGGCCGTCAGCTACTCCTACGTCCCGTCGCCTCTTCCAGGTGGAGGTCGTGCGTTCCGCATCAGCGCTACCAGTACCGCGGTGGATCAGTACGTAGGTCTGGCAACGCCGAACGCGAGCGACAAGCGCGTTCCGATCCAAGGAGGACAGGACTACGTCCTTTCTACCTACCTGCGCGGTACGCAGGGGAACATTGCGCGCACGTATGTGCAGTGGATGAAGGTGGACGGAGGCGTCGCTGCCACGAGCACGATGCCGGACCTGGTCCTTACCTCCCAGTGGCAGCGCGCAGTGCTCACGATGAAGGCGCCGGCCGATGCCGTGACCGCGCGAGTGTTCGTCGGGCGCATGTTCGCGCGTGGTGCTCCCGGTGGTTGTGCCCTGGAGCTCGACAACGTGATGTTGCAGAGGGGGCTGGTTGCGGGCGAGTACCGTCCGAGTGGGCAGGAGGCCATCAGCGCAACGACCGCCAACTCGGCGGCAATTGCCAGTTTGACCACACGCCTGACCTCGACGGAGGGGAGGATCGACGCGACGGCGCAGCAGATCACTGACCTGCGCTCGGGCCTCGCTGCGACGTTCAACCGGGGGGACAATCTCAACACCAATGCGCTGTTCGACGGGTCTCTCTACCCGTGGCGCGTGGCGAACGCCAGCGCTACGAACGGGCTCGTTGAGTGGGTAGCCGGCGGCGGACAGACAGGTAGTGCGGCCAGCATCACCAACAAGGTCGGATCAGCCGCCTCCCCAACTATCTACGCCAACGACGGCGCCTGGATACCGCTCAAGGTGGGGCGAAGCGGCAGAAAGCTGCGTAGCGTGATCGTGGCTCGGGCTGCCGCAGGCACGCCGACAATCACCGCACGTTGCCGGATTCGCGGTAGCAGTGGCGAGGGCAGCAGTGATCAGACCATCACCACGCTTTCGGCGGCGTGGCAGCGCTTTGAACTGGAGCACCCCGTAGGCGACGACCGATCCGAAGTCATGTGCCAGGTATGGGTCGGTAAGGGGGCGGGCACCGCAGACGCGACGGTGTTGTTTGATCGCATCGAGTTCTACGATGTGACGGACGAGATCACCATCTCGGCCAACGCCTCGGCTCTCACCGCCTTGAGTGCCACTGTCACCCAGCAGGGAGGCAAGTTGGATGCGACTGCGGAGAATCTGACCAGTCTCAAGACCCAGGTCGGGGACGTTAGTGCAGCTGGGTTCAATCAGCTCAAGGCGCAAGTTGTCCAGGATGGCCAGAACATTGAGACGAACGCCACTGCGATTCAGGGAGTGCGGACTTCACTGGATGGCAAGGCCGACGCGTCTGTTGTTCAGACCATGCGGGCCTCGCAGGCCGGTAGTGGCAACCTCCTGACCAATTCCGCCTTCCGGAGTGGTTCGGCCGGCTGGGCCATCACCTGGAATCCCGGTGGATGGAGCGGCTCCGTGTCCCCTGCGGGCGCCGACTGGGATCCGGAAGGCGGCAAGTCGATTGGCGGTACGCGCGCGGGTGCTCCTGGCAATGACCAGTGGTGCGTGTATGGGAATCAGCAGCGCATACCGATTGTCGCTGGAAAGTTCTATATCTTCTCGGCATACATGGCTGCGCATCGTGCCGGTGCTCACATCGGTCTCGGCTTCTACAACGCCGCAGGCACTCAGGTGGCGGCAATCTACTCGCAGCCTGTTACTGCACAGGGCGGCAGGTCGCTGGCGAGCTGGGCTCGTGGCTTCGTCATCATGCAGGCCCCGGCTGGTGCGGTGTTCGCCATGGTGGAGTTGTGGGGCGGGACGCAAGGGCAGACGGCGAACGATGGCTTTTTCTGGCACACGAACGTGATGCTTGAGGAGGCCAGGGAAGGTCAAACGCAGCCGTCGCCTTACTCGCCTGGCGGCTTGGAGTCTTCCGCCGAGTGGCGGGTGGATGTGCAGGCGGGAGCCAAGATTGGCGGCATCAAGCTGGGCGTCAATGGGCAGGTGAGCGCCTTCGACGTGCTCGCTGAAGTGTTCCGCGTTTCCTCTCCGTCTGGCGGCCGGCGCACCGAGTACAGCGATGGCCACTGGCGTTGCTACGACGAATACGGGGTTATGCGGGCGCGCTTCGGTGTCTGGGGGAACTCGGGTTGATTGGAATGGGGCGGCCTTGCGGGGGCGCCCCTCATCGGTTTGGAGGAATAGACATGCCCGCTGGATTTGAGGCATTCGGCCCGCAAGGGCAGCTTGAGGTCTCTGTGAACTCAAGGATGACGCGGCTTCTCGGCAGGGTCACCTCCTCGCAGAATGGCTCTGCGCAGGACGCAGCGCTGGCACAGGGGCAGCCCTTCTTCTTTCCGATTCTGGATCAGAACGGGTTGATGTACCCCAAGGAGTTCGGGCAGGTGACCTTCAGCGGAACCACGGTTTCGTGGGGATTTGAATCCGATTTCTACTATGGGACCTACTGATGGCAGAGGGCGGATTTGAGATCATCAACACCAACAATCACGTCATCATCGATTCGAGATTCTTCAACTACGCGCTGATCAGCAAGCACACGTTGGTGTTTCAGAATGCCGGTGGACCGGTCACTGGCGGTTACGGGAATCAGGCGTTCTTGACCGTGCAGGGCGATGCACCCATCGTCGCCGCGCGCTGCGCGCATCCATTCACGGTCTGCCGGGCCCGTCCGGTCGCGGGCGGATTCGAGTTTGGGTTCATCAGCCGGCACGGTGCCGGCGCGGCACCGGGCGACACGATAGAGGTGTTCGTCTTCGATCGACCGCATGCAACCGGCCTGTATGGAATGCAGACCTTCGATGCCCAGGGGCGGATCGTCTACGACTCGACGCGAAAGTACATGCGCGTGGCTGACTTCCGCACTACGCCAGGTGTGTCCCCCAGCGCACAGGTGCGGATTGCGGGTAGTGGCCAGTACGCTTATGCCGTCACGCGCCCGGCTTACCGATGGCATGGGGTTCAGGTTACGCCTACGGCACCTTGGCAATGGGCGTGCTCTACCGGGTTCGTTTACTCCCGCGGCGACGGGTACGACATTGAAAGCTGGAACAGCGGGGAGGGGACCTATGCCGCTTTCGGTCACCCCGCCCCGGTGGCGGTAGGCAACGGGATGGATGTGATGGTGGTGGACGTGAGCGGCCTGTAGCCATCACGCCACCCAGACGCCGGCTGCGGCCAGACTTCGCCAATGTGCTATTCCGCCCAGATCACCGCCGCCTATCAGAAGCTGGTCCGGATGACCGGCGCCACCCTGTCGCTGCAGGAGTTCGCCGCCCTCTACACCCACGACCTGGGCAAGAAACGGCCCAAGACCCCGAAGGCAATGGACGATGCTTTCCGGGCCGGCGCGTCGCCGGCGGAGCTGGCGGTGTGGGCCGAGGTGGATCAGTGGAATCGGACCGAGGCCGCGGTGCTGGAGCAGGAGCTGTTTGCCAACCGCAAGCGCCTGGCAGATGCCGAGCGCGCGCTGCAGGTGAAGGAAACCAAGAAGGCCCGGGAGGATGTGCGGATCGCCGGCAACAAGATCGATCGCGCCCTGGCCAAACTGGCCGACCTGAAGCGCACTGAGCCGAAGGACCGTGATAGCCGCATCTTCCCCGGCGTGTATGCCCCGGTGATTGTCTCCGAGGGCGGCAAGCTGGTGATCCGGCCCATGCGCTACCAGTGCCGTCTGGCCGGAAAGCCGGTCAACTACGACCAGCGCTTCCCCGGCACCTACAACGCCCGCCGCGACAGCCTGGAGAAGTTCTGGGCACCGGCCTTCGGCCATACGCACGGGCTGCTGGTGGTGGACACGTTCTACGAGAACGTCGAGGGGCCGGATGGGAAGAACCAGGTGGTGCAGTTCACGCCGCGCACCGGTGAGCCGATGCTGGTGGCCTGCCTGTGGTCGTACTGGAAGGATCCGGCCGGCAAGGAGCCCGATCTGCTGTCGTTCGCCGCCATCACCGACGACCCGGAGCCAGAGGTGGCCGCCGCTGGCCACGACCGGACGATCATCAACATCAAGCCAGAGCATGTGGACGCCTGGCTCAATCCAGACCCGGGCGACCTGGCAGCGCTGTACTGGATCTTTGACGACAAGCGGCACCCGTTCTACGAGCACAAGCTGGCTGCGTAGGGAGAACCCCGAACGTCAGTGGGTGGTTGCCCGATAGCGCGGAGCCGCACGGGCAGGCATCCTGACCATGCCGGATCCGGGGCCGCAGGCAGCTCAACCCGGGGGCGCGTGAGCAGCGCCGCGCCGGCACGCAGTCCAAACGATTCAGGCAGGTCGCTGCCGTGTTCGCAGGATCTGCGACGGCCAACCGTATTCTCCCGGCAATGCTTCCCCTACACGGCTACCAAGGATTTCGTACCGCTCCGATCCCCTCTGGCTGGGTCCAGATGGGCGACGCTTGGGTGCTGTGGTGGAGTGGACGACAGATTGCCCAGATAACGCCGGCCAAGGACCATGGCGTGCGTGTGCACCTCGACGCCCGGAAGATGTGGCAGACCAAGGATGAGCGCGCCGCCAGCTTCACCCAGGGCAAGCGCTACGCCGAACGCTGGTGCGCGGCCAGACTGTACCCGGAGATGAGGCTGCGCGCTGCCGTTGCCCAGCTGCTGGCCGCGACGCCTAGCGATCCGCTCGAACCGCTGCCCGGCCTCCCTCCGACGCCAGAGCAGCAGCAACAGGCCCGGCGCCTCGTCGAGGCAACGGCCACCGCCACCGCGCGAGTGAAGGAAGCGTTGGAGCCGCCCAGGCCACTGCCGGCGGCGCCCAAGCCCCGCGCGTGGGGCGCCCACAAGGCGTGGGTGAGGGCAGGGCACCACCCGCTGCGTCATACGGTCTAAGCCCCGGAACCTTCAGAAAACTGATGCGCATCCCCTGGCGGCTGAAGGGCTGCAGACGGGCGGCTCCAGAATTGAATTCAATGCAAGTTATTGATGTTCTTATAGAGTCAGGCAGACTTCTAAGCCGTCCCTTCATCAGGCGGGGAGGTGGTCCTTTCCGGCTGAGAGAGCCTAACCTTTAACTCTCCTTCCGAGACCAGCTCACTCAGCCGCCTTGATAGTTCGGTCTGAGCGTTCTGTGCGTCTTCGTCGATGGGGAAGCTGGCAACGTTCATCGTGAGGGGGTTTCTTCCCTCAAGTACCCCAATAGCCAAGCGGCGAAGTTGCTTTTGCTCGTGTTCTTCGACGCCATGGGCCTCCGGGTTATATGCGCCCTTACGGAGCACGACACGGTCAAAGTGGTAGCCCACGTCATCTGCGATCGCCATCATCAGTTCGACATGGGAGTCCTGCAGCTTAGTGATCCAGGCGTCAATGTCTCGGTCTTGAAGGGCTCGATCCGAGAGCAGGTCGAGATGCTCTTTCCAGAGATCCAGGACCCGCTGTTCCTTGACGCTGCGTTTCCCAGGGCCTTTCCCATAGAACGCCAGATCAATCATGTTCAGGGCCTGAACGTGCTGAAACGACAGCTGCGCGGCCCGCGTCGTCATCAGTTGATGGAAGACCCACCGTTTTTGGCTTCTCGCCTCTCGCGCCGCCTCAATCGCCTTCTGGACTTGCACGGCGATGATCGGGCCGGCCAATGTGGCGCACACAATCATCCAATCGCTGATGGTCATCCAGTCCCCTCCCTGATGTTCAAGCCATGTTAGCTGCGACTCCGCCACTGACGGAAGATGGGAGCCGGCTCCGCTCCGCAATCGGCGCATGGACCCTTAAAAAGGAGGCGAATCCTAGCAGTGGAATAGCGCAATTGCGGAGCGGTAATTAAACTTAAGTGATTGATTTGTAATCATTTATTGCGTAGCTTCCCAAGCTACTGACGTGGGTTCGATTCCCATCGCCCGCTCCATTTGTCACCGGATCTGCGCCCAGGGTCTTGATGGCGCACAGGTGAACCGGCAGAAGAACGAATGCTCAAACGACCTGCGTAGGTATCGTTCTTCCCCAAACCGTTGCTTCTTCCCCGTCCCGGTGGGCTACATGCCCGCTTTCTTGCGCCCATCGATCTGCGTGCCTTCATTGGTTCGCGCTTCCTCGTTCGTGCTCTTCATCAGCCTGCCGCGATGGGGCGCGGCGGGTGTCCGCTTGCATGGACGCAGTGGAAGATCGGCCCGGAAACGCAACCAAGCACACGCTGTATTGCGACCTCAGTGTTCTGGCGGTTGTTGCGCTCTCCAGACGCAACGTCTAAACAGTGCCGGCGAGTACGACGCTGACAGGCATCGGACAGTCTGGGTGTTCATGTCGCATCTGCCCAAGCAGCGCCTCTTCTGCTCATACGCCATCATGTGAACGAATCATGAATCCGGTCCCGGCAGGCACCGGGGGGGATGTGCTTCGTTCAACGTTTTTACTCTGTACAGGTCGGCGGTAAAACTAGAACCTTGCCTCCCCCTGTAACCATTCCGTTTCGACGGAGACGTGAGATCAATAGATGAAGAAGAAGCTAATCGGCATCGGAGTAGCCGTAGTGGCGACGAGCATTGTGATCGGTGTGGTTTGGGGTTACCGGCCACAAACGAATGACGCTCAGCGAACGCTCGACAAGAACGAGGTGCAAGAGAATGCGCCCGTTCAGAACGGGAATTCAGCCTCCTTGCGCGAAACGACAGCCCATAAACTGGAGGCCGAAAAAAAAATTCCGCCAGGGTCATACAAGCCTTTGGGCCCCAAAGCCTACGAGATCATCCGTGGTCGTGAATTCCGTGCGCCAGGCGACGCATTGGCCCATGTGAAGCAGCTGATTCGGCGATCCGAAGCGGGTGACGCCACGGCGACCTACGAAATCTATCTCACCATCGAGCAATGCCAGGCATTCACCTCTGATCGCGCCGACGAGTTGGCCCAATCCGCTACCAGCCTCGGTTCCGGCGGCTGGTTCCTTGAAAGATCAGAACGACTTCTCAAGGAGTGTGAATCACTGGCGCTGGATCAAGATATCTATCACGCCGATTGGCTATCAAAAGCTGCGGCCATGGGGTCGCAAGAGGCAATGCTCGCTTATGCAGTGTCGCCACAAGAAGTCCTCGGGTCGCTCGATGAAGTCATCCATGATCCAGAAAGGCTTGCTCAATGGAAAGAAAATTCATCCAGGTATCTCAACGAGATGGCCAATCAAGGAAACATTGCGGCGCTGGGAAGTTTAAGAAGGGCCTACAGCTATGGGCGAACACGCGATAGAGATCCGGTTGCAGCACTTGCTTATACGCGTGTTCTGAATCGCATCAATCCCCAGCTTTACGACAATAACGACATTGTCAAAGCCGAGAACGATCTCACAAGCAGGCAGCGATCCGAGGCGCTCGCGCTGTCTGAGGAAATCTTCAAGAACTGTTGCATCTCAAGATAAGGACTATCTATGCAGGTTAGGAATGCGCTGAGTGTTGTTTCTCTTGATAGCTCGGCTATCTCAATTCTGTTCGGGGTCGCACTGCTGCTGGCGTCCGGAAGCCTCCAGGCAAGGAAGCATCCAGGAGTTATTCAGTGCAGCATAGGTTGCATGCTGACTACACCGAATCCAGACGAGGGAACAAGTAAACTTCTTTCCGACGAAATAGATCGCCGCAATCCCACGCGCGGCAGCATCTGGCAGGTCACACGACCTGATCGCATCATGGTCGGTGACATTGTTACCGTCTGCAATGGCATTTCCTGTGTCGAGTACACCTGGCGCGGTGAGAACTTCGACTCTGGCAAGGAAGTATCGAACATCCTTCCGCCTCCCGCACGAGGCGGTGGCGGTGGTGGCGGTGGCGGTGGCGGTGGCGGTGGCGGTGGTGGTGGCTGGGTCGGTGGTGGAACCGGCGGCGGTGGGTCTTGCTGCGGCAGAGTAACGGTCGACCCGCCAACGATGGTCCAGTGATCGCCGGGATCCAAAGAGTGCTGGCAATTGGTTAGTTGGCCAGCATCTGGAATTTGATCAATCCGAGTTGCCCTGTAGTAGTTCGTATTTGATCTTTGCCCGGTGCTCCTTCCGCTCCCTCCCTATGTCCATCGGGTTGGCCCCTACATTCTGGGGGCCTTCTCGCCGTTGGCTGTTCTCGTCGCGGCACGCAGCTCTTCTGCCGAGGCTCGCGCTGACCGTCTGGAGACTTCACGGCACTTGCCCGAGTGGCTCATGCGCCCGCTTGCGCAGCAACGACCCTGGCCGCGATGGCTGACTCAGGCAACCTGCGCTGTCTGCCGGGGCCGTACCGCCGCAGGATTCAGTTGGTGCTGGGCCTGGCGATGCTAAAAGACCGTTAACCGTTGCCCCATCGTCCGCTGCCCGGAGCGTGAATGATTTCCGCACTTGTGCCCATCAGGCGTTGCTTTGACTTTTCAGGGCGATCCAACCGCAAGGAATTCTGGTCGTACTCCCTGCTTGCTGCTCTGGTGGTGGCGGTGAGCTACACCTTGATGGACGGCGGATACTGGCTGACGGGCACCGTGCTCCTCGATGGGGATGCCTTCGATCCGTTCCGGACGCTGGGGTGGTTCATGACGGTTGGCGCCGTCATCGTCCTCCTTCCACCGATGCTGGCCCTGGCTGTGCGACGACTGCACGACATCGACGAGTCTGGCTGGTACGTCGTGATCGCCTTCATCCCGTTGGGTGTATTCGTCCTCTTCCCTGTCATGCTCCTGCCGGGTAGCGAGGAGGAGAATCGATTCGGCGGCATTTCCGGCCTGCCAGGCGCCTGACTCAGCGCGGGACGAAGTCCACCAGGTCGGAAGGAAACTGTGGGCAGGCATTGCCTGCCACGACCTTGAAGGTTTGAATGGTGCGCAGTCGTAGCCAGCATGCCCGCATGTCCGCTGATCGAATCGCTCTCCGCCGTTTCACCCAATGGTTGCCGTTCCTGGTCCTGGTCGCTGTCTGTGTGGCCTGGTGGTCTCCGCTGGGCGTGGTTGTCGCCCTTGCCGCGTGCCTTGCAGTGGGCGGCGTGCTGCAGCGCTTGGATCTGGTCGGTGATGTTGTAGGCGGCGCACGGCTGCGCTCGCGGGCGCAGCGGCCCTTTGCTCCCCGGCCGCCCATCCATGATGTTCTGTTGGAGTGGGGCGAGCTGGGCATGGGAGGGCCGGCCTACAGCACCCAGATGCTGCGCGATGGCGCCATTGTGGAAGGCGTGTCTACCGGCGGCAGCCATGATGCCAGTGGCGAGTGGCAGACGCTGGCGGGCAGCGCGCTGCGTGTGGCCAGTGGCTACATTGATCGTAGCGAAGCGGTGATCGTCTACGACGAAGCGGACAAGCGGGTGATGCACCTGCAGGCGATGGTGCCCAGCCTGTTCTGGCAGGTACTGCACGAGCATCGGCAGCGTGGCGGGGATGCCGAAGCTGCGATGTGGCTGCGTGGTCTTCCCAGCCGATCGACCACGCTGCGCCCCTGTCGGGGTCTATGGCTGGAACAGGGGCATCCGGCGCTGGCCGCCGGGCTGCCGCAGGCATTGCGGCATGTCCTGCCTGATGCCCGGGTGCTGCAGGCCATCCCGCTGATTCCCGACGACCTGCGTCTGACCGCGCATCCGACCCTGTTCACGCGCATCTGTCCGTACGCCCTGTGTCTTGATGGCGAACGCAGTGACCGCCATGCCTGCGATCTGGATACGGTGATCAGCAGCCCGGCGGGGCGATGCGTGGTGGTGGCGGGCAGCGTGCTTGATGGGGATCTGCGTCCCATCGAGGGCGTGTGGCTCCTACATTGGCAGGGGCATTGGCAGGCCATTGGCCGCCGTGCAATGGGCGGCAGCGGCAAGGCCCGGAGTGGAGCCTGGATCGACGTGATCGAAGCCGCCGATGACGGCACGCTCCGATGCGAGGCCTACGAGGAACGCTGGGAGTTTGACGACATCACGCGTTGCCCGACAGTACACACGTCGTTGGAACTTCCTGTGGAGTGGCGGGACACTCCGTTGGCACTGCGGGTTCGCAATGGACGCTTCAGCCTTCGCATCCCTTCTCCCTGATCAGGCCTGGGTGGCAGGCTCGCTTGCTTCGCGCATCCGTTGCGCATACTCCTCGGTGAACAGCGCCGACAACGCCTGTCGCTGCCCTGCATCGATCTCGCGCGACGTATTGGCCGCATAGTCGAAATGCACCATCACGCAGCGTCCGCTGGCGACCAGTACATCGAGCTGGAATGCCTGCTGCACGATCGACAGCGAGGAGCGGCCAATGTTCTCGATGCGGGTCTCGATACGCACTTCGCGTCCTGCCTGTATCTGCTGCAGGAAGTCGATCTCGTAGCGGCGCAGGATCAGCGTCAGGTCGCGCATGCTGGCCTCGCCGCTGAAGTGCCGGAAGATCTCCTGGCGGCCCTCCTCGAACCAGACGGGCAGGGCGGTGTTGGTGACGTGGCCGAGTACGTCCACTTCGGAGAATCGCGGAAGGATCGTCAGCGGCATGAAGTCTCCGGGGGCGTAGTGGGTGGAATCTCCGGCGACGATGCTGCCATCGCCGGAGACAGCAGGGCGGCTATCGGCTGTCAGTCAGAGTAGAAGCCATTGCCGAGGGTGCCGGGCAGGCCGGGTTCCGGCCACGGCATCAGTGATGTGCAGGCGTCATACAGCGTGCAGAAGTCCTGCCGCAGTTGCGCAGGCACCCAGCTGCCGTAGGAAACGTCTGTCGAATCGCCCTGGCAGGCGTAGGAAACATCGATCCAGCGGGTATTGGCGTGTGAGGCAACGCCCTGGTGTTGTGTCTTGCCCGTGCAGTAACGCAGGCCCTGGCCGATCAGGGTGTTGTTGGCATCGAAGTAGAGCCGGGAGACTGCATGGGTCGGCGCAGCCTGTACGTGCGCGGCGCCCCCCACCAGGCCAAACAGCAACAACAGCGGAATTCCCATTCGCATCTGTGGTTCTCCTTGGATTATGTAGGCCGGCCGTGTCCTGTCCTGTAGCCGGCGAAAGGCATCTTCGCACAGCCCCGGCATGCACGCAGATGCGGCGGCCTGCGGAGCATCATCCGCCCGCCACACGCCCGCGCTATGCTTCGCGCCTGCCGACCGATCCTGCCGCGATGAAGCTCGCCATCCTGTCCCGCAACAGCTCCCTGTATTCCACCCGCCGGCTGGTCGAGGCGGCGCGCGCACGCGGCCATACGGTGCGCATTCTCGACCCGCTGCGCTGCTACATGCGCATCGCCGCCGATGGCTTCTCGATGCACTACAAGGGCCGGCCGATGACCGGCGTGGATGTGGTGATCCCGCGCATCGGTGCCTCGATCACCCGCTACGGCACCGCCGTGCTGCGCCAGTTCGAGCTGATGGGCGCACGCACCCCCAATCCCTCCGACGCGATCCTGCGCTCGCGCGACAAACTGCGTGCGCACCAGCTGCTGGCGGCCAAGGGCATCGACATGCCGGTGACGGTATTCGGCGACAACCCCGATGACACTGTGGACCTGCTATCCATGCTCGGGCCGCCGCCGCATGTGGTGAAGCTCAACGAGGGCACCCAGGGCCGCGGCGTGATCCTCACCGAGAAAGCCAGCGCCTCGCGCGGCATCGTCGAGGCATTGCGCGGCCTGTACGCCAATTTCCTCATGCAGGAATTCATCGGCGAGGCCAAGGGCGCCGACCTGCGCTGCTTCGTGGTCGGCGACCAGGTGGTGGCCTCGATGCAGCGACAGGCCCCTGAAGGTGACTTCCGCTCCAACCTGCATGCCGGTGGCACCGCGGTGGCGGCCAAGGCCAGCCGCGCCGAACAACAGGTGGCGGTGCGCTCGGCCAAGGCGCTGGGGTTGTCGGTGTGTGGGGTGGACCTGATCCGCTCCGCCCGTGGCCCGCTGGTGCTGGAGGTCAACTCCACCCCTGGCCTGGAGGGCATCGAGGCAGCCTGCGGAGTCGATGTCGCCACGCGCATCATTGCGCATGTCGAGAAGCTGAAAAAGCCCTGATTATTCAGTAGCTTGAGATTCTCATGGCGGGTGAGCCGGACTTTTAACAAGGCTTTAATCGGACCCGGCGTAGGCTTCAGCGAACCGCAGCTCTGCCTCTCAGCAGGATCGGTAATCGGGATACGACTTCAGGCCCAGGCGGGTGCACCGTCTGGGCCTTTTTTATGCTGCGGGGCAGCAGCGCCGGTCCCTTGTGGAGGCCGCGTGAGGGTCGTAGAGTTGGGCCTTCGTTCCGGGATGGATCGGGAGGTTGGCATGTACCGCATCATGATGATCGCGTTGTTGCTGGGCCTGTCTGGCGGTGTTGCCGCCAAACCAGAGAAAGCCGCTGTACAGATGGACCGGCAGGCGCCGGTGGCCGAACAGATGCGCCAGGTGGAAACCGCTCTGGGCACCCCGGAATACGCTGAACTGTCCCTGGAAGACCGCAACCAGGTGCAGCAGTCGCTGTCGCGCATCCGCCAGCACATGGGTGAGCGGCAGACCGTGCAGGAACTGCCGCCGCAGTTGCAGACCGAAGTCTTCAACGAGCAGGAGCGGATCAACACCCTGCTGGTGCGCGGGCACGACGACAGCCGGCAGATCTGCAGGTACGAGCGCACCACCGGCAGCAACATGCCCAAGAGCCGCTGCCTGACGGTGGCCGAGCGGCGCCGTATCGAAGAGAAGGGCAAGGCGCTGATCAATGACCAGCGCAGCTACAACACCCTCGCACCGCCGCCCGCGGGGCGTTGATCGCACCGTCTGTCGGCCTGTGCCGGCGCTGCCCTGCGGGGCGCCGGTGCGACCGCAGCTCGGACGTTCCACTCATGGATGACATGGAGATAACGATGCAGCGCATGATTTCCCTCACCCTGGTGCTGGGCCTGGCCCTGGCCACCACCGCCCAGGCCAAATCCGAGAAGGCCAGCGTGAAGCTCGATGGCAGCGCGCCAGTGGCCGAACAGCTGCGCAACGTGGAAACCGCCATCAACAGCGACGACTACAGTGAGATCGGGCTGGAAGACAAGAGCCTTGTGCAGCAGGCGGTGGTGCGTATCCGCGACCGGATGGGCGAGCACGAGCGTGTTGAGCAGCTCAGCCCGAATGACCAGACCGCGGTCTTCAACGACCAGGAAGTGATCAACACGATCCTGACCCGGGCCCGTGCCGACAGCCGCATGGTCTGCCGCCGCGAGCGCTCGACCGGCAGCAACATGCCGCAGAGCGTCTGCATGACCGTCGCCCAGCGGCGCAAGGCGCAGGAGGACAGCCGCAAGGTGCTCAATGGCATCCAGAGCTTCCCGGCGGACGACAAGAACTTCAGGCGCTGATGGTTGGCGTTCTGGCAGGGCCCCGCCAACGGTCACCCTGCCGTGCGTCCCTTGTGAACGCATCGGTGGAACCGTAAAGTCGGGGCCCTATTCACGGACGAACATGGAGCTCGTCATGTACCGCACCACCACGCTCGCGCTGATGCTTTCCCTGGGCCTGGCAGCCACTGTGCAGGCCAAGGCACAGAAGGAGGCCGTACGCATGGACGCCACCACGCCGGTCTCCGAGCAGATCCGCCGCGTTGAAACGGCCATGGGCAGCGAGGACTACAGCGAGATCGGCCTGGAAGACAAAAGCCGCGTGCAGCAGGCGCTGAACCGGATCAAGGTCAAGATGAACGGCCGCGAGAAGGTTGACGAGCTGGCAGCGCAGGAGCGCACGGACGTCTTCAACGAGCAGGAGATCGTCAACACGATCATGAGCCGGGCCCAGGCCGACAGCCGCATGATCTGCCGCCGCGAGCGCCTGACCGGCAGCAACATGCCCCAGAGCGTGTGCCTGACCGTGGCCCAGCGCCGCAAGGCCCAGGACGACAGCCGCCAGGCACTGACCGACCAGCAGCGCCTCAGCCGCTGAGCGGTGCCCACGGGGGCCTATCCGCCTCGTGCCTTCGGTACGAAATGTTAAGACTGGAACCTGTATCGTTCAGCAGGTAGACGTCGCGTCCACCGCCCCCAGGCCATTCTGGGGCGGTGGGCCTGGCCCCCGACGACCCTTCAAGAACCAGAGGTTCCAGTGCGCATTCTCGTAATCGAAGACAACAGCGACATCGCCGCCAACCTTGGCGACTACCTTGAGGATCGTGGCCACACCGTGGACTTCGCTGCCGACGGCGTGACCGGCCTGCACCTGGCGGTGGTCCACGAGTTCGACGCCATCGTGCTGGATCTCAACCTGCCGGGCATGGATGGCATTGAAGTGTGCCGCAAGCTGCGCAACGAAGCGCGCAAGCAGACCCCGGTGCTGATGCTGACCGCGCGTGATTCGCTGGACAACAAGCTGGCCGGTTTCGACTCCGGCGCCGACGACTACCTGATCAAGCCGTTCGCGCTGCAGGAAGTGGAAGTGCGCTTGAACGCGCTGTCGCGACGCGGCAAGGGCGTGCAGACCCGCGTGCTGGAGACCGGCGATCTGGAATACAACCTGGACACGCTGGAAGTGCGCCGCCAGGGCAAGCTGCTGCAGCTCAACCCGACCGCGCTGAAGATCCTGCAGGCACTGATGGAAGCGGCCCCGGCCGTGGTGACCCGCCAAGAACTGGAAACCCGCGTGTGGGGCGAAGAACTGCCCGACTCGGATTCGCTGCGCGTGCATATCCATGGCCTGCGCGCCGTGGTCGACAAGCCCTTTGAAGTGCCGCTGATCCAGACCCGCCATGGCATCGGATACCGCATCGCCACCCCGGAAGCCTGATTCCGTGGCAACCAAGGGGGAGCGCCGACGTACGCCCTATCGGCGGCGTCTGCGCAGCCGCATCATCGTTTCATTCGTGTTGTTGGGCTTCTGCCTGACGACACTGTTCGCCTTCGCCACCAACTGGGCCCGCATGCGGGTGGAAAACCAGCTGGTGGAGGATGTGATCAACCACAACATCGAAGAGTACGCACGCCGCTTCTACGAGCATCCTGGTCGGAATCCGGCAGTGCCGGTACAGCAGATCCGGGCCTACGCGTACTCGGCCGACAAGTTCGACAAGGCGCGCGAGTCCTGGCCGCAGTGGGCCGACCTGCAGAACGGCAACTACAACCTCAGTGGCACCGACGAACAGGGGCAGCCCTACGCCTACAAGCTCGCGGTGCGCAAGGCCGATGACGCCTGGTTCTTCCTCGCCTATGACATGACCGACAGCGTGCGCGGTGGCAAGCAGCTCAACCGCGCGCTGGTGTTGTCGGTGCTGGTGTTCAGCGTGCTGTCGCTGGTGCTCGGCTGGTGGTCGGCCTCGAAGGTGATGAAGCCGGTGTCGGATCTGGCGGCGCGGCTGCGTGCCTACCGTGGCGGCACCAGTGATCCGGAGCCCTTGGCGCCGCGCTTCCCCGATGATGAAGTGGGGCAGCTGGCACAGGCGCTGGACGACTACTCCTCGCGGCTGACCGAAGTGGTACAGCGTGACCGCGAGTTCAACGCCGACGTCAGCCACGAGCTGCGCACGCCGCTGGCGGTGATCCGTGGCGCCACCGAACTGCTGCTGACCCGCCCCGGGCTGGACGAGAAGGTGCTGCAGCGCCTGCAGCGCATCCAGCGTGCCGAACAGCAATGCAGCGATCTGATTGGCGCGCTGCTGCTGCTGTCGCGCAACGAGCGCGGGCAAGGCACCAGCAACGTGGCCCGCGTGGCCGAGCAGCTGCTGGATGCACACCGCGCGCAGCTGGGCGGCAAGCCGCTGGAGCTGGCGCTGGAAGGCGAGCGTGATCTGGTGATCGACGCACCCGAAGCCGCACTGTCGGTGGCGCTGGGCAACCTGATCGGCAACGCGGTGAAGTATTCCCAGGATGGCGAAGTGCGCGTGCATGTGGGCGCCAACGCCGTCTCGGTGACCGACAGCGGTCCGGGCCTGAGCGAGGAAGACGCGGCCAAGCTGTTCCAGCGTGGCTACCGCGGTACCCACGCGGGCCATTCGCAGGGCGGCGGCATCGGCCTGTCGATCGTCAGCCGCCTGTGCGACCTGTACGGCTGGCAGGTGAGTGTGCGGCCCGGTGGCCAGCGCGGCGTGATCGCCACACTGACGTTCTCGCCCAAGCCGCTGTAACGGCGGCGTGGCCGACCCGGGTTGGCACATGACGCTGCCCTGGTAGGTGCCAACCTGGGTTGGCATTGATGCCCGGTACTCGGCATCGGCCATCCACGCATGGCGTGGATCTACCGGAACATGACTGTTTCCGCCTGCCTCGGCGTGCGGTGGCTCACGGTTCCGAGCACCCGCACCCTCGTTGACGCGTTTGCCTCCTGACGGGCCGAAGCGCAGATGGCCAGATGCCAGTGTCGGATCGTCCGTCGCCTGCCAGGAGCCTCCTTGTGTCACACCATGCCCGTTACCCGAACCTGCACCAGTTGGTTGGCGATTCGGTCAGCCAGCTCTCCACCGCGGTCGCCCAGCGCGTCGAGGATGTGCTGTCCCGGCCCGATGGCCTGATGCCGATCCTGATGGCACAGATGGACGTCGACGGCTTCACCGCAGACGCTGCGCGGCGCGCCGGCTTGAAGCCCCCGCAGGCCGGCACCCCGGCCGGCTTGAGGCACACCGTGGCAGGCATCTCCACCTTGACCCGGATGATGTATGCCGCGCATATCGCGCGCACCCGCGGAGGTCCGTTGCAGGTCGTGCCACCGGATGCCATCGAAGGCCTGCTGTTGGCCGCGCGCGAGCTGACCTGCTACGCGCAGCAGCAATTGCAGGCCGAAATGGCCCGTGGCGCAGCAACCCTGCAATAGCTGCGGCAAGCCTGCGCGCGGATTCGGAACGCCTCAGATCCAGGACGCGCGCTGGATGCGCCTGGGTAGTGCCGGCCGCTGGCCGGCAACCCGCCTCAGCCCCCGGCCAGCCCCAGGTACTGCGCATGCAGGTGTTCCACCTGCGCTTGCAGGTCGTCCGGCTGCCCATCATTGACCACCACGTCATCGGCCAGTGCCTGGCGCTGTGTGCGGCTGGCCTGGGCGGCAATCATGCGGTCGGCCAGCGCGGCATCGATGCCGTCGCGTTGCATCAGGCGGGCGTGCTGCACCCCTTCCGGTGCATCCACCAGCAGCACCCGGTCCAGCCATGGGTAGGCTTTCCGGCCACCCACCTCGGTCAGCAGCGGAATGGCCGCAATCGCATAAGGGCTCCGGGCCTGTTCGCACTGCTGCTGCATCAGCCGGCGGATGGCCGGGTGGGTGATGGCTTCCAGCGCCGCCCGTTCCGCCGGGTCGGCGAAGACATGGGCGCGCAGCCGGGCCCGGTCCAGTTGGCCATCGGGCAGAAGCATCCCGGCGCCGAAACGCGCGGTAATCTGCGCCAGGGCCGGGCTGCCGGCCTCCACCACCGCGCGGGCGGCCAGATCGGCGTCGGCCACCACGATGCCCAGCGCCTCGAAGCGCCGGGTCACTTCACTCTTGCCGGCGGCGATGCCACCGGTCAGGCCCACCACATAACGGCTCATGGGGGATCCCCTCAGCGCAGCCCGCTCAACACCAGGTAATGCTCCACCAGCGGCGCGCCCCACATGAAGTAGAGCCAGCCGGCGATGGCCAGGTACGGGCCGAACGGAATCGGGGTGGCGCGGTCACGGCCGCGGCTGTACAGCCAGATCGAGCCGATGATGGCGCCCAGCACCGAAGACAGCAGGATGATCGGCAGGATGCCCTTCAGCCCGCTCCAGGCGCCGAGGGCCGCCAGCAGCTTGAAATCGCCGTGGCCCATGCCTTCCTTGCCGGTCAGCTGCTTGAACAGCCACCAGACCGTCCACAGCGACAGGTAGCCCACCGCCGCGCCCACCAGGGCGGGCTTGGCTGGCATGTACAGGTTGTCGATGCTGCCTATCAGGCCCAGCCACATCAGCGGCAGGGTCAGCTGGTCCGGAAGCAGCTGGGTGCGCAGGTCGATGCCGGACAGGGCGACCAGGAAACAGGTCAGCACGATGGCGCCGAAGCCCTGCCAGCCGAAGCCGAACTGCCAGACGCAGGCCAGCACCAGCACAGCGGTCAGCGCCTCCACCAGCGGGTACTGCAGTGAGATGGGGGCCTTGCAGTGGCGGCATTTACCCCCCTGAACGAGCCAGCTGAACAGGGGGATGTTCTCGTACCAGCTCAGCTTGTGCTTGCAGTGGGGGCAGTGCGAGGGCTCCACCACGATCCCCGGCGGTGGTGGCTCGTAGAAGTCCGGTTCTTCCAGCACCTCGCGCGCGTCGCGCTTCCACTGCCACTCCAGCCGCTTGGGCAGGCGCAGGATGACCACGTTGAGGAAACTGCCCAGCAGCAGTCCAAAAGCGGCCGCGGCGGGATAGCCAAGGCCGGGGTGCTGGTCGAGAAATGCCATTGATGCCTTTAGCCGACGACGGCGCCGAGTTTGAAGATGGGCAGGTACATCGCGATGACCAAGCCACCGACAATGGTACCAATGAACACCATGATCATCGGTTCGAGCAGGCTGCTCAAGGCATCCACGGCATTGTTCACTTCCTGCTCGTAGTATTCAGCCACCTTGAACAGCATGGCATCCAGGGCGCCGGCCTCTTCACCGATGCCGGTCATCTGGATGACCATGTGCGGGAACAGGTTCAGCTGCTTCATGGCCATGTTGACCGGGTAGCCGACCGACACGTCGTCGCGCATGCGCAGCACGGCGTCGCCATAGACCTTGTTGCCGGTGGCGCCGGCCACGATGCCCAGCGCCTCCACCAGCGGCACGCCGGCCTTGAAGGTCACCGCCGTGGTGCGGGCGAAGCGGGCGATGGCGCTGTTGTGCATGATCTGGCCGATCACCGGCACCTTCAGCACCAGCCGGTCGACGGTGTGCTGCATCTTCTCCGAGCGCCGGTAGGTCATGGCAATGGCCACCACCGCACCGATCACCACAATGGCGATCAGCCACCACCAGGACACCATGAACCGCGACAGGTTCACCACCATCTGGGTGAACGCCGGCAGGTCGGCGCCGAAGCTCTGGAAGACCTCCTCGAACTGCGGCACCACCCACACCAGCAGGATGGTGCTGACCAGGAACGCCACCACCAGCACCATGGCCGGGTAGAACAGGGCCTTCTTGATCTTGCCCTTCAGCGCTTCGATGTTCTCCTTGTAGGAGGCAATCGTGTCCAGCACGGTTTCCAGCACACCGGCGCTCTCGCCGGCGCGGACCAGGTTGCGGTAGAGCTCGTCGAACTGCACCGGATGGCGGCTGATGGCCTCGTACAGCGAGGAACCGCCCTCGATGTCGGCGCGGATGCCGTCCACCATCTTCTTCATGCGCGGGTTCTTGTGCCCGCTGCCGATGATTTCCAGCGCCGAGACGATCGGCACGCCGGACTTCATCATGGTGGCCATCTGCCGGCTGAAGAAGGCGATGTCCTTGGGCGTCACCGGCTTGCCGGCGGCACCGAACAACGGCTTCGGCTTGGGCTTGACCTGGCCCGGGTTGATGCCCTGCTTGCGCAGTTCGGCACGCAGCAGGTTGGCGTTCTTGGCCAACTGCTCGCCCTTCATCTTGATGCCCCGCTTGTCGGTCCCCTCCCAGACAAACGGTTGCAGCTCCATCGTGGCACGGGCCACGGGCTCTTTCTTGATCGCACTGCGACTGACAGACATGTTGGCTCCCCAAGGCCCGCCATCCCCAGGCGGGCATCCTGACCGGCGATGGTAGCCGGTTCGGGGCCGTCCGGGGAGCCCGCTGGCGTGACGCTGCGCAGGGTTTTCGACCTGCCGAGACGAAAGGTGACGTACCGCGTCACATTGCCGCGTCCATCGCAGATTCGACGCGGGGGGGTTCCCATCCGCGAAATTGCTGCCATCATTGGCGCGGGGAAATCGGGGAGACGCTGCCATGGGAGATTGGCACGTTACCTGCGTCGATCCACCCGCGGGGACGGGCAGCCTGCTCATCCGGTCATCTGGCCGGCCGGCCGTCGGCCCCGACATCAACCACCACTCATCTTGGGGATGTACCACCATGAAGAACCAGAAGGGCTTCACCCTGATCGAACTGATGATCGTCGTTGCGATCATCGCCATCCTGGCCGCCATCGCGCTGCCGGCTTACTCGAACTACACCAAGAAGGCCAAGGTCTCGGAAGTGATCCTGGCGGCTTCTTCGCTGCGTACCGACCTGTCGGAATACGTGGCCAGCAACAACAAGCTGCCGGACAACAAGTGGCAGCCGGACTTCCAGCCGACCAAGTATGTGAAGTCGCTGTCGTGGGATGGCAAGGCCATCATCGCCGAGGCTCAGGCGATTGGTGACGGCAACATCGACGGCAAGACCATCACCCTGACCCCGGACTCCAGCAAGGTGGCCAACGGCGTGATCCCGGAATGGACCTGCGAAGGCTCGATCGACACCAAGTTCCGCCCGGGTTCCTGCCAGGGCAAGCCGGCAGCCTCGCTGTAAGCGCTGCGGCTGAGTGCGATTGAAGAAGGCCCCGTGCGAACGGGGCCTTTTTGTTTGTTGATTGCGTGGAATCCTGATCTGGAGGTGCTCCATGGGTGCATTGGCGGTTCTGGTGCCGAAAATGGAGTTCGACCTGGGCGCTCAACTGTATGAAGCCTATGCCTCGGTCAGCGTCGAGGCCGGGGCCTTCCTGCTGCTTGCGCTGATCCTGCAGCGCCGGAACATTGCAGGCATCCTGCGGCGCGTGTGGCCACAGGGCGCCCGCGTGAACCTGCTGTGCCTGGCGCTGGAGGTGGTGCTGCTGATGCCGCTTCTGGGGATGCTGCTGATCTGGATGTATCGGGCCAGCCGGGGCTGGCAGATGGCCTGGACCGCGGAGCTGTGGAATGCGCTGCCGGCGTGGGGCGTGCTGCTGATCGTGCTGTTCGTGGCCGACGGCATCAGTTATGTCCGGCACCGGCTCGAACATACCCGCTGGTTCTGGCCGATCCATGCGATGCACCACAGCGATCGCGAGCTGAGCTGGTTCTCGGCCTATCGCCAGCACCCATTGAACCGGCTCAATGCCGCGCTGATCGATATCGGCATTCTGCTGCTGTTGGGCGTGCCGCTCTGGGCGATCTATGCCAATGCGCTGGTCAGGCACTATTACGGCCTGCTGACCCATGCCAACGTGCCATGGACATTTGGATGGCTGGGGCGGGTGCTGGTCTCTCCGGCGATGCACCGGTGGCACCACGTGCGCCAGGGGGAGGGCGTCGGCAAGAACTTCGCGACGGTGTTTTCAGTGTTCGACCAGGCATTCGGTACGTTCTACGTGCCCAGCGCGTGCCGCGAGCCGACCGGGCTGGACGAACCTGGGCACAACGCGTTCCTGGTCCAGATGTGCAACCCATTCATCAAGGCAGCCACGGCGCTGCGGGTCATGACGGTGGTGCGGCAGCAGCCTCCACGCATCGAGGAGTGATGCTGCTGGGGTTGAAGGCTGCGCCAGGGCCTGTGCAGGGAAGCGATCCACGTCGTTCGACCCTCCGGGACTTGCACGTTGTGCAGCGTTGGTGTCTTGTTGACGATTGACCGTGCGACTGGGGAGCCGCAATGAACCGTCCATCCAACAGCCATGTCCCATGGCTGCTGCTGATCTTCATCCTGTCCGGATTCGCCGGGCTGATCTACCAGTCCATCTGGACGCAGTACCTGGGGTTGTTTCTCGGGCATTCCTCGCATGCGCAGTCGCTGGTGCTGATCCTGTTCATGGGCGGCATGGCACTGGGTGCATGGCTGGTCAGCCGGCGCAGCGCGCTGCTGCGCCGGCCTCTGCTGGCCTACGCGATCATCGAGCTGGTAATCGGTGTGCTCGGCATCGGCTTCGACGGCCTGTTCCAGGGCGTGACCGGCTGGGCCTACACCCACCTCATGCCCGGCATGGAGGGATCGTCCTCCACCGCGCTGCGCTGGGCGCTGGCCACCGCGCTGGTGCTGCCGCAGTGCATCCTGCTGGGGGCAACCTTCCCGCTGATGAGCGCCGGCTACATGCGCCTGCAGCCGATGGCGCAGGGCGAAGTGCTCGCCGGCCTGTATTTCTCCAACAGTCTGGGCGCGGCGGCCGGTGCGCTGGTGGCCACCTACCTGCTGCTGCCAGCGGTGGGTCTGCCTGGCACCGTACTCAGTGCGGGCCTGCTCAACATCGTGGTCGCCATCGTCGTCTATCCCCTGGCCCGTGACGCCAGCGTCCCGGCCGTGGTCGCCAGCCCGGCGCCCGCACCGGCATCCGACGGGCCGCGCCGCAATGCGGTGCCGGTGCTGCTGGTGTTGTTGGTGGCCGCCGGTACCGGCGCATCGTCGTTCGTGTATGAAATCACTTGGGTGCGCATGCTGTCGCTGGCACTGGGCACCACGCTGCATTCCTTCGAACTGATGCTGGCGGCCTTCATTCTGGGCATCGCTTTCGGTGGGCTGTGGCTGCGCCGGCGCGCGGACCGCATGCAGTCACCGCTGCGTGTGGCCGGCTGGGTGCAGGTCTGGATGGGGCTGGCCGCGCTGGCCTCGATGTTCGTATACGCCCAGGCGTTCGATTGGGTAGGCTGGTTGATGCGGGTCATCGTGCGCAGCGCAGATGGCTACGTGCTGTACAACCTGGCCAGTGCGGTGATTGCCGGGCTGGTGATGTTCCCGGCCGCGTTCTTCGCCGGCATGACGCTGCCGTTGCTGACCCTGGCCCTGCTGCGCAGCGGCCATGGCGAGCGCTCGATCGGCCAGGCCTACGCCTTCAATACGCTGGGTGCGATCGTGGGCGTGCTGGCGGCCATCCATCTGTTGATGCCGCTGCTGGGCTTGAAGTACGCCCTGCTGGTGGCCGCGGTGGTGGATATCGCGCTGGGCTGGGTGATGCTGCAGCGGGTGCGGGCGGCGGATGAACGCGGGCTGCGCTCGCCGGTGCTGCGGGCCGGTGCGCTGGGCATCGCCGCGGTGATCGCGGCGGTGCTGCTGGTGCGGTTCGACCCGCTGGTGCTCAACTCCTCCGTCTACCGCCATGGCAATGTGCGCCTGGCCGATACCGCGCGGATGCTGTTCTCGCGCGATGGCCAGACCGCGACCGTGGCGGTCTACGAAAACCCGCATGAAGGCGGGCACATGCGTGCCATCGCCACCAACGGCAAGGTCGATGCGGCCATGTCGGTGTCGATGCAGCAGGCGCCGACCAGCGACGAGTCGACCATGATCCTGCTGGCGGCACTGCCGCTGGCGCTGCGCGAGGACTACCAGCGCGTCGGCGTGATCGGTTTCGGCTCCGGCCTCAGCACGCACACGCTGCTGGGCGATCGCCGCATCGGCCGGGTGGATACGGTGGAAATCGAGCCGGCCATGGTCGAGGGCGCGCGCCTGTTCGGTGAACGTGTCGAACGCGCCTTCAAGGACCCGCGCTCGCATGTGGTGATCGATGACGCCAAGTCCTATTTCGCCGCGAGCCCGCGCAAGTACGATCTGATCATCTCCGAACCCTCCAACCCGTGGGTGGGTGGCACGGCGGCGCTGTTCAGTGACGAGTTCTACAGGTTCGTGCCGCAGCAGCTCAACGAAGGCGGCGTGTTCGTGCAGTGGCTGCAGATGTACGAGATCACCCCCGAACTGGTCAGCTCGGTGCTGGCAGGCATGCTGGAGCAGTTCTCCGATGCGCGCGCCTACCTGGCCAACCGCGGCGACCTGATCCTGGTGGCCACGCCGAAGGGCAAGCTGCCTCCGATGAACGACCGCCTGTTCCAGCAACCGGCGCTGCGCGAAGAGCTGGCACGGATCGGTGTGCACTCGCTGGCCGATCTGCAGGACACGCTGTCGATGGACGATGCAGCGCTGAGGGCGTTCGTGCCGCTGTACCCGGCCGCGCGCAACTCCGACTACTTCCCGACACTGAAGCTGAAAGCGCCGGTGGCGCGTTTCCAGAGCGCGTTCACCCGCGACTTCCAGGAAGTGATGGTGGCGCCCTGGGCCATCGTGGCACGACCGGAAGACATGCATGCCGGCGACAGCGTGAAGCAGCGGGCCCAGCCCGATTCGAGCCGCGACGACCCGCGCCCCGCTGCTCGCGCATTGGCTGCCTTCCTGCAGGGCACTCCGTCGTCGGCGCAGGAGGTTCGCGCCGCCGACTGGCTGCGCGCGCAGGCACTTCGCGGCCTGGCCAGCCGCTGTGAACTGGACAAGGCTCCGCTGCAGAGCGCGCAGCTGGTGTTTGCGCTGTCGGGTGACACCACGCCGTTCCTGCCGACCGCGCAACGCGCGGCCCTGTGGGCGCAGCCGGCGTGGCTGGCGTGCGCGCCACAGAGCCCGACCGTTTCGGCCAGCCTGGCGCTGGTGGCCGCAGTGGCCACCGATGATCACCACACCGTACTCACGGAAGGGCGGCGATTGTTGCAGGGCGAGCATGGATCGGCGCTGCTGGCCGATGCCGGCTCCGGCTATTATCTGTTCGGTGCAATGCAACACGCGGCGCGGCAGCTGGGCGACAGCGCAGCCTCGCGTCAACTGACGGACCAGTACTGGAAGGCGCTCGCGCCCGATGCCCAACGGAGCGGGCCGCTGCGCCTGCTGAGCTACCTGGCCTCCACCGGCACGGTACCGGCTGCAACCGCTGATTCCCAGCCGTCAGGGCAAGAGTGATACGAGGAAGACCATGAGCGTTGTTTCCCCCCCCAATCTGGTCGGCATCACCGGCCTGGCCCGGCGCCTGGTCCAGGACGGTGCCCTGGACGAGGCCACCGCGCGCGATGCCATGGCCAAGGCCACGGCGGCCCGCCAGCCACTGCCCACCTGGTTCGCGCAGAACAAGCTGGTCAGCGCCTCGCAGCTGGCGGCGGCCAATGCGGTCGAGTTCGGCATGCCGCTGTTCGACGTGTCCACGTTCGATGCCAGCCAGAACGCGATGAACCTGGTCAGCGAGGAGCTGCTGCGCAAGCACAACGTGCTGCCGCTGTTCAAACGCGGCGGCAAGCTGTTCGTGGGCACCAGCAACCCGACCCACGCGCTGGATGAGATCAAGTTCCACACCAATCTGGTGGTGGAGACCATCCTGGTCGACGAGGATCAGATCCGCCGCACCCTGGAGCAGTGGCACGCCAGCCATGACACGCTGGGCGACACCCTCGGCGGCGACGACGAGGGGATGGCCAACCTCGATGTCGGTCTCGGCGACGAAGACAATGCCGGTGGCGACTCCGGCATCGACGCCAAGGGCGATGACACGCCGGTGGTGAAGTTCGTCAACAAGGTGCTGGTCGATGCCATCCGCAAGGGCGCCTCGGACATCCACTTCGAGCCGTACGAAGACGACTATCGCGTGCGCCTGCGCATCGATGGCCTGTTGAAGATGGTCGCGCGTGCGCCGGTGAAGCTGAACCAGCGCATCGCCGCGCGCCTGAAGGTGATGGCGCAGCTGGATATCGCCGAAAAGCGCGTGCCGCAGGACGGGCGCATCAAGCTGAACCTGTCCAAGACCAAGCAGATCGACTTCCGCGTCAGCACGCTGCCGACCCTGTTCGGTGAGAAGGTGGTGCTGCGTATCCTGGATGGCAGCGCCGCCAAGCTGGGCATCGACAAGCTGGGCTACGAGCCGGACCAGCAGAAGCTGTTCATGGATGCCATCCACAAGCCCTACGGCATGGTGCTGGTGACCGGCCCGACCGGCTCGGGCAAGACGGTGTCGCTGTATACCGCGCTGGGCATCCTCAACGACGAGACCCGCAACATCTCCACCGCCGAAGACCCGGTGGAAATCCGCCTGCCCGGCGTCAACCAGGTGCAGCAGAACAACAAGCGCGGCATGACCTTCGCCGCCGCACTGCGCTCGTTCCTGCGCCAGGATCCGGACATCATCATGGTCGGCGAAATCCGCGACCTGGAGACGGCCGAGATTGCCATCAAGGCAGCGCAGACCGGTCACATGGTGCTGTCCACGCTGCATACCAACGATGCGCCGCAGACCATCGCGCGACTGATGAACATGGGCATTGCGCCGTACAACATCACCAGTTCGGTGACGCTGGTGATCGCCCAGCGCCTGGCGCGCCGTCTGTGCCCGAACTGCAAGCGCCCGGCGCAGTTGCCCGAACACGCGCTGTTGGCCGAAGGCTTCAGCCAGGCGCAGCTGGATGCGGGCATCGAGCTGTATGAGGCGGTGGGCTGCGATGAATGCACCGAAGGCTACAAGGGGCGTACCGGCGTCTACCAGGTGATGCCGATGACCGATGAGATCGCAACCATTGTGCTGGCCGGCGGTAATGCACTGCAGATTGCCGAGGCGGCGCAGCAGATTGGAGTGAATGATCTGCGCCAGTCGGCGTTGAAGAAGGCCGCGGCCGGCGTCACCAGCCTGGCCGAGATCAACCGCGTGACCAAGGATTGAGGTAGATCCACGCCATGCGTGGATGGCGCGGCCCGCCGTCGGGTCAGAGCCCTTTCCTGTGAAAAGGGATCTGACCCTGGGTTTACTCCATGCCCAGCTTTTTCAGCTTGTATCGCAATGCACGGAAGGTGATGCCCAGCTGTGCCGCGGTGCGGGTCTTGTTCCAGCGGTTCTCTTCCAGCGCGCGCTGGATGGCACTGCGCTCGAGCTGCTCGATGTACGAGGGCAGGGCGGCGCTCCCGGGTTGCAGGTCGGCCACGGCTTCAGCCGGCGCGGCGCTGCCCGGTGCGCGCGGTGAATGCTGGGGCAGGCGCAGGTCATCAGCACCGATGCAGTCTTCTTCGGCCAGCGCCAGCGCGCGTTCGAGGATGTTCTCCAGTTCGCGTACGTTACCGGGGAAGCTGTACTGGGCCAGCGCCTCCAGGGCTGAAGGCGCCAGCAGTGGCGTGCCGCGTCCATGGCTGCGGGCCAGGCGCGCCAATACCGCTGCGGCCAGCTCCGGCAGATCCTGGCGGCGCTCACGCAGCGGCGGCACCTTCAGCTCGATCACATTGATGCGGTAATACAGGTCGTGGCGGAAGCGGCCATCCTCGACCAGCTCGGCCAGGTCCTTGTGGGTGGCCGAGAGGATGCGCACGTCCACCGGTTCTTCGTTGGCGGCGCCGACCGCGCGCACCGATTTTTCCTGGATCGCGCGCAGCAGCTTCACCTGCATCTGCAGCGGCAGCTCGGCCACTTCGTCCAGGAACAGGGTGCCGCCATGCGCAGCCTGGAACAGGCCGGGCTTGTCGGCATGGGCGCCGCTGAAGCTGCCCTTGCGATGGCCGAAGAACTCGCTTTCCATCAGTTCGCCCGGAATGGCGCCGCAGTTGACCGGCACGAACGGGCCGGCCGCGCGTGCGCCCTGGGCGTGGATGGTGCGCGCCACCAGCTCCTTGCCGACCCCGGATTCACCCAGGATGTAGACCGGCGCCTGGCTGCGCGCGACCTTGCCGATGGTGGTGCGCAGCACGTCCATCGCCGGCGAGGCGCCCAGCAGCCGCGCGCCCTGTTCGGCACTGGGGCCGGGTGCGGGGCGGTCGGCGTTGTTGAGTTCCAGCGCGTGCTTGACCAGCCCGCGCAGCACGGCGATGTCCACCGGCTTGCTGACGAAGTCGAAGGCGCCGGCCTTCAGCGCTTCCACGGCCAGGTCCATGCTGCCGAAGGCGGTGATCATCGCCACCGGCGTGCGTGGGTAGTGCTGGGCAATCTCACTCACCAGCTCGATGCCGTTGCCGTCCGGCAGGCGCATGTCGGTGATGCACAGGTCGTACGGATTGCTGGCCAGCAGCTCGCGCGCCTCGGCAAGGTTGGCCGCGGTACTGATGCGCAGCCCCATACGGCCAAGCGTCAGGACCAGCAGTTCGCGGATGTCGCGTTCATCGTCGACGACGAGGGCGCTGCGGGTTTCGTTCATGGGCGGAGAAGATAAACGAGGGGGCTGGAAGCGACAAATGTTTGACGCACAGAATCGGAATCAGGTGGGCAGCAGGGTGTGCGGGCCGGGCAGCACCAGGCGGAAGCAGGAACCACCGGCAGGCACCGGGATGTAGTCCAGGCGCGCCTGATTGGCGCGGCACAGTTCGCGGGCGATATACAGCCCCAGGCCGGTGCCGTGCTCGGAGGTGGTGAAGAACGGGCGGAACAGCTGCGCGGCCACGCTTTCGGGAATACCGGGGCCACGGTCCATCACGTCGATCACCGCGCTGCGTTCGTGCTGGGCCACGCGCAGGCGCACGCGTGCCGGCTGCTGGCCGATGCGCCCGTACTTGAGCGCGTTGTGCACCAGCACGGTCAGCACCTGGTACAGGTGCTTGCTGTCGACCTGGGCCATCACCGAGGTGTCGTTGATGATCGGCTCGATGCTGTCCGTCTCCAGTGTCTGGCCCTGTTTGTACTCCAGCACGAAGCGCCGGACGAAAGCGGCCAGGTCGACGTTCTCCGGCGTGGCGCGTTCGCGCCGGGCCAGGCCCAGCACGCTTTCGACGATGCCGTTGGTGCGCTGGCACTGCTGGCGGATGATCTGCAGCAGGCGGCGGTCGCTCTCGTTGAATCCGGTGCCTTCCTCCAGCAGCTGCACGGCGTAGTTGATGGCCGCCAGTGGATTGCGGATTTCATGGGCCAGGCTGGCCGAGAAGCGTCCCATGGCCGACAGCGTGAGCGATTCGGCACGGCGCGAGACCACGCTGGAATCGTCCAGGAACACCAGCGCCAGATCGCTGCCGGCCAGCAGGCGGGCGAAACGCGGCTGCACTTCCGGTTGGTCCGGATTGAGCTGCAACGGCAGTTCTTCCTGCGCCCAGCCATTGCGCCAGCGCTGCAGGCGGCGGGCCAGTTCCGGCGCGGCGCTGGCCAGATCCAAGCGGCCGCTTTCGCCGTTGCCGTCGTTGTCGCCCAGCAGCATCGAGGCCGCTTCGTTGGCCAGGGTGATGCGGTTGTCGGCGTCCACCACCAGCACGCCGGTACGCATGCGGCGGATGATCAGTTCATTGATCTGGAACAGGTTGGCCACTTCGTCGCCGCGCTGGTTGGCCAGCTGCTGGTTGCGACGGGCGCGGTTGCCCACCTGGTAGCTGATGAAGGCCAGGGCCAGGTAGCTGGTGGCGAACATCGCCAGTTCGGCCAGGGTGCGGGTGGGATCACCGCCCTCCAGCAGTTTCCAGGTGTACTCCACGCCGGTGGCCAGGCTGGCGGCCAGCGCCAGGCCCAGGCCCCAGCTGAGTGGCAGCAGGGTGGCGGCCGCGGCGATGTTGAACAGCAGCGACATCGAGATGCCGGCGCTGGCACCGGGCAGGGCATGCGAAAGCAGGGTGGCGGCGACGATGTCCACCAGCACGCCACTGACCACGATCGGGCGCAGCCAGCGTTCATTGCGGCCGATCGCCAGGGCCAGCAACGACAGCAGCAGGTAGATCACCGCGACGGTATCGGCCAGGCGCGGGTGGTGGGCTTCGCCGACCATGGCCGACAGCGGGCTGTACAGCAGGCCGGCGATGACGGCGGCGATCAGTACCCGGTACAGCGCGAAGAAGTACAGCTCGCGCCGCGGGATCGATTCGATGCGGTCAATCAATGAAGCACTGGGTGACACGCCGGAACTCCCCTTCTGGCTGCCTGGAACTGGGTTTTGACGGCGGTGGCCGACAGCGTAGCCGATGTTCCCCCGATCATCGGAACCGCGCCATGTAGCGTGGAGCTTGCTCGACTCTACCCCGACACCGCCGCTCCAAGTATAGGCTTGTGGAAGCGATTTCCTGCGCAATCGGGCCCGGGCGGGTGCCTGGCCGGGCCCGCCCGGCGCCCGCAACCGCCTGAATGACGGCGGAAAACTGGCCGGGTCTGGCGTTTGGTACAGACTTCTTTGCGCCCCGGCGCCGGCTCGGCCACAATAGTGGGCCCGCCGCGGTCCATGCCGGCGCCCCGCCGGGGCCCTGAGGAATTGCGTGCGGTCGTTCCTATTCCCACGGTGACGCATGAATTTCCACGAATACCAGTCAAAACAACTGCTTGCCGAATACGGCATCCCGGTCCCGGCCGGCAAGGTCGCTGCGACCCCGGACGAAGCGGTTGCCGCTGCCAACTCCCTGGGCCAGGGCCCCTGGATGGTCAAGGCGCAGATCCACGCTGGCGGCCGCGGCAAGGCTGGCGGCGTCAAGTTCTGCAAGACCACCGACGACGTGAAGGCCGCTGCGGCCAAGATGCTCGGCACCAAGATGGCCACCTACCAGACCGCTGGCGTTGAACTGCCGGTCAACCTGGTGCTGGTGACCACCGCCGGCGAGATCGTCAAGGAACTGTACCTGTCGGTGCTGGTTGACCGTGGCACCAAGACCATCACCTACATCGCTTCTTCGGAAGGCGGCGTGGAGATCGAGCAGGTTGCTGCTGAAACCCCGGAACTGATCCACTCGCTGAACGTCGACTTCGTCGAAGGCGTGCAGGGTTACCACGGCCGTGATTTCGGCTTCAAGCTGGGCCTGACCGCCAAGCAGGCCGGCCAGTTCGCCAGCATCATGGTGAACCTGTACCGCCTGTTCAACGAAAAGGACCTGGCCCTGGTTGAAATCAACCCGCTGGCCATCCTGGACGACGGCAACCTGTACGCGCTGGACGGCAAGTTCGACAGCGACGACAACGCCGCGTTCCGCCAGAAGGCCCTGGTCGCCATGCGCGACAAGACCCAGGAAGATCCGACCGAAGTGATCGCTTCGGAACTGGACATCAACTACGTCACCATGGACGGCAACATCGGCTGCATGGTCAACGGCGCCGGCCTGGCCATGGCCACCATGGACGTCATCAAGCTCAACGGCGGCGAGCCGGCGAACTTCCTGGACGTGGGCGGCGGTGCCAACAAGCAGCGCGTCATTGAAGCCTTCAAGCTGATCCTGTCCTCGGACAAGGTCGAAGGCATCTTCGTCAACATCTTCGGCGGCATCGTCCGCTGCGACATGATTGCCGAAGGCATCATCGCCGCCGTGAAGGAAGTGGGCGTCAAGGTTCCGGTGGTGGTGCGCCTGGAAGGCACCAACGTGGAAGAAGGCAAGCAGCTGCTGCGTGACAGCGGCATGGCCATCATCCCGGCTGACAACATCAACGATGGCGCCAAGAAGATCGTTGAAGCTGTCAAGAACGCCGCCTGATACCGACACCAAGGAATTCCAATGTCTGTTTTGATCAACAAGAACACCAAGGTGATCGTGCAGGGCTTCACCGGCCAGCAGGGCACCTTCCACGCCACTCAGATGATCGAGTACGGCACCCAGGTTGTCGGCGGCGTGACCCCGGGCAAGGGTGGCACCACCCATATCGACCTGCCGGTCTTCAACACCGTGGCCGACGCCGTGCAGAGCACCGGCGCCAACGCCTCGGTCATCTACGTGCCGCCGCCGTACGCGGCTGACGCCATCCTGGAAGCCGCTGCTGCCGGCATCAAGGTCATCGTCTGCATCACCGAAGGCATCCCGGTGCTGGACATGCTGCGCGTGAAGAACGTGCTGACCCGTTCGCATCCGGACACCGTGCTGATCGGGCCGAACTGCCCGGGCGTCATCACCCCGGGTGAGTGCAAGATCGGCATCATGCCGGGCCACATCCACCAGCCGGGCAAGATCGGCATCGTGTCGCGTTCGGGCACCCTGACCTATGAAGCGGTCAAGCAGACCACTGAAGTCGGCCTGGGCCAGTCCACCTGCATCGGCATCGGTGGTGACCCGATCAACGGCCTGAACTTCGTCGACTGCCTGAAGCTGTTCAACGAAGACCCGCAGACCGAAGGCATCATCATGGTCGGCGAAATCGGCGGTGACGCTGAAGAAGCCGGCGCCGAGTACATCAAGAACCACGTGAAGAAGCCGGTCGTCGGTTTCATCGCCGGTGCGTCGGCTCCGGCCGGCAAGCGCATGGGCCACGCCGGTGCGATCGCCTCGGGCGGCAAGGGCACCGCGGAAGGCAAGTTCGCCGCCATGGAAGCTGCCGGTGTTGTCACCGTCCGCTCGCCGGGCGACCTGGGCGCTGCCATCGCCAAGCTGGTCAAGTAAGACCGGCTGCTCTTGTAGAGTCGAGCTTGCTCGACTGCTGCATGCGAAAACACAAAGGCCGCCTCCGGGCGGCCTTTGTGCGTCTGGGGTCCCGCGTTCCGGCGGCCCCATCCACGCATGGCGTGGATCTACCGGGCGCGCCCGGCGCGCGCATGGCGCGGCGTTACAATGGGTGCATTGCAACCACAGGCTGGATTCCCATGGCTTCGATCCGCATCGCGATGGCGCAGTTCGACTTCCCGGTCGGCGATGTTGCCGGCAACACCGAGCGCATCATCGAGATGATCGGCCAGGCGCGCGACGAATACGGCGCCGAGCTGGTGATGTTCCCCGAGCTGGCGGTCAGCGGCTACCCGCCGGAAGACCTGTTGCTGCGCCCGGGCTTCCTGTACGAGTGCGAGCAGGCAATGACGCGCATCGCGGCGGCTTGCCGTGGCATCACCGCCGTGGTCGGCTGGCCGCAGGCCGCCGGTGCGGTGGTCTACAACGCCGCCAGCGTGCTGCGTGATGGCCTGGTCGAGCAGACCTACCGCAAGCGCGAGCTGCCCAATTACGCCGTGTTCGACGAACGCCGCTACTTCGATGTTGATCCCGACGGTGGCAGCTGCGTGTTCGAGGTCAACGGCATTCCGGTGGGCCTGCTGATCTGCGAGGACCTATGGTTCGCCGAGCCGTTGGCCGATACCGTGCGCGCCGGTGCGCAGCTGGTGGTGGTGCCCAATGCGTCGCCCTACGAACGCGGCAAGCATGCCCAGCGCGATGCGGTGCTGGCCGCACGCACGCGCGAGAGCGGGGCGGCGATTGCCTACCTCAACGTGGTCGGTGGCCAGGACGCGCTGGTGTTCGATGGCGCCTCGGTGGTGGCCGACGGCGACGGCACGGTGCACCCGGCCGCCGCCGCCTTCGTCGACCAGTGGCTGGTGGTGGAGTATGACGGTGCCAGCCGCCGCTTCCTGCCGCACGTGTGGATGGACGACGGCGACGAGAGCATGGATGCGCTGGCCTGGCGTGCGGTGACCCGTGGTATTCAGGACTACTGCCGCAAGAACGGCTTCAAGAAGGTCTGGCTGGGGCTGTCCGGTGGTATCGACTCGGCGCTGGTGCTGGCAATGGCGGTGGACGCGATGGGCGCGGACAACGTGACTGCGGTGCGCCTGCCGTCGCGCTACACCGCCGGCCTGTCCAATGATCTGGCCGCCGAGCAGTGCCAGGCACTGGGCGTGAAGCTGGAAGCGGTCTCGATCGAGCCGGCGTTCAAGGGCCTGATGGAATCGCTGGCGCCGATGTTCGAGGGCACCACGCCGGATGTGACCGAAGAGAACCTGCAGTCGCGCAGCCGTGGCGTGATCCTGATGGCGCTGGCCAACAAGTTCGGCGGACTGCTGCTGACCACCGGCAACAAGAGCGAGTACGCGGTGGGCTACGCCACCATCTACGGCGACATGTGCGGTGGCTATGCGCCGCTGAAGGACCTGTACAAGACCGAGGTGTTCGGCCTCTCCAAGTGGCGCAACACCGTGGGCGGCGCGCCGGTGATTCCACCGGCGGTGATCAGCCGCCCGCCGTCGGCCGAACTGCGCGAGAACCAGCTGGATCAGGATTCACTGCCGGCCTATGACGTGCTGGACGGCATCCTGTACCGCTACATCGACCAGGAACAGTCGCGTACCGAGATTGTTGCCGCAGGCTATGACGCGGCCGTGGTCGACCGCGTGCTGCGCCTGGTGCGCATCAGTGAATGGAAGCGGCACCAGGCCGCGCCGGGGCCGAAGGTCTCGCGCCGCGCGTTCGGCCGCGAGCGCCGTTACCCGATCAGCAACGGCTACAAGGGCTGAGGTAGCGTGCATCCACGTATGGCGTGGATCTACCGCGCGTCTATCAAGTAGGTGCGGACCTTGGTCCGCACGGTGGCCGAAGAAGCGCAGTCGAGCAGGGCTCGACTCTACCAACCCATCATCGCGCGGCGTCGAGCTGTTGTTCCACACCCGCCAATTCGGCTGCTTGGTCGAAGCGGCTGTCTTCCAGCCGTGCGTGCACGAAGGCCAGCCCATCGGCCGCTGCTGCATCCAGCGTGGCGCGGTGGTCGACCGGGTACTGCCGGAAGGCCACCGGCTCGCCACGCAGGGCCAGGCCGGCGGCGTACAGCAGGGTAGTCAGGTAGGGCACATCCTGGTCGCGGGTGCCGTGGGCCAGCATCAGCGGCTGGGTGAACCCGTGCCGTGGCACGCCCAGATAGTCGTGCAGCAGCGTCCAGATACCCGGCACCGAGGTCAACGGTGCGCTGAACATCTCGCCGGTGCTGGCGCCCTCCAGCTGCGCGGCCAGTTCGGTCAGGCAGTGCTGGCGGGCCAGCGCGATACGGGCCCGCCCTTGCGCGCTCAGCACGCGGTCGATCTGCGGTGCCACCTGCAGCAGGCCATCGAGCAGGTAGGCGTGGTAGGCGTTGAGTGCCCCCGGATTGGCGGTGCGGCTGTCGGGCCTCATCACCAACGCGGTGATTTCCACGGCCGTGGGCGTGCCGGCGGTGAAGCTGCCCTTGAACTGCAGGGCGGGGCCGGCGTAGTCGGCCGCCTGGTGGCCGGCGCTCAGCGCCGCCGACGCCCCCTGCGAATAGCCCACCGACACCCAGCGTGGCGACAGGCGACCGCCGCTCAGGAACTGGTGGCTGGCCTTGACCATGTCGATGCTGTTGCGCGCGGCGGTGCGCACGTGCAGGTAGGTGTGCTGGCCCGGGCTGCCGAGGCCCTGGTAGTCAGCTGCGACCACGGCATAGCCCTGGCCGAGGAAGTGGTCCAGGAAGCGCCCGTCGCGCTCGGGGCGGGTGGGGCCGGACACCGACGGCGCGCAGTGGTCGGCAATGCCCTGGGTGCCATGCGCCCAGGAGACCACCGGCCAGCCGCCCGCCGGCGCGGTGCCGGCAGGCAGATAGAGCAGCCCGGTGCCCTGGGCCAGCCGCCCGCTGTGATCGGGGGTGTGATAGCTCAGCAGGTACGCCTGGGCCGCCTTCGACGGCACCCAGTCGGCGCGATAGGGGGCTGCCGTGAGCAGATCGCCGGGCTCGGCAGCCGCGGCCGCAACGGGCAGGGCCAGCAGGGTGGCGGCGAGGGTGGCCAGCAGGGGCCGGGTGCGGGAAACGGTTGAGGTCATGCGGACTCCAGGCAGGCGGGAATGGCCGTGCGATGGAGTGTGGAGGGCCGTGCGGGTCCGGTTTGGGAGCGGCATCGCAACGGCGGCCGATTCGTAGAATTCCTAGTGCCGGGCCGAGTGGGACGGGGCAAGCGGCGGGGGAGAGCCGTCAAGCATGGCTCGACGCTACAAAAAGAAAGGGCCCCTTGCGGGGCCCTTCGCTTTCTTATTTCTTTTCCAGTCGCGCGTTGCGCTGGCCGGTACTGGCGGATTTCTCGCCGGCAAACGGGTTCAACTTGCGGATCATCCACGGGTACTTCGGCCACTTGCCTTCCAGCCACGGGTGGTCCGGCTGGTTCAGCTGCAGCACGCGACGGGCATCGTCGGCCAGCGTCTTGTTGCCCAGGTGGGTGTAGGAATCGGCCAGTACGGCCACCGCGTCGTACTGGAAGGCGCTCTGCGGGTAGGTTTCCAGCAGGTAGTTGGCGCGGCCCACGGCCGAGACCCAGGCGCCGCGGCGCATGTAGTACAGGGCGTTGTCCAGTTCGTGCTGGGCGAACACGTCACGCAGCTCCACCATGCGCTGGCGGGCATCGGCGGCGTAGCGGCTGTTCGGGTAGCGGTCGACAACGATGTTGAAGTCCGAATAGGCCTGGTGCGGCGTGGACAGGTCGCGACGGCTGGCGTCCAGCGACCATACGCGGCGCAGGAAAACCGTACTGCGGTTGGAGTTGGCCAGGCCGCGCAGGTAGTACAGGTAGGCGATGTTGCGGTGGGTCGGGTAGGTTCGGATGAAGCGGTCGATGCTGGACACCGCGTCATCGTGCTTGCCGGCCTTGTACTGGGCGTAGGCGGTCTCGATCATCGCCTGTTCGGTGTACGGGCCGTAGGGGTACTGGGCCACCAGGCGGCGGAAGCTGGCTTCGGCGCCGCTCCAGTTGCCACCCTGCATCAGCTTGTGGCTCTTCTCATACAGCTGTTCGACCGGCACGCCCTCGTCGGGGCGATCACCCTTCTTGGCGCCGCGATGGCAACCGGTGGCGGCGATGACCAGCACCAGCAGCAGGGCGGTGAGGCGGACGGGCGCGGAGAGCATGACGGAGCGTCGGATCATGGGGTCGAGGCGGGACGCGGCTGGAATACGAAGGGTCGATGATAGCCTAGTGTCCTGTCCAGCGACTGAAACCGGCCGCCGGGACCCCAAAATTTCAAAGAATGCCCCCTGCCATGTCTGAACAACCCTCCGAATCGGCCCGCCAGGCCATCGTCCCCGACACCGCCGCCGGCCGCCGTTTCGACGCCGTCGTGGCCGAACTGTTTCCCGAATACTCGCGCTCGCGCCTGACCGAGTGGATCAAGGCCGGCGATGTGCTGCTCGACGGCGCACAGGTGCGCCCGCGCGACCCGCTGCGCGGTGGCGAGGTCGTGACCCTCAACGTGGTGCTGGAAACCCAGACCGATGCGCAGCCGGAGGACATCCCGCTGGACGTGCTGTTCGAGGACGAGCACCTGCTGGTGATCAACAAGCCGGTTGGCCTGGTGGTCCACCCGGGTGCCGGCAACCACAGCGGCACCCTGGTCAACGCGCTGCTGTTCCGCGACCCGTCGGTGGCGGTGTTGCCGCGTGCCGGCATCGTGCACCGCCTGGACAAGGACACCAGCGGCGTGATGGTGGTGGCCAAGACCCTGGAGGCGCAGACCGCGCTGGTCGAGCAGCTGGCCGCGCGCGATGTGCACCGCCAGTACCTGGCGATCGTGATGGGCGCACTGGTGGCCGGCGGTACCGCCGATGCCCCGATCGACCGCCACCCGCGTGACCGCCTGAAGATGGCGGTGCGCGAAGACGGCAAGGAAGCGATCACCCATTACCGCCTGCGCGAGCGCTTCCGTGCGCACACCGCGCTGGAGTGCCGCCTGGAAACCGGGCGTACCCACCAGATCCGCGTACACATGGCGCACGTGCGCCATCCGATCATCGGCGACCCGCTCTACGGCGGCGCGCTGAAGCTGCCCAAGGGCGCCAGCGACGAGCTGGTGGCCGCGCTTCGCGGCTTCAAGCGCCAAGCGCTGCACGCCGAGACCCTGGAGTTCACCCACCCGATCACCGGTGAACCGGTGCGCAACACCGCGCCGGTACCGGAGGACATGCTGCACCTGATGAAGGTGCTGCGCGAGGACAGTGAAGCCTTCGCCGCACGCGAGCGGGACCGCTGGTAATGACCGCCGCGCTGCCCCTGCTGCAGGCTGACTGGCCGGCGCCTCCGGGCGTTCATGCGTTGACCACGCGGCGGCATGGCGCGGGCATCTCGCCGGCGCCGTTCGCGCAGTTCAACCTGGGCAACCGGCACGCGGCCGATGGCGATACGCCGGCCAACGTCGAACACAACCGCCAGCTACTGCGGCAGGGGCTGGCGTTGCCGTCGGCACCGCACTGGCTGCGCCAGGTGCACAGCAGTACCGTGCTGCGCTTCACGGCGCCTCCGGTGGAAGGCGCCAGCGAGCCGGTGGCCGATGCGGCGGTGACCTCGGTGCCCGGTGTGGTGCTGGCGATCCTGACCGCCGACTGCCTGCCGGTGGTGTTCGCCGCCGCCGACGGCAGCGAGGTGGGCGCGGCCCACGCCGGCTGGCGCGGGCTGGCCGACGGCATGCTGGAGGCCACAGTGGCCGCCATGCAGACGCCGCCGGCGCAGCTGCGCGCGTGGCTGGGCCCGGCTGCCGGACCGGCCGACTACGAGATCGGTGAAGAGGTCTATCACGCGTTCGTCGGCCATGATGCGGCCGCCGCATCGGCGTTCGTGGCGACCCGGGCAGGGCACTGGAAGGTGGATCTGTTCGCACTGGCGCGGCAGCGCCTGCAGGCGGCGGGAATGGACCCGGCGCAGGTGTACGGCGGCACGCTGTCGACGATGGCCGACCCGGATCTGTATTCGCACCGGCGCGATCGTCGCACCGGGCGCATGGCGACGCTGGCCTGGATCGCACCCTGACCCCACCGTTGTTCGCACGCGTGCTGGGGCCGGCGTTCGCCACCCTGGCCGGCCCGGTGCGTGCGCTGCACGCCACGCCATTGCCCTGCCGTTACCTGGGGCAGGCGCGGATCGAGCGTGGCCGGCACTGGCTGGTGCCGCTGCTGGCTGCGCTGGCACGCCTGCCGCATAACGGCGACGGGCTGCCTACCGAAGTCCTGTTCAGCGCACACGGGCAGGGCGAACGTTGGGCGCGGCGCTTTGGTCGCTGGCCGATGGTGTCGCGGCTGTGGGCGCACCAGGGATATCTGCGCGAACAGCTCGGCGCGGTGTGCTTCGAGTTCAATCTGCAGGTCCGCGAGGGCGGCATCGAATGGTCGGTGCGGCGGGTCTGGGCCTTCGGGTGCGTGCCGTTGCCGGCGCGTTGGTTTGGCGGTGTGTGCTGCCGCGAAGCCTGGCACGAGCAGCGCTACACTTTCCTGGTTGATGTGACCTTGCCCTGGGCAGGAGCCCTGATCCGCTATGAAGGCTGGCTCGAACCGCAGTGATACCGCCGCAGATGCCGGCAGTGCGGTGATTGTCTTTGATGGCGTCTGTGCGCTGTGCAACCGCTGGGTGCGCTTCCTGCTGCGGTTCGACCGGCAGCGGCGGTACCGGTTCGCGGCCATGCAGGGCGCGCAGGGCAGTGCGCTGCTGCGCCAGCATGGACTGGACCCGCAGGATCCGGCGTCCTTCCTGCTGCTGGATGCGCACGGGGCGTGGACCGATACCGATGCGATCCTGCGTGTACTGGCCGGGCTGGGCGGTGTGTGGCGCCTGAGCGGCGCGCTGCGTGTGCTGCCGCGCGCCTGGCGTGACGCGGCGTATCGGATGCTGGCGCGCAATCGCTATCGCTGGTTCGGACGCCACGACGCGTGCCATCTGCCGGCGCCGGAACACAGCGCGCGGTTCCTGGATTGACCTTCCGTCTCCTGTAGCGCCGAGCAGATGCAGCCGAGCATGGCTCGGCACTACAGGGGGCCGCTGTCTTTTTCTCAGTCGAGCAGGCGGTAGTTGATGCGACGGTTCTGTGCGCGGCCGCTGTCGCTGCGATTGTCGGCGATTGGCCGATCCTGTCCGTAGCCAACCGCGACCAGCGTGGTGGCTGGGACGCCCAGCGCCTGCAACGCCTGTGATACCGCCTCGGCGCGCTGCTGGCTGAGCTGCAGGTTGGCCTCGGCGTGACCCACGCTGTCGGTGTGCGCGCCGATCTCAACGCGCAGGCCGGCCGGTGTACCGCGCAACGCATCGGCGACCGCATGCACGGTCTGCCGCGAGTCGCCGGTCAGCTCGGACGAACCGGCATGGAACTTCAACGTCGTCTGGTTCAGTGCGGCAACCCGTTGCGCGGTGTCGACGCCGGCGGGCAGCTGCGCCAGCGCGGCCAGGCCCGGGCCCCACAGGCCACTCATCTCCAGCGTCGGAAAGTCCTGGCGCAGGCGCCGCGAGATGGCCTGCCGCTGTGCGTCTTCCATGGCGGTGGTATCGATGGCCAGCTGCATGCCGGCGAACTCCAGGTGCAGGCCGTCGCCCTTCAGATGGGGGAGATCGGCAATCAGGCGGTCCAGCCAGCGGGGTGACTGCGCGCGCGGGTCCAGTGCAATGCCTCCGTACAGGTTCGAGGCACCGTGCACGGCGCGCAATGCGTTCCAGGCGCGGCGTCGCTCGCCTTCGCTGGGCAGGCTGCCGCTGACCTGCACCTGCGTGCCGTGTTGATGCAGGGACAGTCGCGCGGTGTGCTCACGCGGAACGTCCTGCACGGTCCACAGCGGCGTGCGCGCCTTCAGCAGCACCCAGGTGGTCAGGCCCAGCACGGTGGCGACCGCCAGCATCCACAGCACGCTGCGGATCGCCATGCCGTACATCGCGCGCGAGGGCACGCAGCCGGCCATGCGCCTGGGCGAGCGGGTGCCGTGCGCGCGCCGGGCCAGGGCCGGGTGGGTGGCGCCCTCCGGGCCCGAGCGCAGGGTGACCACGCCGGGCAGCAGATGGCAGGCCGCCACGCGGAACGATCCCGGAGACATGCCGCTGCGGTGGGCGATCATCGCCAGCGTGTGCGCGCCCAATGCGCGCTCCAGTTCACTGGCCACGATCGGCAGCCGCAGCGATGTGGCGGACTGTCGCCAGGAGTGGAAACGGGCGGCCAGGCCCGCCTGTTCGAACCGCCGCTGCAGGCCTGCCAATCCGTCGGGATGCGAGTCCACCCAGGCGCTGATCACGTCCACCACCCAACGGGTGCGATGGCCCAGCTCCAGGCGTATTGCGGCATCTTCGATGAAACGGTCGTAGGCGGACATGCGGTGACTCCCCGGCAGGTGATGTGCAACGCCACGCGGCGGCCGTGGAGGCGGCACGCGTGGCTCAGGGGGCGTCACTCTGGGCAACGGCTGTCAATGCCGAATGAAATCGCGGGCGCCGCACGCCGCTCGGTGGCCTGCCTGCAGGCTGTCCACGCCCGCCGAAGCCTTGTGCGCAAAGGCTTTCACCGGGTGCTGAGTGCATCGGTAGCCAGACCGCGAGGGCGCGCATGCGCCCGTTGCAATGGTTTCAGTCGCAATTGCTTTCGGGCCGAAAGCGTCAATTTGCGGTCGTCATCGACGTGGTGACGTCGCATCCGGACGGCCAGGCGCGGTGGTGGCTCAGCCCTCCAGCGTCTCCAGGTAACTGCGTCGCCAGTGGTTGATGTCGTAGGTCCGCAGGTGATCCATCATCGCGTGCCAGCGCTCCTTGCGCTTGCGCAGCGACATCGTGGCGGCGGTGGCAATGGCATCGGCCATGCCGTCCAGATCGTAGGGATTGACCAGCAGTGCCTGCTTCAGTTCGTCGGCGGCGCCGGCCAGCAGCGACAGCACCAGTACACCGGGATCGTCCGGATCCTGCGAAGCCACGTATTCCTTGGCCACCAGGTTCATGCCATCGCGCAACGGCGTCACCAGCCCGACCGCCGCGGCCCGGTAGAAGCCGGTCAGCGTGGCATGGGTGAAGTTCTGGTTGACGTAGCGCAGCGGTGTCCAGTCCGGCTCGGCATGGCCGCCGTTGATGTGGCCGGCAATCTGCTCCAGCGTGCTGCGCAGCTGCCGGTACTCGCTGACGTCGCCCCGCGAGACCGGCGCGATCTGCAGGTAGGTGAGCGAACCGCGCTGGTCGGGATGGCGTTGCAGGTAGCGTTCGAAGCCACGGAAACGCTCCGGAAGGCCCTTGGAATAATCCAGCCGGTCCACGCCGATCGCCAGCTGGCGGTCACGCAGGCTGCCACGCAGCTTCTTCACTGCCGCCTTGGTCGCTGCGGTACCGGCCTGGCGTGCGATCAGGTCGGTGTCGATGCCGATCGGGAACGCGGCCGCGCGGAAACGGCGTCCGCCGGGGGCTTCCAGTTCGCCGTTGTCGAGCACGCGGCCGCCACCGAACAGGCGCAGGTAGGTCTGGAAGCGGTCAGCGTCGCGCTGGGTCTGGAAGCCGACCAGATCGTAGGCGTACAGCGCGGAGAACAGGCGCAGATGATCGGGCATGGCCTGCAGCAGGTCGGCCGAGGGCATCGGAATGTGCAGGAAGAAGCCGATGCGGCAGCCGATGCCACGTTCGCGCAGCAGCGCGCCCAGCGGAATCAGGTGGTAATCGTGGATCCAGACGATGTCGTCCTCGCGCAGCAGCGGCGCGAGTCTGTCGGCAAACAGTGCGTTGACCTTGTGGTAGGTCTCGCGCGTGCCGCGGTCGTAGTCGACCAGATCCAGGCGGAAGTGCAGCAGCGGCCACAGCGTGCGGTTGGCAAAGCCGTTGTAGTAGCCGTCCACCTCGCGCTTGCTCAGGTCCAGAGTGACGAACTCGATGTCGCCGTCGGTCTGCCGGTGCAGCGTGCCACTGCCATCGCGCACGCTCTTGCCGCTCCAGCCGAACCACATTCCGCCACGTTCCTTCAGTGCAGCCAGCAGGCCCACGGCCAGGCCGCCGGCACGGTTCTCGCCGGGCACGGCCACGCGGTTTGAAACCACCACCAGACGACTCACGAGGCCTCCTGCCAGGAACGCGACAGGCGCATCGCGGCGGTGATCAGGCCGACGTGCGAATAGGTCTGCGGGAAATTACCCCAGGCCTCGCCGCTGTCGAAGGCCAGATCCTCCGACAGCAGACCCAGGTGGTTGCGCTGCTTCAGCAGCAGCTCGAACATCTCGCGTGCCTCGTCCATGCGCCCGATCGCCGCCAGCGCATCGATGTACCAGAACGTGCAGATGGTGAAGCTGGTTTCCGGTTCGCCGAAATCATCCGGCGCGACATAGCGGTACAGCGAATTGCCATGCTTGAGGTCGCGGCCGATCGCATCGACGGTGGCGATGAAGCGGGCGTCCATTGCGTCGATGAAGCCGATGTCGGCCAGCAGCAGCAGCGAAGCGTCCAGGCGGTGGCCGCCAAAGGTATCGGTGAAGTGACCGAGCTGGTCACTCCAGGCTTCGGCCATGATCCGCGCGTGGATGGTATCGGCACGCTCGCGCCAGTAGCGTGCGCGGTCGTCGCGCTTGAGGCGTACGGCGATCTTGCACAACCGATCGCAGGCGGCCCAGCACATTGCACTGGTGTAGGTATGCACCTCGGTGCGGCCGCGGAACTCCCACAGCCCGGCATCGGGTACATCGTGCAGCGCGAAGGCCTGCTCGCCGAGCGGTTCGAGGCGGGCGAAGGTGTGCGCGTCGCCCGGGTCCTGCAGGCGACGGTCGAAGAACAGCTGGGTGGAGGCCAGTACCACGCTGCCGTAGACGTCGTGCTGGCGCTGCACCCAGGCCAGGTTGCCGCGACGCACCGGGCCCATGCCGCGGTAGCCGGACAGGCTGGGTACTTCGTCCTCATCCAGTCTGGCTTCGAAGCCGATGCCGTACAGCGGCTGCAGCGTACCGTCGGTGGTGGCCAGGTTGAAGATGTAGCCGAGGAACTGCTCCATGGTGCGGGTGGCGCCGAGGCGGTTCAGTGCGCGCACCACGAACGCCGCATCGCGCAGCCAGCAGTAGCGGTAATCCCAGTTGCGCACGCTGCCGGGCGCCTCGGGAATGGAGGTGGTCATGGCCGCGATGATCGCGCCGCTGTCTTCGTACTGGCACAGCTTCAGGGTGATCGCACTGCGGATCACCGCGTCCTGCCATTCCAGTGGAATGGACAGGTAACGCACCCATTCGCGCCAGTAGTCGCGGGTACGCTGGAAGGCCTCCTGCACGTAACCGCTGATCGAGCGGTCCAGCGATTCGTCCACACCCAGGATCAGGTGCACGGGATGGTTGAGCACGAACGGCAGGCCGTCGCGCACCATGCGCACCGGCACGTCGGTGGTCAGCCGCAGCACGTGCTCGGGCAGGATCCAGCGCACGTGGTTGCTGCCCCAGGTGGACTCGGGCACGCGCGCACCCCAGTCGGCCAGCGGACGTGCGCGCACCGTGATGCGTGGGCTGCCGGCCAGCGGACGTACCTGGCGGATCAGGCTGACCGGGCGATAGAAGCGGTCGTTCTGCCGCCAGCGCGGGGCGAAGTCGAGGATCTCCAGTGCGCCGCCATGCTGGTCGCGCAGTATCGTGCGCAGGATCGCGGTATTGGTGAGGTATTCCTGTTCGCTGTCGGCGAAGTCCTCCAGCTCGATGGCGAAGTCGCCACCGCTCTGCTGGTTGGGGCCGAGCAGGGCACAGAAGGTCGGGTCGCCGTCGAAGGTGGGCAGGCAGCTCCAGACAACGCGGGCCTGTTTGTCGACCAGGGCGCCGAAGCTGCCGTTGCCGACCACGCCCAGATCAAGATCGGGTTGGGTCATCACGCGGTACATCTCGGTTGCGGCCGTGGGGGATGGCCGGGTCAATAGGCATTCTCACGCAGCCAGGCGTGCACGCTGCGTATGTCAGGCAGCGCGAACACCGCCGCGCTGGATTCGCGTTCACCCACCAGCACGCTCCAGCCATGCTGGCCGTTGGCGGCGGCGAAGCCGAATTCGTCGGTGAGGTCATCGCCGAGGAACACCGGCAGGCGTCCACGGAAAGGCAGGTACTGCATCATCCGGCGCACCGCCCGGCCCTTGTCGGTGCCCACTGGCACGAACTCGACCACGTGGTCGCCCGGTTGCAGGCGATAGCCGGCGCGGCCGCGCGCATGGCGATCGGCGAAGGCGCGGACTTCGTTGGCCGCATGAGGTGCGCCGCGCCAGTGCAGGGCAAGGCCGACGCCCTTGTCCTCTACCAGCACGCCGGGATGGCCATGCGCGAAACGCATCGCCTGCTGGTGCAGGGCGTGCAGCCATTCGGCGGTGTCTTCGTCGTGGTCATCGCGCAGTACGTGCCCATCCTGGCCGCGCAGCTCGTGGCCATGCAGGCCGGCGGCGGGCAGTTGCAGGGGGGCGAACAGCCGGTCCAGCTGTTCCAGCGGCCGCCCACTGACCAGTGCCACGGCACCTTCCAGGCGGTCGCTGATGCGGCCGATGGCTTCACGTACATCAGGCAGCAGCTGCACGGCATCCGGGCGTGCAGCGAATTCGATCAGGGTGCCATCGACATCGAGGAACAACGCGCAGGCGTCGTCCAGCAAGGGCGGTGGCGGACGCAGGGGGAGCGGTTCAGCCATGGCGCACAGCTTGCCAGCGTGTGCGTGTACGTGGGGTCGAGGGCGGGCTACGGCCCTGCTTCGGTGGGTGCCGACCCTTGGTCGGCACGGCAGGTCAGCCTGCATTGAACCCAGGCAGTGCGGACCAACGGTCCGCGCCTGCCCACGGCAATCACACCCCGAGCGATCAGAACGTATAGCGGACGCGGCCGTAGTAGTACGCACCGTTGCTGCCGATCGGCGACAGCACGTCATACGGCAGGTTGCCGAAGTAGTGGATATCGCTGTTGGATCGATCCGGATAGTTGTCGGTCAGGTTCTGCCCGCCGATGGCCACGCTCCAGCGCGGGGTGATGCGGTACTCCACTTCCGCATCCAGCTGCCATTCGGCCTGGTAGGTCTGGCGCGGGATGTAGCCGTCACCGAAGTTGAACACGCGGGTGACGCTGCCATAGCGGTTCACCCGCGTGCTCAGCGACCAACGGTCGTTGCTCCATGCGGCCGAGAAACTGCCACGGGTGCGCGGTGTCGCGTCAGTCAGCGTGTTGGTCTCTTCAATGCCGAACAACACGTAGTCCGGATTCAGCGCCTGCAGCTGCGCCGGCGTGGCCAGTACGTTCTTCAGCGTGGTCTTGGTGTAGGCGTAGGTGCCGGTCAGCAGCAGCTGGCCATCGCCCAGCGACTGGCGCCAGTTGCTCACCAGCTCGGCGCCACGGGTGCGGGTGTCGGCGGCGTTGACGAAGAAGCTGGCGCTCTGCAGGCCGCTGACGCCGTAGTTGGCGGCCACGTAGTCGGTCAGTGCGTCGCCGGTGATGCTTTCCGACAATGCGATGCGGTCGTCGATGTCGATCTGGAAGAAGTCCAGCGACAGGTCGAAGTGCTCGCCGATGCGGCTGGTGAAGCCCAGCGAGGTGTTGAGCGACTTCTCCGGCTTCAGGTCACGTGCGCCGAGGCCGCGTGCGATCGGATTGTTGACCGAGAGCAGGCGGCCCTGCACCAGCTGGCCGCCGGCGTTGTAACCGGTGGAGGTGGATTCGTAGCCGATCTGCGCCAGCGACGGCGCGCGGAAGTTGTTGGAGATGGCACCACGCAGCGCGAAGGCCGGGGTGAACTCGTAGCGCAGGCCAAGCTTGCCGGTCAGCTCGCCGCCGAAATCGTCGTTGTGCTCGTAGCGTGCAGCCAGATCGGTGGAGAACTTCTCGCCGAACTGGCTGGACAGGCTGGCATAGGCACTGGCGACATCGCGCGACAGGCGCGCCGCATCCTGCGGGGTCAGGCCGCCACCGGCCTGCGAGCCGGTCGGGCGATCGGTGTACGGGCCGGCGGCGTAGCTGGCCGGGTCACCCGGGCGGGTCTGGTAACGCTCGTGGCGCGCTTCCACGCCCAGGCCGAGCGTGTGGCTGATGCTGTCGCTCTGGGTGAACACGCGGCTCAGGTCGAGGTTGCCCACGGTCTGTGCGTACGCGTAGTCGGCGGTCTTGAAGCGGGTCGGGCTGGTCGGGCCCAGCGAGGCATTGAGCGAATCGCGCAGCCGGTAGGTGAAGTCGTTCTGGCCGTAATCGACGCTGCCGTCGTAGCTCCATTCACCCCACTGGCCACGCACGCCGGCCACGGCCTGCACATCGCGGTTCTCGCCTTCGGAGATCGGCCGGTAGCCGTTCGGATAGACCTGCTTCCAGTTCGCATCGCCATCGGGATAGCGGAAATAGTTCGCGCCTTCGGTATCACGCTGGTTGAAGGTGCCGAAGGCATAGAAGGTGGAGGTCTGGCCGACCGGGATCTCGGTGTTCAGCCACAGGTTGATGTCCTTGCTCTTGCCATCGCCCAGCACGTAGTTGCGCTTGCCCTGCAGCGCCAGGTTGTCCGGGGTCTGGTCCCACGGCGGAATCTGGTCGAAGCCGGCACGGTTGGTGCCGTTGCGGTGCTTGTATTCCAGGCCGACACGCAGGAAGCCACCGTCCTCGCCCAGCGAGGTGCCGACCTTGGCGCTGATGTTGCCGGTCTGGCCGTCGGTAAGGGTGCGCCCGATCGGCTTGAGGTCGGTGTGGTTGGCGCCGTAGCTGGCTTCGATCTCGCCGCCGTCGCCGCCGTTGTCGAGGATCACGTTGATCACACCGGCCACTGCATCGGAGCCGTACAGCGCGCCGGCGCCATCGCGCAGCACTTCGATGCGCTTGATCGCGCTGACCGGAATCGAGTTGAAGTCGACCGGCGTGGTGCCCTTGCCGATCTTGCTGTCGGTGTTGACCAGCGCGGTGTGGTGGCGGCGCTTGCCGTTCACCAGTACCAGCACCTGGTCCGGCGACAGGCCACGCAGCTGCGCGGCGCGCACGTGGTCGGCGCCGCCGGAGTTGGACTGGCGCGGGAAGTTGAACGACGGCAGCAGCGCCTGCAGCGCGCTGCCCAGTTCACCGTTGACCACGCCGGCCTTGCGGATGTCCTCGGCGGTGAGCACGTCCACCGGCGAGGTGGATTCAAGCACGGTGCGGTCGGCGGCGCGGGTGCCGGTGACGATCACCGTGTCCAGGTTGGTGGCGTCCTGGGCCAGGGCCGGGGCGGCGGCGGAGGAAAGCGCGAGGGCGATGGCGAGGCCGAGCGGCGACGCGGGCAGGTGGACGGACATGGGGACTCCAGCAACAACGACGACGGGGAAGGGGGAGATAGTTTCACTTACATCCATCCGGATGAAGCGATATATTATCTTCGCGTGATGACCGGTGCCGATGCAAGCCCCTGCCGGTCCGGCATGAGCTGATGCCCTGCAGGCATCAGCACGCCGGGCCGGCGGCGCTGTACGCTGCCGGCTCGCCCTGTCCCCTTTCCCCGGAGCTGTACCGATGAAACACCTTGGCCTCGTCTTCGCCGTGCTGCTGGCCACCAGCGGCTGCGCCAGCCTGTCCTCGCAGGCGCCCAGCGCCTATGCCACGGCCACCACCGCCGAACTGAAGGGCGATGCCGCGCGCCCGTCGGCCGGCCACGGCTGGGTGCGCAGCGAGCTGTACTTCGGCGTGGGCGAGGAGCAGGGCGCGGGCAACCGTCCGCAGGCCGACACCATCAGTGAGGCGCAGTGGCGCGCCTTCCTGGACAAGCAGGTGACTCCCCGCTTCCCGGATGGCCTGACCGTGTTCGATGCCTATGGCCAGTGGCTGTTCCGTGGCGATGCCACGCCCAACCGCCTGCGCACCAAGGTGCTGGTGGTGCTGCACGAAGACACCCCGCAGCGTCGCGCCGATATCGAAGCGATCCGTCTGGCGTGGAAGCAGCAGACCCAGCATCAGTCGGTGCTATGGTCGCGGCAGCCGGTCGAGGTATCGTTCTGAGTTGAAGGTGCCGCCGTGGCGCTGCAGGGAGCGATGATGAAACACAGGGAATGCGTGTTGGGCGTGGTGCTGGCAGGACTGCTGGCACCGTGGGCGCAGGCCCGTGGCGACGACGGCGAAACGCTACGGTTCCAGGTCGCCGCGCACGTGCAGGCGCAGGCCGACCCCCAGCAGGATGGCAGCATCGCGGTGCGGTTCTCGCCGTCGGGCAAGCGCCAGTCGCTGGCAGGCGCGGCCGATGCCGACGGCAATTCGCGGTGGTCGCTCGAAGACGTCGATTTCGATGGCTACCCGGAACTGGTCGCGCGTGCCTCTGTGGGCATGGTCAATGAAGCGGTGGCGGTGTACCGGTTCGATCCGGGCAGTGCCTCGTATCGCGCGCTGCAGGCCGAAACGCACGGCAACGACAGCTGCGTTGACCTGATGGGGCTGAGCGTCGACGCAAAGACCCGCACCCTGACCAGCAGCTGCCGCAGCGGCCCGATGTGGTACACCGACCAGTATCGGTTTGCGGGCGCAAAGCTCTATCTGTACCGCGGCGAGCGCCTTCTGATGCTGGGCGGTACGCTGAACGCGGCCCTGCATTGGGTGCAGACCGACGATCAGGGGCCGTTGGCAGTCTGGCGCACCTATGATCCTGCCGGCCATGGGCTGGAAAGCGCGATTGCCGATGGCCTGGGCGTGCCACCCGAGGGACCGTTGCGTGGCCAGCAGGCCTCCGTGCTGGCGGCGCGCGTGTTTCTGTTCGACCGCCCCGGTGCATCCAGCACCAAGCGTTACCTGGTGCAGGGCGACCGCGTGGAGATGCTGGATGAACAGGACGGTTGGATGAAGCTGCGCTACCGCAACCCGAAGCAGGGCGTGGTGGAGGGGTGGATCAACGTCAATGATTGACGAGACGTCTACCCGCAGTTTGCACATCAAGGCGATGCGCAACTTGCCCACGGGGGCATCACTTCCTCGGGACTAGCCTCGGACGTTCCCCCGTTCGAGGATGTATCCGATGAGCAAGCGCGTGGCCGAAATCGTGGTGGACGCCCTGCAGCAGGCTGGCGTTCGACGTTGCTACGGCATCGTCGGCGATACGCTCAACCATGTGACCGATGCGATGCATGGCAGCGATATCGCATGGGTGCACGTCCGCCATGAAGAAGTGGCTGCGTTCGCCGCCGGTGCCGATTCGCTGGTGAGCGGCGAGCTGACCGCCTGCGCCGGTTCCTGCGGCCCCGGCAGCCTGCACTTCATCAACGGCGTGTTCGAAAGCAACCGCAACCGCGCGCCGATGGTGCTGATCGCCAGCCAGGTGGTGACCAGCGAGCTGGGCATGGAATTCCCGCAGGAAGTGGACTTCAAGGCGGTGTACGCCAGTTGCACGGTGTTCTGCGAGCAGGTGCACAGCGCCGAGCAGGCACGGCGCGTGGTCACTCTGGCCTGCCAGGCGGCGATCAGCCGCCGCGGCGTGGCGGTGGTGATCCTGCCGGCCGACATCAGCCAGGCCGAGGTGAAGCACGATGTGCCGTTCTCAGTGCACTATACCCAGCCGGTGCTGCGCCCATCCGACGCCGAACTGCAACGCATCGCCGAGCTGCTGGCGCAGGGCAAGCGCATCGGCATCTATGCCGGCGCCGGCTGCCAGGGCGCGCATGCGCAGCTGCTGGAGCTTGCCCGGCGCCTGCAGGCACCGGTCGCGCACACTTCGCGCGCCAAGGATTTCGTCGAGCCGGACAACCCTTACAACATGGGCATGACCGGTATCTTCGGCATCGAGTCCGGCTTCCACACATTGATGGAGTGCGACACGCTGCTGCTGCTCGGCGCCGATTTCGCCTGGGGCCAGTTCTACCCGGACAAGGCGACGATCATCCAGGTCGACCGCGATGGCAGCCACCTCGGCCGCCGCCATCCGGTAAACCTGGGCGTGGTGGGCGATATCGCACCGACGCTGGACGCGTTGTTGTCGATGTTGCCGCCGCGCGAGGACGCCACATTCCTGGACGAGTGCATCGAGCGTCGCGACAAGGCGCTGAAAAAGCGCGAGCAGGAAGAGCAACCGGGCGAAGGCGAGCTGATCCACCCGCAGCACCTGACGGCGCTGCTGTCGAAGTACGCCGCAGACGATGCGCTGTTCACCGCCGACGGCGGCTCGCCGATGGTGTGGGTGCTGCGGCATATCCGCGTCAACGGCCGCCGCCGCACGCTGACCAGCCTGCTGCATGGCACGATGGCCAACGCGATGCCGCAGGCGTTGGGCCTGCAGAAGGCCTTTCCGGGCCGGCAGGTGATCTCGCTGTCCGGCGATGGCGGCCTGGCGATGCTGCTCGGTGATCTGCTGACCGCGGTGCAGGAGAACCTGCCGATCAAGGTGGTGGTGTTCAACAACGGCTCGCTCAACTTCGTCGAGCTGGAGCAGAAGGTGGAAGGCCTGCTGGACAACTACACCGATCTGAAGAATCCGGACTTTGGTCGCCTGGCCGAGGTGATCGGTTTCCACGGCCGCACTGTGACCCGCAGCGAGGATCTGGAGGACGCGGTGCAGGACTTCCTGGCACAGCGCGGCCCGGCATTGCTGGATGTGCACACCAGCCGCGCCGAGCTGGTGATGCCGCCGCAGATCGAGGCCAAGCAGGTGGCGGGCACGGCGTTGTACGCGGCCAAGGCGGTGTTGAACGGCCGCTTCGACGACGTGAAGCATCTGCTGGTGGACAACTTCCTGAAGAAGTGAGCCGCCTGCCCCCCGGTAGTGCCGGCGCTGGCCGGCAACGCCGGGGTCACCGCCACCAAGGGCCCAGCCGTTGGCTGGAACCCATCATTCCAGCGTGGAATTGGCGCCCGGGCCCCGCTGGGCCTACCATCGGCGGTCCCCACCCCCACCGCCCCTTCCATGTCCGCTCCCGTTCCCGCCGCACCGCGTCGCTGGTTCGTCGCCGGCGACTTCAATGGCTTCTTCGGCCTGGTCGTCGACAACCTCTCCATCCTTGGCTTCATCGCCATGGCCCTGGTCGGTATCTTTCAGTTCCCCGCCGACGTGGTATTCGGCCGCATGTTCCCCGGCACCGCCTTCGGCGTTCTGGTCGGCAACCTGCTGTACACCCTGATGGCGCGGCGCCTGGCTGCACGCACCGGCCGCGACGACGTCACCGCCATGCCGCTGGGCCTGGATGCGCCCACCAGCATCGGCATGGCTCTGCTGGTGCTCGGCCCGGCCTTCATCGCCTTCAAACAGCAGGGCATGGACCCGCACGCGGCGGGTATCGCCACCTGGCAGCTGGGCATGGCCGCGCTGGTCATCATGGGCCTGCTCAAGCTGGTGCTGTCGTTCTTCGGCGAAGCGGTCACCCGCGCGCTGCCGCGTGCCGCGCTGCTGGGCTCGATCGCCGGCATCGCGCTGGTGCTGATGGGTCTGCTGCCGCTGCTGGAAACCCTGCGTTCGCCGCTGGTCGGCTTCACCACGCTGGGCCTGCTGCTGTACGTGCTGATCGCCAAGGGCCGGCTGCCGGTGCGTGGCCCGGGCGTGCTGCTGGCCTTCGTGTTCGGCACCGTGCTGTATTACGGCCTCGGCCTGGCCGGGCTGGGTGCACCGGGCTTCCATGTGCCGGCCTGGGTGCCGCCGCAGGTGGTGCTGCCGCTGCCGACGCTGGGCTTCCTCGAGGGCCTGCCCACCGCGATGACCTACCTGCCGCTGCTGCTGCCGTTCGGCCTGCTGATGGTGGTGGGCGGCATCAACGTGTCCGAGAGCGCGCGCGCGGCCGGCGATGACTACCGCACCCGTGACATCCTGCTGGTGGAAGCGGTGGCCACGCTGGTGGCCGGTGTCTGCGGCGGCGTGGCGCAGACCACGCCCTACATCGGCCAGCCGGCCTACAAGCACATGGGCGCGCGCAGCGGCTATACGCTGCTGACCGGCCTGTTCGTCGGCATCGGCGGCATGCTGGGCATCATTTCCGGGCTGGTGCAGTGGCTGCCATTGGCGGTGCTGGCGCCGATCATCGTATACGTGGCCATCGACATCACCACGCAGGCCTTCCAGGCCACGCCGCGCCAGCACGCCGGTGCGATGGTGTTTGGTTTCCTGCCGTCGGTGGCCTACCTGCTGGCGATCAAGGCACCGGGCTGGATCGCACCGGACCAGTTGCCGCAGCTGCTGACCAAGCTCGATGGGCATGGCCTGCCGGAACTGGCGGTGATCTTCACTCTCGGCAACGGCTTCATCATCACCTCGATGCTGTGGATTTCGGCGGTGGCGGCGATGGTGGACGGCCGCCTGCGCCGGGCCTGCGGCTTCCTGCTGGTGGCGGCGCTGCTGACCCTGTTCGGTCTGATCCATTCGGTGGACCCGCGCGGCGGCATCTACCTGCCGTGGGACCTGGAAGGGCTGGCGCGCATCATCAGCTGGCAGTTTGCCGGCGCCTATGTGGCGCTTGCAGTGCTGCTGGGGCTGCTGTCGTTGCAGAAGCAGCCGGTGAAGCCGCCGGGTGACGGCACCGATCATTGACCGGGGACGCCGGGCATGGCCCTGCGCTACCCCTCTCTTTCCGCCTCGGGCGTGTCGTAGAGCCGAGCATGGCTCGGTTCTACATAGGGACGTTGTATGCGGCGGTATCAGCGTTCGGCGTCCAGCTCCGGGTAGTGGCGGAAAATGCCATGGGTGTTGAATGCCAGGCGCCGTTCCGAGCCCAGGTAGGCGGCGATGTTCGGTCGTTTCGCCACCCGCTCCTGCACGGCACGCAGCAGGGGCAGGGTGGCTGCCAACGCCTGCATGCGGCGCGGAAACATGTAGTCCAGCCCGCTCATCAGCTGGAACAGCGACAGATCCACGTAGGAATGCTCGCGCAGTGCATGGCGGCCACCATTGGCTGCCAGCACCTGCTCGAAATAGCCCAGATACTTCGGAAGCCGTTCGCTGCGCAGCGATGCAGCCCGCGCCAGCGCCTCGCTCTTCTGATCCTCGTAGTACTTCGAGGCGGCAATCGGGTGATGGGTGTCGTGCACTTCGGCCACGAGGTCGGCGATGGTCAGCTGCAGCTGCAACGCCTGCATCCGCCGCGAGGCTGCCTGCGGTACCAGATCCAGCGTCGGGCCGAGGAAATCGAGGATGGCCGCGACCTGCGCGATCACCTGTCGTCCCGCCTTGAGGAATGGCGGCGCGAACGGTTGCGCGCCTTCGCTGCCACCGTCCAGGAACGGCTGCATGACCGCATCGCCGTGGACCCGCGCCATGTCCACGTAGTCGGCGCCTGCGTCTTCCAATGCCAGGCGCACGAACTCGCCACGGCCCTGGATGCCGGTCCAGTAATACAGCGCGTACTGCATGGCTGCCTCTCCACACGATGAGATCCACAGCCTCGCGCAGCCGGTGCAAAGCAGGCGTGAGTGCGCGGGCTGAACCCGAACGCCAGCAGAACACGCGGGGAACCGGCTGCCATCGGCAGGGTCACACCCTGTCCATGCAGGTGAAAAACGAGGGACTGCATCATGCAGAGTGGAAAGGCGATCTGGCCCTGGGTGCTGGGTGTGGTGGTGATCGGTGGCGCGGGTGGCTGGCTGTTCCGCGATCAGCTGAAAAGCCTGGCAGACGGTGTCCCGGTGCCGGTGCAATCGAGGCCTGCCTCTACCAGCGCGCCGTCGCAACCGACGGCGGCCACAGAGACCACGCCAGCACCACCGCCGATCCGGCATCCGCTGGATACCGAGGCCGCCGCCGACCCGGCGCTGCCGAAGCTGGCTGACAGCGATGCCGCTGCCTGGGGCGCACTGAGCCAGCTGTTCCAGGGCGAGGGCCCGCTGACCCTGCTGCTGCGCGACCACCTGATCCAGCGCCTGGTCACCCAGATCGACAACCTGGACAAGCCCAGCGTGCCGCCGACCGCGCTGGCCGCGCGGCCGCTGCCGGGCAACCTGCAGGTCGAGCCCGGCGAGGGTGGCGAACGCATCGCCGCCAGCAACGCGGCGCGCTATGCGCCCTACGTGCAGGCCTTCACTGCGCTCGACCCGGCGGCCACGGCCACTGCGTACAAGCGCTTCTATCCGCTGATCCAGCAGGCCTACGTCGAGCTCGGCCGGCCCGAGGGCTATTTCAACGATCGTCTTGTCGCAGTGATCGACCATCTGCTGGACACCCCGGACCTGGCCCAGGCGCCGACGGTGCAGCGCGATGAACGCGGCCGCTACCGCTTCGTCGATGGCGCCCTGCAGTCGCGTTCGATCGGCCAGAAGGCCCTGCTGCGCATGGACCCGGCGCAGGCCCGTGCGGTCAAGCAGCAGCTGCGGGCGATCCGCAGCGCGATCAGCCATTGAGCCCCGCCGCCCGGGCGATCTGATCGGGATCAACGCGCCGACCACACCCGTTACGGCATGCTGGCCGCAGGCTGACTGGCCTCGGGGTGCAGTCGCAGTCACCCTTGAAACGGGGTGGGGCAACCGCATCTTTCCAGCATCGCCGGCGCGGGCCGGCCCTGATGACCGATGAGGTTTCGCAATGCGGATGGACAAGCTCACCTCGCGTTTCCAGCAGGCGCTGGCAGACGCACAGTCGCTGGCCGTGGGCCGCGACAACAGCATCATCGAACCGGCTCACCTGTTCAGCGCGCTGCTGGACCAGCAGGGCGGCAGCACGCGCCCCCTGCTGGCCCAGGCCGGCGTGAACGTGCCAGTGCTGCGCGAGCGCCTGACCGAAGCGCTGGACGCACTGCCCAAGGTCTCGGGCCAGGCAGGCAACGTCTCGATGGGCAACGACCTCGGCCGCCTGCTGAACCAGACCGACAAGCTGGCCCAGCAACACGGCGATGCCTTCATTGCCAGCGAGTGGTTCGTGCTGGCGGCGCTGGACGATGGCGGCACGCTGGGCATGGCGCTGCGCGCCGCCGGTGCCGACAAGACCCGCCTGCAGGCGGCCATCGACAAGCTGCGTGGCGGCGAGAACGTGCAGTCGGAAAATGCCGAAGAGCAGCGGCAGGCGCTGGAGAAGTACACCATCGACCTGACCGCGCGCGCAGAGAGCGGCAAGCTCGATCCGGTGATCGGCCGCGATGAAGAAATCCGTCGCACCATCCAGGTGCTGCAGCGCCGGACCAAGAACAACCCGGTGCTGATCGGCGAGCCCGGCGTGGGCAAGACCGCGATCGTCGAAGGGCTGGCCCAGCGCATCATCAACGACGAAGTGCCTGAAGGCCTGCGCGGCAAGCGCGTGCTGTCACTGGACATGGGCGCGTTGATCGCCGGTGCCAAGTTCCGTGGTGAATTCGAGGAGCGCCTGAAGGGCGTGCTCAACGACCTGGCCAAGAGCGAAGGGCAGATCATCCTGTTCATCGACGAGCTGCACACCATGGTCGGCGCCGGCAAGGCCGATGGCGCGATGGACGCCGGCAACATGCTGAAGCCGGCGCTGGCACGTGGCGAACTGCACTGCGTGGGCGCCACCACCTTGGACGAGTACCGCAAGTACATCGAGAAGGATGCCGCGCTGGAGCGCCGCTTCCAGAAGGTGTTCGTGGGCGAGCCGTCGGTGGAGGACACCATCGCGATCCTGCGTGGCCTGAAGGAAAAGTATGCGGTGCACCACGGCGTGGAGATCACCGACCCGGCGATCGTGGCCGCTGCGACGCTGTCCAACCGCTACATCACCGACCGCCAGCTGCCGGACAAGGCCATCGACCTGATGGACGAGGCCGCCTCGCGCCTGCGCATGGAGATCGACTCCAAGCCGGAGGAACTGGACCGCCTGGAACGCCGGGTGATCCAGCTGAAGATCCAGCGCGAGATGCTGAAGAAGGAAAAGGACGAAGCTTCGCGCCAGCGCCTGGCCGACCTGGAGAACGAGATCGAAGCGCTGGAGCGCGAGTTCTCCGATCTCAATGAAATCTGGAAGTCGGAGAAGGCCGCGCTGCAAGGCGCAACCAAGATCAAGGAACAGCTCGAGCAGGCCAAGCTGGAACTGGAAGCCGCGCAGCGCCGCCAGGATTTCGCGCGCATGAGCGAGATCCAGTACGGCCTGCTGCCGCAGCTGGAAAAGCAGCTGGCCGCGGCCCAGGAAGCCGAGCACAAGGACTTCAAGCTGGTGCAGGACAGGGTGACCGACGAGGAGATCGCCGAGGTCGTTTCGCGCTGGACCGGCATTCCGGTCAACAAGATGCTCGAAGGCGAGCGTGACAAGCTGCTGCGCATGGAAGACGTGCTGCACAACCGTGTGGTCGGCCAGGAGGAAGCGATCAAGGTCGTCTCCGATGCGGTGCGCCGCTCGCGCGCCGGCCTGTCCGACCCGAATCGCCCGGCCGGCTCGTTCCTCTTCCTCGGCCCGACCGGTGTCGGCAAGACCGAGCTGTGCAAGTCGCTGGCCGAGTTCCTGTTCGACAGCGCCGACGCGATGATCCGCATCGACATGAGCGAATTCATGGAGAAGCACAGCGTCGCCCGCCTGATCGGTGCACCTCCGGGCTATGTCGGCTACGAAGAAGGCGGCTACCTGACCGAGGCCGTGCGCCGCCGCCCGTATTCGCTGATCCTGCTCGACGAAGTGGAGAAGGCGCATCCGGATGTGTTCAACATCCTGCTGCAGGTGCTGGACGATGGCCGCCTGACCGATGGCCAGGGCCGTACCGTGGACTTCCGCAACACCGTCATCGTGATGACCTCGAACCTGGGCTCGCACCAGATCCAGGACATGAGTGCCGACGACAGCCCGGAGGCCTACACGCAGATGAAGGCGGCGGTGATGGGCGTGGTGCAGGCGCACTTCCGCCCGGAGTTCATCAACCGCCTGGACGACATCGTGGTGTTCCACCCGCTGGACAAGCAGCAGATCAAGCAGATCGCGCGCATCCAGATGCGCGGGCTGGAGAAGCGCCTGGCCGAGCGCGGGCTGAAGCTGGCGGTCTCCGACGCAGCGTTCGACCTGCTCGGCAACGTCGGCTTCGATCCGGTGTATGGCGCGCGGCCGTTGAAGCGCGCAATCCAGGCACAGCTGGAGAACCCGCTGGCGCAGCAGATCCTGTCCGGCGCCTTCGTCAACGGCGATACCATCGAAGTCGGCAACGACGGCGGCCATCTGGTGTTCGCCAAGGCGTGACCCCCCAACGGAGCGCTGCCTGAGCGCAGCGCTCCGTTGTTCGCGGGCTGCGCCGGGCCATGCCCGGCGATCACTCAGAAGCGGTGCGTGTAGCCGCTCATCAGTCCGAACTGGTTCGGCTTCTGTACGATCGGGCTGTCGGCAGCGTCGCCGAGCAGGCGCGTGCCTTCGGCCGCGATGTACCAGTTGCCATTGCGACCCACGCGGTGGCTCCACTTCAGGCCGACACCCGCGCTGACCAGGCCGGCCTTCGGTTTGTGTTCGGCAAAACCGGTGCGCGCGGCCTGTTCCGGACTGACCCCGTACCAGGTCTGCATGTAGCCACGGTTGCCGTAATCGGTGGAGACGCTGCCGCTGACCACGCCACCGGCCAGGTCGAACAGCGGCATCGTCAGATTCAGGTGCACCTGCTGGGTGGCCAGACCGTTCTCGGCCTTGTCCTCATCCTTGCGGGTGAACTGCCAGGAGCCGCTCAGCACGGCTTCGCCCAGCGTATAACCAGCCGAGATGCCGACCAGGGGACGGGCATCGATATCGCCCATGCCGCGCAGGAAGTCGGAACCACCGAGCAGCGAATCCTTGTCCTTGCGGACGCCGCTGGCACCGACATAGGCGCGCACGCGGGTGTGCTCGCCGATGGACGTGCCCCAGCCGATGCCGCTGGTGCCCAGAAACCAGCCACCCGGCGAGGTGACATCGAAGGACAGCATGGGCGATGCCTGGTACTCCTTGCTGCCACTGTAGCGCGGGGTCGCACCGGCGCCGGCGGCGACTTCGAAGGTCCAGTGGTCATCCTTGGCGTGGGCGATCGGGGCGGCGAACAACGGCAGCAGGGCCAGGCAGAGCAGGGTGGGGGAACGGCGAAGCTGGGACATGGAAACTCTCGGCAATGGGAGGAAAGCAGCGCGCGCATCCGGCGCGTGCTGCAGGGTTGCCAGCGTGGCGATACGCCGGCGACCGATCCGTCCGCAGTTGTGCGGGAGTTGTAAGCAACTGTAATCGCGCCCGTGGGCGTTCAGCTGGCAGCCAGCGGCCAGTGCATTTCCAGGCGCGCGCCGCCCAGCGTTGCGCGGCCGATGCGCAGCTCGCCGCCATGGCGCTGGGCGATACGGCTGACGATGGCCAGGCCCAGCCCGAAGCCACCGGTATCGCGGCTGCGGCTGTTGTCCAGGCGGGTGAACGGGCGCATCACCTTCTCGCGATCCGCTTCGGCAATGCCGGGGCCGTCGTCGTCCACGCGCAGGCAGGCGCGTCCGCCCACCCCCACCAGCGACACCTCCACCTGCGAGCGCGCATGGCGCAGGGCATTGCCGACCAGATTGCTCAGAGCCAGCTGCAGCAGGCGTGGCTCGGCCTCCACCCGCGGCAGTGCACTGGGCTGCACGCGCAGCACCAGGCCGGCACGTTCGGCATCACGGCGCGCATCGGCCAGGCAGGCCTGCAGCCAGTCGTCGGCTTCAATCCGCTGCATCGGCTCGCCCTCGCTGGGATGCTCCAGCCGTTCGTAGGCCAGCAGTTCGCTGACCAGCCGGTTGAGTTCGGCCAGGTCGCCGTGCAGGCCCTGTGCCAGTCGTTCACGGCGTTCGCGATCGTCACTGTCCTGCATCAGGTCCAGGCCGAAGGCCACGCGCGCGATGGGTGTGCGCAGTTCGTGCGAAATGGCATGGGTGAGGTCGCGCTGGCGCTGCACCAGTTCGGCCACGCGTGCGGCCATGCGGTTGGAGTGGTCGACAATGACCCGGATCTGCGAACGCGGCGAGACCTGCGCGCGTGCCTGCAGATCACCAGCGCCGATGCGGTCGGCATGCAGGCGCAACGCTTCGAGATCGCGCCACAGCAGGCGCACCCAGGCATACAGGCAGGCACCGACCAGCAGCAGGATGCTGAGATAGGCCGCGATGGTCATGTACGTCGTCATCTGCACCGCGCCGGGCAGGCGCAGGTGCAGCCAGCGGCCGCCGATGCCGTCGATGGGCAGCAGCACCTGCTGGTACTGATCGCGCACGATGAAGCCATCGGCCTTCACGGCCGCCTGTTCCTGCGCGTCGAGTGCGGGAGGTTTGTCGAGCAGGGACAGGGCGATGCCGTAGTAGGGCTGCCACTGCTGGAGGCGCTCACGCTGCTGCTCGGCATCCAGGCCGGCCAGGCCACTGCGCAGGGCGTACACCTGACCACGCACCTGCTCGACGAAAACGCGATCCTGCACCGGCGTGTAGAGGCCGTCCAGAAGGTGGTTGAGGAAGAATACCGACACCAGGAAGCAGGCTCCGGTCACGAACCAAAGCCACAGGAACAGCCGCTTCATTCCGACCAGGCCGCGGGATTGAACTGGTAGCCACGGCCCCACACGGTCTTGATCCGACGTGGTTCGCGTGCGTCGTCGCCGAGCTTGCGGCGCAGCTTGCCGATGCAGACGTCGACGCTGCGGTCCAGGCCATCGAAGCCGATGCCGCGCACCGCCTGCAGGATCTGGTCGCGTGACAGGATCTGGCCGGGCTGGCTGGCCAGCAGCCACAGGATCTCGAATTCGGTGGTGCCCAGCTCGACCGGTTGGCCATGCAGCTGTACTTCGCGCTGCATGCGGTCGATCAGCAGTTGCCCATGCATCAGCCGGCACGGCGTGCCGGTGTTGCTGCTGCCGTGGCGGCGGCGCAGCAGGGCGCGCAGGCGGGCCAGCAGCAGGCGCGGCTCGATCGGCTTGTGCACGTAGTCATCGGCGCCCGATTCCAGGCCCAGCACCTGCTCGATATCGTCCTCGCAGGCGGTCAGCATCAGGATCGGCACATCGGAGAAGCTGCGGATCTGCCTGCACACGTCGATGCCACCCAGGCCGGGCAGCATCAGGTCCAGCACCACCAGCTCCGGCGCCTGCTGGCGGCAGGCCGCGCCGGCCAGGTCGCCACGGGCCACGTGCTGCACCGCAAAGCCATGTTCGCCCAGGTAGTCGCTGACCAGCTCGGCCAGGCGGCGGTCGTCTTCGACAAGCAGCACCGGGGTGGGCGAGCTGTGGTTGGGGGTGGTCCAGGGCAATGGCTGCATGAGTAGGGCTTCCGTGCCCGGGCAGGAGCGCCCGGCGGCGCAGCCTAGCAACGGCCCATGACGGCTGCCTGTATCGCGGCCAACCTGATAACCGGCGGTACGTACGTCATCGCCAGTGGCTCTCAGTGCCAGACCGTGGCTGGCCTATGGTGGCGGTTTCCCCGGATGGAGCCTGGTGCAATGAGCGACCCGCAGTGGCAACTGGAAACCCTGGCCGTGCACGGCGGCTACCGTCCCGACCCGACCACCCGCGCGGTGGCGGTGCCGATCTACCAGACCGTGGCGTATGCGTTCGATGACACCCAGCACGGCGCCGACCTGTTCGACCTGAAGGTGCCGGGCAACATCTACACGCGCATCATGAACCCCACTACCGACGTGCTGGAGCAGCGTCTGGCTGCGCTGGAAGGCGGCGTCGGCGCGTTGGCGCTGGCCTCTGGGCAGGCGGCGATCACCTACGCGATCCAGACCATCGCCGAAGCCGGTGACAACATCGTCGCCTCCAGTGCGTTGTATGGGGGCAGCCTCAACCTGCTGGCGCACACGTTGCCGCAGTACGGCATCCAGGCGCGCTTCGCTGATCCGTCCGATCCGTCCGCGTTCGCCGCGCTGATCGACGCGCGCACCAAGGCGGTGTTCGTCGAATCGATCGGCAACCCGCGCGGCAACGTCACCGACATCGCCGCGATCGCCGAGGTCGCCCATGCTGCGGGTGTGCCACTGATCGTCGACAACACCGTGGCCACGCCGTTCCTGCTGCGCCCGTTCGAGCACGGCGCCGACATCGTGGTGCATTCGTTGACCAAGTACCTGGGCGGCCACGGCAACAGCCTCGGCGGTGCGATCATCGACTCCGGCCGCTTCGACTGGACGGCACAGCCCCAGCGCTTCGCCCGCCTCAACCAGCCCGACCCCAGCTACCACGGCGTGGTCTACACCGAAGCCCTGGGCCCTGCCGCCTACATCGGCCGCGCGCGCGTGGTGCCACTGCGCAATACCGGTGCGGCGCTGTCGCCGTTCAATGCGTTCCTGATCCTGCAGGGCATCGAGACCCTGGCCCTGCGCATGGAGCGGATCAATGCCAATGCGCTGGCCGTCGCGCAGTACCTGCAGGCGCATGACAAGGTTGCCTGGGTGCGCTACGCGGGATTGGCCGACGATCCCGAGCATGCCGCCGCGCAGCGCTACCTCGGTGGTCACGGCTCGGGCGTACTGACCTTCGGCCTGCCCGGCGGCCGTGAAGCCGGCGCGCGCTTCCTCGATGCCCTGAAGCTGTTCACCCGCCTGGTCAACCTGGGTGATGCGAAGTCACTGGCCACCCATCCGGCGTCCACCACCCATCGCCAGCTGGACGCGGCCGAGCTGGCCAAGGCCGGCGTCAGCGAGGACACCGTGCGGCTGTCGATTGGCATCGAGCACATCGGTGACCTGCGTGCGGATCTGGAGCAGGCGCTGGCCGGCGCCTGATAGCCGCGCGCTTGGAGCATATCGCTACAGGCGATCACCACCGGCCACGCGATGCGCTACGGTGGAACTGCCTCTCCAAGGCGTGGCAACGTGGCGATCCAGATCCCCGGTCGATGCGGGTCGACCGGGGATTTTTTTGTTTCCGGGGTCAGATCCGTTCTCCTGTGGAGAACGGATCTGACCCCATGTGCCGACGGTCGGCATCAATCCTGGTAGATCCACGCCATGCGTGGATGGATCACCATCGGAATCGAACATTCCGACAGTTCATCAAACAGCATCCACGCATGGCGTGGATCTACTGCAGATCGCAGGAATCTGTCGAAGGCGGGGTGGGTCCGGTTGCGGGAGTGTCCGCGGCATGGATGCCGCGGCCAAGCCCCCAGGGACGGGTTTACGGCGTCTCCCGCTACCGGACCCGCCGCGCCATTCCACGGAATGCCAGCTTTTGCTTTTGCCGTTGCCGTTGCCGTTGTTTCGGCAGGGTGCAGGGCGCAGCCCTGCCGCACCACCCTCACACCACCGGGATGCTGTGCTGCCCCAGATTCCGGTACGGCGGTGTGGACATGATCATCTCCGCCAGCGAATAGGCCAGCTCGCGCTCGGCCATCACCGTGCCATCGGCACCATGCTCCAGCAGATGCTTCACTTCGGCATCGCTGTGCGCGCGCGCCAGCAGGGTCAGGTCCGGATTGATCGCGCGCAGCTTGGCCAGCGCCTCACCGGCCTCCAGCGGCTGCGGAATGGCCAGCACTGCAATCTTGGCGCGCTCCGGGTGGGCCTCGGCCAGCACCCGGTCGGCGGCGGCACTGCCGCGGATTGCCGCCAGGCCCCTGGCGTGCGCCTGTTCGACATGTTCCTTGTTGTCATCGATCACCAGCACCGGCACGCCGCGATCACGCAGCACCTGCGCCAGCTCGCTGCCGACCCGGCCGTAACCGATCACGATGGCATGGTCATGCAGGTCGCGCGAGGGGCCGGTCGCCTCTTCGGGCTCGGCGGCCTGGGGCGACTGCTCCTGCTTGGCCTGCCAACGGTCGAGCAGGCCGAACACCAGCGGATTGAGCATGATCGAGACCAGCGCGCCAGCGAGCACCAGCGATTGCCCTTCCTTCGGCAGGATCTGCAGCGCTACGCCAAGGCCGGCGATGATGAAGGCGAACTCACCGATCTGCGCCAGGCTGGCCGAGATGGTCAGCGCGGTGCTGGTCGGGTGGCCAAACGCACGCACGATGAAGAACGCGGCCGCCGACTTGCCGAACATGATGATCAGCACCGTGGCCAGCACCTGCCACGGGTGCTGGACGAGGATGTTGGGGTCGAACAGCATGCCGACCGAGACGAAGAACAGCACCGCGAACGCATCACGCAACGGCAGCGAATCGTGCGCGGCCTTGTGGCTCAGCTCCGATTCGTTGAGCAGCATGCCGGCGAAGAACGCGCCCAGTGCGAAGGACACACCGAACAGCATGGCCGAACCGAACGCCACGCCCAGCGCGATCGCCAGCACCGACAGGGTGAACAGTTCGCGCGAACCGGTACCGGCGATGCGCTCAAGGATCCACGGAATGACCCGGCGGCCGACCACCAGCATCACCGCCACGAACAGGCCCAGCTGCACAAAGGTCCAGCCGATGTCGGCCAGCACGCTGCCCAGCGAATGCGATTCCTTGGCCGCATCGGGGCCGAACACGCCGGCCAGCACCGGCATCATCACCAGTGCCAGTACGCAGGCCAGGTCTTCCACGATCAGCCAGCCGACTGCGATCTTGCCGCGCATGGTTTCCAGCAGGCGCCGTTCTTCCATCGCCCGCAGCAGCACCACGGTACTGGCGGTGGCCAGCGAGAAACCGAAGATCACGCCATGCAGGGCCGGCCAGCCCATCAGCCAGGCCACGCCCCAGCCAAGCAGGGTGGCCACGGCGATCTGGCCGATGGCACCGGGAATGGCGATGGCCTTGACCGCCATCAGGTCCTTCAGCGAGAAGTGCAGGCCAACACCGAACATCAGCAGCATCACGCCCAGTTCGGCCAGCTGGTTGGCCAGTGCCTGGTCGGCGACGAAGCCGGGGGTGAATGGGCCTACGCAGATGCCAGCAACCAGGTAACCGACCAGGGGAGACAAGCGGAGCTTGTTGGCCAGCGCGCCGAAGATGAAGGCGAGCCCCAGGCCAACGGCCACGATGTTGATCAGGTCGGTGTCATGGTGCATCGGCACTCGCAGGAAATCGGGGGTGTCCCGATTTTCACCGATGAGGCCAGATACGGCAAACCTTAAATGCGAATGGGGTCAGATCCCTTTTCCCGCAGGAAAAGGGATCTGACCCCACCAGGGAGTTGCCGGCCAGCGGCCGGCACTACCGAAGCGCCGGGCCCTGCTTACCAGGTGTACTTGATCCGCCCATACACATACGCGCCATTGAAGCCGAACGGCGAGTAGTTGCTGTACGGCAGCATGCCGAAGGTGGAGTTCTGCAGGTCCTCGGTGCGGTCCGGGTACTTGTCCAGCAGGTTGTCGGCGCCCACGGTCAGCGTCCAGTTGCTGCTCGGCTTGTAGCTGGCCGAGGCGTCCACCACCCAGGCGTCGCCGTAGGTCTGGTCGCGCAGCGCGGTAGCCGAATTGCGCACGGTGAACGTGCCGTAACGGGTAGCGGCCAGGCCCAGTTCCCAGTGGTCCGAACGCCAGGTGCCGCTCAGGATCGCCTTGTCGCGCGGGTAGCTGTCCTCGATGCGGCCGATCTCATCGCGGCCGATCAGCGACTGGGTCAGGCCCAGCGTGCCGAACACCGCCGGGGTGCCGCCGACGCGGCGCACTTCGGTGTCGTTGTAGCTGTAGGCCGCAGTCAGCTCCAGGCTGCTGGCCGTGAACGGCACGGTGTAGCTGGAGACGAAGTCCACGCCCCGCGTACGCGTATCCAGGCCGTTGGTGAAGTACGAGAACGCGGTCACCTGCGGCAGGCCCAGGGTGCCCAGCAGCGCGCTGGTGGCGGCATTGGTGGTGATGCTGGACGACAGCGCGATGCGGTCATCGATGTCGATCTGGTAGGCATCGACGGTGATGTACAGGCGGTCGACCGGCTGCAGCACCAGGCCCAGGCTGTAGGAGGTGGAGGTCTCGGCCTTCAGCGGCGAGGCACCCAGTGCCTGCGCAGCCTGGCTGGTGGTGGGGAAGGTACCGCGCTCGACGAATACGCCATTGAGGAACTGGCTGGTCACTGCCTGGTAGCCCTGCTGCGCCAGCGAGGGCGCGCGGAAACCACTGGAGGCGGTGGCCCGCAGCGCGACCTTGTCGGTGAACGCATAGCGCGCCGACAGCTTGCCGGAGAAGCGGTCGCCGAAGTCCGAGTAGTCCTCGTAGCGGCCGGTGATGCCGGCCGAGAACTTCTCGGTCAGGTCCGCTTCCAGGCCGGCGTAGACCGCGTAGTTGTGGCGGTCGGCATGCACCTCATTGGTGGGGGTGAAGCCGCCGAAGCCCTGCGCGCCACTGCCGGTATACGAGTTCAGTTCGCCCGGGTTCTGGTCCCACTTCTCCTTGCGGTACTCACCACCGAAGGACAGCGTGACCGGATAAGCCAGGCCCCAGTCCAGCGACTTGGTCAGGTCAGCATTGAAGATGTCCTGCTGGTACTTCAGCGTGCCGTCGTAGAACGAGCGCGGGCTGGTCGCGCCCAGGCTGTAGTTGATGCTGTTGCGGGTGTGGAAGTCCAGGGTGTTCTCGCCGTGGTTCAGGCTCAGGTCCCAGGTCCAGCCGCTGTCGGTATTGCCCTTGACCCCGGCCACCAGCGAGCGGTCCTTGGAATACTGGTTGATTTCCGGCACGTAGCCGTCCGGGTAGGTCTGCGCCAGCAGCGCGCTCTGCCCGCTATGGTTGCGCGAGCGGTAGAACGCGAACGAGGTGATGTCGCGGTTGCTCAGCAGCGCGCTGGCATAGCCGGTCACGTGGTCGCTGAAATCGAAGCTGGCATTGGCCGACGCCGCCGTGGCATCCACGCGCGGATCGCCGACGATGAAGGTTGTCTGGCCGATGCTGGGGAAATTGCCGGTGTTCGGCGTGGTGCCGCGGTACGGGCCGGCGCGGTTGCTCTCGTCCTGCTGGCTGATCTGGCCGGCCACGTGCACGCGGCCGCGGCCGTTGCCGAACTCGACGCCGGTATCGCCCGAGAGCTGGTACTTGTTGCCGTCGCCGGCCGAGTACTGGCCGTAGTCCACTGCCAGGCTGCCGCCGCTGCCGCTGCCCTTGAGCACGATGTTGATGACGCCGGCGATGGCGTCCGAGCCGTACTGCGCCGAGGCGCCGTCGCGCAGCACTTCCACCCGCTCGATGGCGGCGATCGGGATCGCGTTGATGTCCACCGCCGAGGAACCACGGCCGATGCTGCCGTTGACGTTGATCATCGCCGAAGTGTGGCGGCGCTTGCCGTTGACCAGCACCAGCACCTGGTCCGGCGACAGGCCGCGCAGCTGCGCCGGGCGCACGCCACTGGTGCCGTCGGTCAGGGCTGGGCGCGGGAAGTTCAGCGAGGGCAGGGCGCGCGACAGTGCGGTGGCCAGTTCGCTGGTACCGGTCGACTGCAGCACTTCGGGGGTGATGATGTCGATCGGCGACTGCGATTCGGCGACCGTGCGGTCGGCCACGCGGGTGCCGGTGACGATCACCGTATCCAGGGTATTGGCAGCGGTGCCGGCCTGCTGGGCAGCGGCAACGAACGAAGAGCCACCGAGTGCGACAGCGACGGCGGCGGCGATCAGGCTGGTCTTGCGGGTCATCGGGATGGGGCTCCGGTTGGCGGGGGTGGCACCGGAATCGACATCACGGGGGTGAGGCGGACGGCGGTTGTTGCGGTGCGCAATACAGGAATTAACGGGATATTCAGTGCCTGTCAAATGCCGGTCATCGGAAAAAACGTTGCAGCAGCAACCATTTAGCCGTGGCCGGCACTGACCTGGGGAGGGGGCCCGGGACGCGCGCGGTGAGGACGTGGGAGAGAGGAACGTCGGCCGCCGCGCATCCCGGGGCGCGTCAAGTATTCGTTAACGCTAGAATTGCGTCGCAGGAACAGTGCTCACCAGCACATTCCATCCGGTTATATGGACCCCACCCCCGATGATCTCCCTTCGTAATTTCGCCTTGCGCCGCGGCGAGCGGCTGCTGTTGTCCAATGTCGACCTGACCCTGCACGCCGGTTACCGGGTGGGTGTGGTCGGCCGCAACGGTGCTGGCAAGTCCAGCCTGTTCGCGGCGGTGAAGGGCGAACTGGAGGCCGACAAGGGTGACGTCGACCTGCCCGGCAAGGTCCGTATCGCCAGCGTCGCCCAGGAAACGCCGTCACTGCCGGACCCGGCGCTGAGCTTCGTGCTGGGCGGTGACATCGAGGTGGCCGCGGTGCTGGCCGCCGAGGCCGACGCGACCGCCCGCGAGGACTGGGAGGCGGTGGCCGAAGCTCATACCAAGATGGCCGAGCTCAATGCCTACGATGCCGAAGCGCGCGCCGGCAAGCTGCTGCACGGCCTCGGCTTCCCGGCCGAGACCCACCACCGCGCGGTGTCCTCGTTCTCCGGCGGCTGGCGCGTGCGCCTGAACCTGGCCCGCGCGCTGATGATGCCCAGCGACCTGCTGCTGCTGGACGAACCGACCAACCACCTCGACCTGGACGCGGTGTACTGGCTGGAACAGTGGCTGCTGAAGTATCCGGGTACGCTGCTGCTGATCTCGCATGACCGCGAGTTCCTCGACAACGTCGCCACCCACACCCTGCACCTGCACGGTGGTGGCGCCAAGCTCTACCCGGGTGGCTACACCGATTTCGAGCGCCAGCGCGCCGAACAGCTGCGCCAGCAGCAGATCGCGCACGAGAAGGAGCAGGCCGAGCGCGCCCACCTGCAGAGCTTCATCGACCGCTTCAAGGCGCAGGCCAGCAAGGCCGCGCAGGCGCAGAGCCGCATGAAGCGCCTGGCCAAGCTGGCCGGCACCGAAGCGGTGCGCGCCGAGCGCGAGTTCCGCATCGAGTTCGCGCCGCCGGCCAAGCTGCCGTTCTCGCTGATCCGCCTGAACCACGTCGAAGCTGGCTACGGCAAGGACGCGGTGATCCTGCACAACGTCGGCTTCGGCCTGGAAGCGGGCCAGCGCATCGGCCTGCTCGGCCCGAACGGCGCCGGTAAGACCACCCTGGTGAAGACCCTGGTGGGCGAGCTGGCGCCGATCGTCGGCGAGCGCATGGCGCACCCGGACCTGAAGATCGGCTACTTCGCCCAGCACACCGTGGAGTCGCTGCACGAAGGCCAGTCGCCGATGGAGCACTTCCGCGAGATCGCCCCGGACGCGCCGAACCAGTCGTTCCGCGATTTCCTCGGCAAGTGGAATTTCCCGGGTGACCGCGCATTCGAGCCGGTCGATGGATTCTCCGGTGGCGAGCGCGCTCGTCTGGCGCTGGCGCTGATCGCCTGGCAGCAGCCGAACGTGCTGCTGCTGGACGAGCCTACCAACCACCTTGACCTGGAAATGCGCGAAGCGCTGGCTGAAGCACTGGCCACCTTCGAGGGTGCGATCGTGATGGTCTCGCACGACCGCCACCTGATCGGCCTGGTCTGCGATACCTACTGGCGCGTGGCTGATGGCGTGGTCGAGCCGTTCGATGGCGACCTCGACGCCTACGCTGCATGGCTGCGTACCCGCCCGCAGGCGCAGGGTACCAAGGCGCGCATGGAGCAGGTGGAAGAGCCGGTGGTGGTCAAGACCGCGCCGGTGGCGCAGGTGGTGCAGAAAAAGCCGGTGAACCCGCACAAGCTGGCCGCCGCCGAAGCCAAGGTGGCCGAGCTGGAAGGCGCCCTGGCCGAGCTGGACCGCCAGTTGGCCGACCCGGCCAATTACGCCGATGCCACCCGCATGGCGGTGATCGGTCGTGACCGCGAAACTGCCGCTGCTCAGCTGGAAAAAGCCGAAGCGGTGTGGATGGAACTGCTGGAATCCTGACCGGTAGTGCCGGCCAGCGGCCGGCACTACCTACGCGCCCTGGGCCTGCAACCATTCGCGGAAGCGCTTGGCCGGCTCGCGCTCGGTGCGCGAGCGCAGCCGCGTCAACCAGTAGCGGCCCAGCTCCAACGTGGTGCCGAATGGCTGCAGCAGACGGCCTTCGGCCAGTTCCTGCTCGAACATGCGCAACGGCAGCAGCGCTACGCCGGCACCACCGGCGGCGGCCATTGCCACCGTCAACGAGGAATCAAATACCGGCCCGCGCGCTTCCACGCCGCTGACACCCGCCGCCTGCAACCAGCGTGGCCACTCGTCACTGCGGTAGGAGCGCAGCAACGGCAGCGCGCTCAGATCCCGTGGCTGCTTCAGCCGTCGCGCCAGTGCCGGTGCGCACAGCGGCGCGAACGGCGCGTCGAGGATCGCGGTGCAGGCCTGGCCCTGCCAGTCGCCATCGCCGAAGCGGATCGCCAGATCCAACCCTTCGCCGGCCAGATCGATGCGGTTGTTGTGGGTCTGCAGGCGCAGCTCGATGTCCGGGTGCGCGGCCTCGAATGCGGCCAGCCTCGGCAACAGCCAACCGGTGGCGAAGGTGCCGACCACGCCAAGGGTCAGCACCTCACGCGCCGGGCCGCCGGTGTAGCGCGCGATGCTGGCCGAGATGCGCTCGAACGATTCGTTGAGCACCGGATACAGCGCCGCGCCTTCATCGGTGAGGGCAACACCGCGCGGCAGGCGATGGAACAGGCGGATGCCGAGACGGTCCTCCAGGCCACGGATCTGATGGCTCAGTGCCGCCTGGCTGACGCACAGCTCCAGCGCGGCGCGGGTGAAATTCTGGTGGCGGGCGGCGGCCTCGAAGGCGCGCAGGGCGTTCAGCGGCAGGGTAGGGTGCAGCATGGCGCAGTCGTGAGCTGGAATGATGGCTGATCGTAACGCGACAACGGGCAATTCCGGAAAATTAAGGGGTTGGATGCGACAGGCATGAATTCAATTAATGTCTGGCGCTGATTTTTTGCGCTGGTCGTCCCGGGAGGGGGCGCCAATAATCGATCTGTCCCCAGGAGAACCCCTATGCTCGCCCGCCGCCGATTCCTGCAGTTCAGTGGTGCCGCCGTTGCTTCCTCGCTCGCCCTGCCGTTGCTGGCACGCGCGGCGGCCGCGACGACTACCGCCACCCCGGCCGATGCCGCCATCAGTGCCGCCACTGATTTCGCCGCGCTGGAAAAGGCCTGCGCCGGCCGTCTGGGGGTGACCCTGCTCGATACCGCCAGCGGCCGCCGCGTCGGCCATCGCCAGGATGAGCGCTTCCCGATGTGCAGCACCTTCAAGAGCATGCTGGCCGCCACCGTGCTCAGCCAGGCCGAGCGCGCCCCCGCGCTGCTCGACCGGCGCGTGCCAGTGCGCGAGGCCGACCTGCTCTCGCACGCACCGGTCACCCGGCGCCACGCCGGCAAGGACATGACCGTGCGCGATCTGTGCCGGGCCACGATCATCACCAGCGACAACACCGCCGCCAATCTGCTGTTCGGCGTGGTCGGCGGCCCGCCGGCGGTCACTGCGTTCCTGCGTGCCAGTGGCGATACGGTCAGCCGCAGCGATCGGCTGGAACCGGAAATGAACCGCTTCGCCGAAGGCGATCCGCGCGACACCACTACGCCGGCGGCGATGGCCGGTTCGCTGCAGCGTGTGGTGTTGGGGCAGGTGCTGCAACCGGCATCACGGCAACAGCTGGCCGACTGGCTGATCGACAATGAAACCGGCGATGCGTGCCTGCGCGCCGGCCTGGGCAAGCGCTGGCGGGTGGGTGACAAGACCGGCAGCAATGGCGAAGACGCGCGCAACGATATCGCCGTGCTGTGGCCGCGTGCCGGTGGTGCGCCCTGGGTGCTGACCGCGTATCTGCGCGCCGGTCAGATCAGCTACGAGCAGCAGGCCGCGGTACTGGCGCAGGTGGGGCGCATCGCCGATCGGCTGATCGGGTGAGGTAACCGGGAGCCATTCATCGGCGGCTTGCCGGATCGGTCATGGACGCGCATCCTGCGCGCGTTCCAACCCCACGGAAGACCCCATGAGCCATGAACTGATCTACCTGCTGCTGATCTTCGCGCTGCTTGTGATCCCACGCGCATTGCAGCGTTTCAGCCTGCCTGCCCCGTTGACCTGCCTGTTGTTCGGCATCATCGGCATGCTCTGGCTGGGTGATCAGGCCCATGATGCGGTGATCGGACTACTGGCTACGCTGGGCATTTCCTCGCTGTTCCTGTTCGCCGGCCTGGAAGTGGACCTGCAGGCGCTGCGCCGGGGCATGTGGCCGCTGCTGGCGCATCTGGTGATCCGCAGTGCAACGTTGTTCGGCGTGGGCTGGCTGGCCTGGCGCTACGCCGGATTGCCCTGGCAGGCCGCCGGCCTGCTGGCCCTGGCGCTGCTGACCCCCTCCACCGGTTTCATCATGGATTCGCTGTCGCGGCTGGGCTTGAGCGAGGACGAGCGGTTCTGGGTCACCAGCAAGGCCATCGCCGGCGAGCTGCTGGCGCTGGCGGCCTTGTTCGTCGTGCTGCAGGCCGGCGATCCGGGCCACATGGCGCTGTCCAGCCTGGCCCTGCTGGCGATGATGATCGGCCTGCCGCTGCTGTTCATCGCGTTGGGCCGCTGGGTGGCGCCGCACGCGCCCGGTTCGGAGTTCTCGCTGCTGGTGATGGTGGGCATGGTGGCGGCCTACATCACCTACCTGCTGGGCGTGTATTACCTGGTCGGTGCGTTCATCGCCGGGCTGGTCGCGCGCCTGCTGCACCAGCGCATGCCGCTGCTGGCCTCGCACGAGAACCTGCATGCGCTGCGCCTGTTCGCCTCGTTCTTCGTGCCGTTCTATTTCTTCAATGCCGGCACCAAGGTGCCCAGCGAAGCGCTCAGCTTCGAGGCGCTGGGGCTGGGCATCGTGATCACCCTGGTGGTGCTGCCGCTGCGCATCGGTGTGGTCTGGCTGCAGCGCCGGGTGATGTTCGGCGAAAGCTTCCGCAGCAGCCTGCGGGTGTCGCTGGCGCTGGCGCCAACGCTGATCTTCACCCTGGTGCTGGCGGCGATCATGCGTGAGCGCTTCCAGATCCCGGCGGTGCTGTTCGGCGCGCTGCTGCTGTATGCCGCGCTGACCACACTGCTGCCGTCGCTGGTGTTCCGTACCCCGTTCGATGTCGATCCGGTGGAACAGGAGCCGGCGGGCGAGGGCGGGAGTGCACCGGTAGCGGCCACCGAAGCATTGCCGGCAGCGCCGTCTGCCGACCGTTGATCGGGGCAGGCGCACGGTTTGCGCCCATCGGTCATGGCCGTTAGGGTTGGGGCATGAGACTCAATGTCGTTGCCTCCGCCGCCGTCCTCCTGCTCAGCCTTGCGGCCTGTTCGCAGCCTGCCGAGACGGTCACCCATGATCTGGCCACCGCGCCGGCCGATGCCTTCCTGGCGGCGATCGCCGCCCACTGCGGGCAGGCCTATGAAGGCAAGGTGGTGCAGGACACGCCCGCGCCGACCGGCAAGGATCCCTTCGCCGGCCAGCGCCTGGTCATGCACGTGCGCGGCTGCGCAGACCCGGCCCACGAGCTGCGCATCCCCTTCCATGTGGGCGATGACCACTCGCGGACCTGGGTGCTGACCCGCACCCCGGCCGGGCTGCGGCTGAAGCACGACCATCGCCATCAGGATGGCAGCGCCGACGCGATCACCCTGTATGGCGGCGACAGCACGCCACCGGGGACCGCCGGGCGCCAGCAGTTCCCGGCTGATGCCGATTCGGTGGCGATGTTCCGCAGGGCCGACATGCTGGCCTCGACCCACAACACCTGGGCGATGGAGATCGATCCGGACCAGACCTTCGTCTACGAGCTGACCCGTCCGGACGGCCGCCGTTTCCGTGTGCAGTTCGACCTGGCCAAGCCGGTCGACCTGCCGCCCCCGCCCTGGGGCGACGAGAAGACCCCCGCTCAATGAATTCACGCCGGGCGTGGGCGGGGCGTCTGTACGGGTAGCGCCGGGCCATGCCCGGCGGCCGTTGCTCAAACGCTGTGCTCGCCGGGCATGGCCCGGCGCTACCGATGGGAGGGGCGCACCCGCGCCCATTCCCTCAGCGCACGCCGAAGCGCGCGCGGCAACCGTTGCTCACCCACACCTGGCCGCGTGAATAGCCCCAGCTGCGGCCTTCCTGACAGGCGCTGCCGGACAGCTGCTGCTGCAGTACCGGGCGGCCCTGGCGCTCATCCCAGTCGCAGTTCTGCGTGCGGTTGTTGTTGCTGCTGCAGGTGATCGAGTAATTGCTGTTGCCACCGCCCCAGCCGCCACCGCCGCCGCCCCAGCCGCGGGCTTCGGTGAACTCGGCGCGGCAACCATTGCTGACCCAGACCGCGCCGTTGCGCACGCCCCAGGTGCGGCCCTCGTCGCAGGGGCTGCCGGACAGCTGGCGCACCAGGCGCGCATTGCGCCAGCCGACCGGGCAGCTGCGCTCGCGGTTGTTCTGGCTCTCGCAGCGGATCGTCTGGCCCGAACCGCCGTTGTTGCCGCCCCAGCCGCCGCCGTTGCCACCGCCCCAGCCGCCACGGGCCTCGACGAACTCCGCCCGGCAGCCATTGGTGACCCAGATGCTGCCGTTGCGGCTGCCCCAGGTGCGGCCTTCCTCGCAGGCCGAGCCGGACAGCTGGCGGACCAGCTGCGCATTGCGCCAGCCGGTGCTGCAGACCCGTTCGCGGTTGCTCTGGCTCTCGCAGCGGACCACGCCGTTCTGCGCGTTTGCGGCGGGCGCGGGCAGGGCGGCGCTGGCAAGGCAGCCCAGGCTGAGGGTCACGGCCAAGCTGGCCAGGGATGGCAGGTTCATGGCAAATCCCCATACGGTAGGTGGTGGGCGACTATAAGGACCAGGCGGATAAAGCCGGTGTGACTGTGCACATTTGCCCCGGCCGGGGCCTCGGCCGCAGAATACGGGGCTTTCCGGTCCCCTTCGGTGCCGGCGTTCTCCAGCGGAGCTTTCCCCCCATGCGTACCCACTTCTGCGGCCTGGTCGACGAGACCCTGATTGGCCAGACTGTCACCCTCGCCGGCTGGACCGACGTGGCCCGTAACCAGGGCGGCGTCTGCTTCATCGATCTTCGCGATCATGAAGGCATCGTGCAGGTGACGGTGGAGGTGGACAACGCCGAGGTGTTCGCCGTGGCGGCTTCGCTGGGTTATGAGGACGTGCTGCAGGTGGAAGGCGTGGTGCGCGCGCGCCACGCGGTGAACGACAAGATCGCCACCGGCAAGGTGGAAGTGATCGCCACCGCCATCACCGTGCTGAACAAGGCTGCGCCGTTGCCGTTCCACGCCCATGAGAACCCGGGCGAAGACACCCGCCTGAAGTACCGCTACCTGGACCTGCGCCGCCCGGAAATGCAGCGCATGCAGCGCACCCGCATCAAGCTGGTGCAGGCCCTGCGCCGTCACCTGGACGCGCGCGGCTTCCAGGACATCGAAACCCCGATCCTGACCAAGGCCACCCCGGAAGGCGCCCGCGACTTCCTGGTGCCGGCACGCATGCACCCGGGCGAGTTCTACGCCCTGCCGCAGAGCCCGCAGCTGTTCAAGCAGATCCTGATGGTGGCCGGCTTCGACCGCTACTACCAGATCGCGCGCTGCTTCCGCGACGAAGCCCTGCGTGCCGACCGCCAGCTGGAATTCACCCAGCTGGACATGGAATTCGCCTTCGTGCGCGAGCGCGACGTGCAGGATTTCGTCGAGGACATGATCCGCGCCATCTTCAATGAGGTGGTGGACGTGCAGCTGGCGGCCAGCTTCCCGCGCATGACCTGGGCCGAGGCCATGCGCCGCTATGGTTCGGACAAGCCGGACCTGCGCATCGCGCTGGAACTGGTGGACGTGGCCGAGCTGGTCAAGGACAGCGAGTTCGCCGTGTTCACCGGCCCGGCCAATGATGCCGAGGGCCGTGTGGCCGCGCTGCGCATTCCGGGCGGCGCCACCCTGTCGCGCAAGCAGATCGACGAGTACGCCGCACATGCCGCCAAGTACGGCGCCAAGGGCCTGGCCTACATCAAGATCGCCGACAACGGCGAAGTCAGCTCGCCGATCCAGAAGTTCTTCAGCGAAGAGCGTTTCGCTGCGCTGGTGGCCCACGTCGGCGCCGGCAACGGTGACATCGTGTTCTTCGGTGCCGGTGGCTACAACAAGGTCTCCGACTTCATGGGCGCGCTGCGCCTGAAGGCCGGCAAGGACTTCGGCCTGGTCGCCGACGGCTGGGCACCGCTGTGGGTCACCGACTTCCCGATGTTCGAGTGGGACGAGGAAGAACAGCGCTACGTCGCCCTGCATCACCCCTTCACCGCGCCGGCCGTGGACGATATCGCCGACCTGCGCGCCAACGCCCGTACCGCCGTCTCGCGCGGTTACGACATGGTGCTCAACGGCAATGAAATCGGCGGCGGCTCGATCCGTATCCACCGCCCGGACATGCAGAGCGCGGTGTTCGAACTGCTCGGCATCGGCGCCGAAGAAGCCCGCGCCAAGTTCGGCTTCCTGCTCGACGCGCTGAACTACGGCGCGCCGCCGCACGGTGGCATCGCCTTCGGCATCGACCGCATCGCCGCGCTGATGGCCGGCACCGAGTCGATCCGCGACGTCATCCCGTTCCCGAAGACCACCGGTGCACAGGATCTGATGACCGACGCGCCGTCGCCGATCGTCGACACGCAGCTGGCCGAAGTGCACATCCAGGTTCGCCCCAAGACCAACTGATCAGGAGATCCAGGCAATGACCGAGTTTGCGTTTTCGCTGGAGTGGGAAAAGCTGGGCAATGAAGGCTCCGAGGCCACCCTGGTCACCGAGCGTGCACGTGTGTTCGGGGGTTGGCTGGTCCGTGTCGGAACCAACCCGGCGGCGATGGCCCTGACCTTCGTCGCCGACGGCGAAGGCCGTTGGGATGGTGAAGACTTCGGCGTCGAGGATTACGAGGACGACGAAGAGGAAGAGTACGACGAGGACGAGGAAGGCGAGGAAGAAGAGGACGAGGACGAAGAGGAATACGAGGAAGAGGACGAGGAAGACGAAGCAGCGGAATCGCCGGAAAAGGCTTGACCCGCCCTCCGAGCTGACGTCAACTTCCTGCATGTATTCGATCCGCCGCGCCACCGTGGACGACGCGCCGACCCTGTCGGCGCTGGCCGCGCGCACGTTCACTGAAACGTTCGGCCATCTGTATCCGCCGCAGGACCTGCAGGCCTTCCTTGAGGAGGCCTACACGGTCGAGCGCCAGCGCACGATCCTGGCCCACCCCGATTACGCGGTGTGGCTGCTGGAACTGGACGGGGAGGCGGTCGGCCATGCCGCCGCCGGCCCCTGCGGGCTGCCGCATCCGGAAGTGAAACCCGGTGATGGCGAGCTCAAGCGCCTGTACCTGATCAAGACCCAGCAGAGCTGTGGCTGGGGCAGCCGCCTGCTGGAAACCGCACTTGCCTGGCTGGAACACGACGGCCCGCGCACGCTTTGGCTGGGCGTGTGGTCGGAGAACTTCGGCGCGCAGCGCTTCTATGCCCGCTATGGTTTCGAGAAGGCCGGCGAATACCTGTTCCCGGTCGGTGACACCCACGACCTTGAGTTCATCCTGCGCCGCGCACCGCGCGCGTCCTGACGTTCACCGCCGCTTGCCACTCACGCGTGTCCAATCGTCCTACGTTCCTGCCCCGCTGACTGCCAGGCTGTCTGCATGACTCCCCCCGTACTGCTGCTGCATGGCATCTGGAACGCCCGCGCGTGGGTCGGGCCGCTGGCCTGGCGTCTGCGCGCGCGCGGCTTCCAGGTGCACACCTTCGGTTATTCCTCGGTGTTCGGAGGGCCGGAGGTGGCCGTGCCGCAGTTGCTGGAGCGGCTGGCCGACGCCGGCCCGTTGTCGCTGGTGGGGCACAGCCTGGGCGGTCTGCTGGCGCTGGAAGCCCTGCGCCGCACCCCGCAGCTGCCGGTGCAGCGCGTGGTCTGCCTGGGCTCGCCGCTGCGTGGCAGTGGCACCGCACGCTCGCTGTCCGAGCACGGCTGGGGCCTGGCGCTGGGGCGCAGCAGCGAACTGCTGCTCGATGGCCTGCCGGACTGGAAGGGCAGGGCCGAGGTCGGGCTGATCGCCGGCTCGGTGCCGCATGGGCTGGGCAGCCTGCTGGGCGCCATCGACGATGCCTCAGATGGCACCGTGGCGCTGGCCGAGACCCGCCTGCCGGGGCTGGCCGACCATTGCGTGGTGCGTACCAGCCACAGCGGCCTGGTGGTATCGCCCGATGCCGCGCGGCAGACCGCGCATTTCCTGCGCCACGGCCAGTTCGACCACAGCCGCGACGCCGCCGCCGCATAGGGGCAGGGGGGGCGGGGCCGCGCTGTAGAGCCGAGCCCATGCTCGGCTGCATTCCGTCGGGCCCATTGAGCCGAGCATTGGCTCGGCTCTACAACAATACGGGCCTAGACACGGTTGCCGCCCCCGATCAGGTAGAATCCGCGCCTTGATCCTGAAGCAGCCAGACGGTAGCACCCATGGGTAGAGGCCCCTCCATCGAAGCTCGCAAGAACGCGTCCGACGCGAAGCGTGGCAAGATTTTCACCAAGATCATCCGCGAGATCGGCGTGGCCGCGCGCGGCGGTGGAGGCGACCCCAACAACAACCCGCGCCTGCGCGTGGCGATGGACAAGGGCCTGGCCGTGAACATGTCCAAGGACGTGATCGAGCGCGCCATCAAGAAGGCCACCGGTGAACTGGAAGGCGTCGATTACGAGGAAATCCGCTACGAGGGCTACGCCCCCGGTGGCGTGGCCGTGATCGTCGACTGCCTCACCGACAACCGCGTGCGCACCGTGGCCGATGTCCGCCACGCGTTCAGCAAGTGCGGCGGCAACATGGGCACCGAAGGTTCGGTGGCTTTCATGTTCAAGCGCCTGGGCGTGCTCAGCTTCGCCCCGGGTGCCGACGAAGATGCCATCACCGAGGCGGCCATCGAGGCCGGCGCCGACGACATCGTGGTCTATCCGGACGACGGCTCGATCGATGTGGTCACCAGTCCTGACGCGTTCAACACGGTCAAGGACGCGATGACCGCCGCCGGGCACGTTGCCGACCACGCCGAGATCACCTTCCGCGCGGACAACGACATCAAGGTTGAAGGCGAGGTTGCCCAGCAGGTGAAGAAGCTGCTGGACATGCTCGAAGACCTGGACGACGTGCAGGACGTGTATTCCAACGCCGAACTCGGCGCCGACGCCTACGCCTGAGCCGTCACCGACGGCCTGGGCGCGGGCCGTTGAACGGTCATCGCGGACAGTCATGAGCCCATACGCCTGCCAGCGCCTCCCGTTCTGCCCCGCCAGGAGTGCGGCATGACCCGCATCCTCGGCATCGATCCCGGTTCGCAGCGGACCGGGGTCGGCATCATCGATGTCGATGCCGCCGGCCGCGTCAGCCACGTGCACCACCAGCCGCTGGTGCTGCTGGGGGCGGACGATTTCCCGCAGCGCATGAAGCTGCTGGTGCTGGGCCTGGCCGACCTGTGCCGCGAGTACCAGCCGCAGGAAGTGGCCATCGAAAAGGTCTTCATGGCGCGCAACCCCGATTCGGCACTGAAGCTGGGCCAGGCCCGTGGCGCGGCGATCTCGGCCGTGGTGCTGCGCGACCTGCCGGTGCACGAATATGCCGCCAGCGAGATCAAGCTGGCGGTGGTGGGCCGCGGTGGCGCCGAAAAGCAACAGGTTCAACACATGGTTGGGCTCATGCTCAACCTGAAAACCAAGCTGCAGGCCGACGCGGCCGACGCGTTGGCGGTGGCGATCACCCATGCCCACGTAAGGGCAACGGCCAACCGCCTGGGGCTCAGTGCCCGCCAGGCGTGGGGCCGCAAATGAGGAGCTGCACGCAATGATCGGTCGACTGCGCGGCATCGTCGCCTACAAGGCGCCGCCGTGGCTGGTGGTGGATGTGAATGGCGTGGGCTACGAACTGGAGGCGCCGATGAGCACCTTCTACGACCTGCCCGAACTCGGCCGCGAGGTCACCCTGTACACCCATTACGCGCAGAAGGAGGACAGCGTCTCGCTGTACGGCTTCCTCCGCGAGGGCGAGCGCCGCCTGTTCCGCGATGTGCAGAAGGTCAGCGGCATCGGCGCGAAGATCGCGCTGGCCGTGCTGTCCGGCGTCACCGTCGAAGAGTTCGCGCGCATGGTCCAGGCCGGTGACATCACCGCGCTGACCCGCATCCCGGGCATCGGCAAGAAGACCGCCGAGCGCATGGTGCTGGAGCTGCGCGACCGCGCGGCCCAGTTCGGTGCCGGCGGTGCGCTGCCCAGCGGCAGCGGCCCGGCCCCGGCCGACCCGCTGTCCGATGCCACCGTGGCGCTGCAGCAGCTGGGCTACAAGCCGGCCGAAGCGGCGCGCATGGCCCGCGACGCCTTCAATGAAGGCGACGAAGTGGCCACCGTGATCCGCAAGGCCCTGCAGTCGGCCCTGCGCTGAGCCGCTTTCCCTCCCTTCAACGAACCGCCTGAGCTTCGCCAGGAGTCCCATGTCCAGCAGTCAAACCCCGCACGCAACCGCCCCCGGCGGCCACGGTCACGCCCCTCCGGCCGGAGGCATGGCGCTGATCATCGGTGCGATCGGCGTGGTCTTCGGCGATATCGGTACCAGCCCGCTGTACACCCTGAAGGAAGCGTTCTCGCCGCACTACGGGCTCAACAGCGACCATGACACCGTGCTGGGCGTGCTGTCGCTGGCGTTCTGGGCGCTGAACATCGTGGTCACCCTGAAGTACGTGACCATCATCATGCGCGCCGACAACGATGGCGAAGGCGGCATCATGGCGCTGATGGCGTTGACCCAGCGCACCCTGCGCAACGGCTCGCGCTCGGCGTATGTGGTGGGCATCCTGGGCATCTTCGGCGCCTCGCTGTTCTTCGGCGACGGCGTGATCACCCCGGCCATTTCGGTGCTGGGCGCGGTCGAAGGCCTGGAGGTGGCGGCCCCCGGCCTGCATGCGTTCATCGTGCCGATCACCGTGGTGGTGCTGCTGATGGTGTTCGCCGCGCAGCGCTTCGGCACCGAGAAGATCGGCAAGGCCTTCGGCCCGATCACCTCGGTGTGGTTCATCTCGCTGGCGGCGATCGGCATCTACAACATCGTCGATGCGCCCGAAGTGCTCAAGGCCTTCAACCCGTGGTGGGCGATCCGCTTCTTCATGGAGCACAGCTGGCACGGCATCTTCATCCTCGGCGCGGTGGTGCTGGCGGTGACCGGCGGCGAGGCGCTGTATGCCGACATGGGCCATTTCGGCGCCAAGCCCATCCGCCACGCCTGGTACTTCTTCGTGCTGCCGTGCCTGGTGCTGAACTACCTGGGGCAGGGCGCACTGGTGCTCAACCACCCCGAGGCGCTGAAGAACCCGTTCTTCGAAGCGGTGCCGTCGTGGGCGCTGTACCCGATGATCATCCTGGCCACGATGGCGGCGGTGATCGCCTCGCAGTCGGTCATCACCGGCGCGTTCTCGGTCTCGCGCCAGGCCATGCAGCTGGGCTACATCCCGCGCATGCGCATCAAGCACACCTCGCACGACACCATCGGCCAGATCTACATCCCGGGCATCAACTGGGGCATCGCGGTGATGGTGATCGGGCTGGTGCTGGCCTTCCGCAGCTCGTCCAACCTGGCCGTGGCCTACGGCATCTCGGTGTCGGCCACGATGCTGATCGACACCCTGCTGCTGGCCCTGGTGGCGCGCTCGCTGTGGCCGAAGGCCCGCGCCTGGCTGCTGCCGCTGTGCGTGGTGTTCTTCATCATCGATCTGGGCTTTGTCATCGCCAACGGCGCCAAGCTGCTGCAGGGTGCCTGGTTCCCGGTGGTGCTGGGCATCTTCCTGTTCACCATGATGCGCACCTGGCGCCGTGGCCGCGAGCTGCTGCGTGATGAGATCCGCAAGGACGGCATCCGCCTGGATACCTTCCTGCCGGGCCTGATGCTGGCACCGCCGGTACGCGTGCCGGGTACCGCCGTGTTCCTCACCGCCGACCCGAGCGTGGCCCCGCACGCGCTGATGCACAACCTCAAGCACAACAAGGTGCTGCACGAGCGCAACGTGTTCCTGCACGTGGTCACGCTGCCGGTGCCGTATGCACCGGAAGGGCAGCGGCTGAAGATCGAATCGGTGGGCGATGAGTTCTACCGGGTGTACGTGCGCTTCGGCTTCATGGAGACCCCGGACGTGCCGCTGGCGCTGATGCGCTCGTGCGACCACGGCGGCATCTACTTCGACCCGATGGACACCACCTTCTTCGCCAGCCGCGAAACCATCGTCGCCACCGCCAACCGCGGCATGCCGATCTGGCGCGACAAGCTGTTCGCGCTGATGCACCGCAACGCCGCCCCGGCGACGGGCTTCTTCCGCATTCCAGGCAACCGCCTGGTGGAACTCGGTGCCCAGGTCGAGATCTGACCCCATGTCCTGAGTCATCCACCCATCCATCCACGCGCGGCGTGGATGGATGAATGTCGACCAAGGTCGACACCCACCAAGAGCAGGCAGAGCAGGCCACGCCATCCAGACAGATCGCAGAAATCTGTCGAAGGCGGGGTGGGTCCGGTTGCGGGGGCGTGAGCGCCATGGATGGCGCGACCGAGCCTACATGGACGTATTGACGGCGTCCCCCGCAAACCGGACCCACCCCGCCATTCCCCAGGAAGCCCGCTTCGGCTGTTGCTGTTGAGGTTGCCGGCCAGCGGCCGACACTACCGCGGGTGCCGGGCGCAGCCCGGCCGAAACCCGTACTTTTGCCGCATAATCAGCACATGACCGACGACCGCATCATCGGCGCCGGCGCCACCCGCGAGGATGACGCCGCCGACGCCAGCATCCGCCCCAAACGCCTGGCCGACTATCTTGGCCAGGCTCCGGTGCGCGAGCAGCTGGAGATCTACATCGAAGCGGCCAAGGCCCGTAGCGATGCGCTCGACCACGTGTTGATCTTCGGCCCGCCGGGCCTGGGCAAGACCACCCTCAGCCACGTCATCGCCAACGAGCTGGGCGTGGCGCTGCGGGTCACCTCCGGCCCGGTGATCGAGAAGGCCGGCGATCTGGCCGCGCTGCTGACCAACCTGCAGCCGCACGATGTGCTGTTCATCGACGAGATCCATCGCCTGTCGCCGGTGGTGGAGGAAGTGCTGTACCCGGCGATGGAAGACTTCCAGATCGACATCATGATCGGCGAGGGCCCCGCGGCGCGCTCGATCAAGATCGACCTGCCGCCGTTCACCCTGATCGGCGCCACCACACGCGCCGGCCTGCTGACCGCGCCGCTGCGCGACCGCTTCGGCATCGTCCAGCGCCTGGAGTTCTACAGCGTCGAGGAGCTGACCCGGATCGTGCGCCGTTCGGCCGCCATCCTCGGCATCGACTGCACCGCCGATGGCGCCGGCGAGATCGCGCGCCGCGCGCGGGGTACCCCGCGTATCGCCAACCGCCTGCTGCGCCGCGTGCGCGACTACGCCCAGGTCAAGGCCGGTGGCCACATCGACGAGCCCGTGGCCCAGGCCGCCATGAAGATGCTCAAGGTCGACCCGGAAGGCTTCGACGAGCTCGACCGGCGCCTGCTGAAAACCATGGTGGACTACTTCGATGGTGGCCCGGTCGGTATCGAATCGCTGGCCGCCGCGCTGTCCGAAGAGCGCGGCACGCTGGAAGACGTGGTCGAGCCGTACCTGATCCAGCAGGGCTTCCTGGTGCGCACCGCGCGCGGCCGCATGGCCACCCACAAGGCCTACCGGCACATGGGCCTGAAGCCGAAGAACCCGCCGCAGGACCTGTTCGCGGAGGTTCCCGATGTCGGTTGAGCCGCGATTCAGTTGGCCGACACGCATTTACTGGGAAGATACGGACGCAGGCGGGGTGGTTTACCACGCCCGCTACGTGGCCTTCATGGAACGGGCCCGGACCGAATGGATGCGCGCGCTGGGCTACGGCCAGGAGCGCATGCGCGCCGAGCACGGGATGATCTTCGCGGTGCGCTCGATGCAGATGGATTTCATCAGGCCGGCACGGCTGGATGACACCCTGCAGGTGAGCGCCACCCTGGTCCAGCTGAAGAGGGCCAGCATGGTCTTCAACCAGCGGATCCTGCGCGACGGCGAGCTGCTGCTGTCGGCGCAGGTCCGCATCGCCGCACTGGAAGCGGCCAGTTTCCGCCCGCGTGGCATGGACGACGCCGTCCTTGCCATGCTGCAACCCCACCTCCACCCCGAATCCGAACTTTGAGGAACAACGGATGATCGCAACGCTCCTGGCCCTGCAGGCCACGGTCACCGAGGCACTGCCGGCCGATGTCAGCAACGCCGCGACCCAGACCCTTGCCCAGGCCACCACCGGCGGCGGCATCAACTACCTCGAACTGATGGCCAAGGCCAGCTTGCCGGTGAAGATCATCGTGCTGCTGCTGCTGGTCGGCTCGTTCGTCAGCTGGGTGATCATTTTCCGCAAGGCCCGCGTGTTCAAGCAGGCCACCCGTGAAGCCGACGAGTTCGAGAACCGCTTCTGGTCCGGCGCCGACCTGGGCAAGCTGTACAGCTCGGCCACCGACCGCAGCCGCAATGTCGGCGGCCTGGAAGCGATCTTCGAAGCCGGCTTCCGCGAATACACCCGCCTGCGCGACAAGCGCCGTCTGGACGGCCGCGCGCAGCTGGAAGGCGCCCAGCGTGCCATGCGCACCACCTACACCCGCGAAGTGGACCAGCTGGAACGCAACCTGGAACTGCTGGCCAACATTGGCTCCACCGCGCCGTACGTGGGCCTGGTCGGTACCGTGTTCGGCATCATGGTGACCATGCACGACATGATCAGCAGCGGTGCGCAGGCCGGTATCGCCGCCGTCGCCCCGGGTATCTCCGAAGCGCTGTTCGCCACCGCCATCGGCCTGTTCGTGGCCATTCCGGCGGTGTGGGCCTACAACCGCTTCACCACCCGCGTGGAGCGCATGTCGGTGCGTTTCGAGACCTTCGCCGAAGAATTCAGCTCCATCCTGCAGCGCCAGAGCGCTGGCGACGAGTAAGCGCCTGACCCGGGAGTCCAAGCCATGTCCGCTGCCATCGGTCGCCGCAAGCGCCGCAAGCTGAAATCGGAAATCAACGTCGTTCCCTACATCGACGTCATGCTGGTGCTGCTGATCATCTTCATGGTCACCGCGCCGTTGCTCACCCTGAGTTTCGACGTCGATCTGCCGCAGTCCAACGCCAAGGCGCTGGAAAGCAAGCAGGACCCGGTGATCGTCTCGGTGCGCCAGGACGGTCAGCTGAGCCTGAAGCTGCCCGACGCCAAGGAACCGGCTGCGGTGTCGGCCAAGGAACTGGAAGGGCGCCTGGCCGGCATCGTCGCCCAGGACAAGGGCGTGCGCGTGATCGTCGCCGCCGACCGCGCCGTGGCCTATGACAAGGTCATCGCCGCCATGGATGTGATCAAGCGCGCGAAGGTAGACAAGGTAGGCCTGGCCACCGATGCACGCTGACGCCCTGCCACCCCCGCAGCAGCGCGAACCCGGCTGGGGCCTGCCCCTGGCGCTGGCCGTGCTGGTGCATCTGCTGGTCGCGCTGATCTTCATCGGCGCCTGGCTGTGGTCGCCCGAACGCAATACTGATGCCGCCGCCGGCGATCCCTCGGTCGAAGCCAGCCTGGCGCTGTCCGCGTCCGAGGCCGCCGCCGCGCGCCAGGCCCTGCGCCAGTCGGAAAAACTGGAAGACCTGCCGCCGCCGGTGGCCGAGCCGATCCCGGTGCCGGAAGACACCGTGCCGCCGCCGCAGCCGATTCCCGAACCGCGCCCGCAGGACGCGCCGACGCCGCAGCAGCAACAGGCGCAGGAGCGTGTCGCGCAGCCGGATACCAAGGACCAGGAAGCGGCCAACGCACTGGCCATCTCGCAGGAGAAGGCCAAGCAGGAGCAGGAAGCCAAGCGCCGCCAGGAGCAGATCGACCTGACCGAACGCAAGCGCCAGGAAGAAGCGGAGCAGAAGCTGCGCCTGGCCAAGCAGCAGGAAGAGGACGCCAAGAAGAAGCTGGCCGACCAGGCCCGCCAGGCCGCGGACAAGGCCGAGGCGGAAAAGCAGAAGAAGATCGCCGAGATCCGCGCCAAGCGTGAGCAGGCCGAGAAGGAAGCCAAGCTGGCCGAGCAGAAGCTGCGCCAGGTGGCTGCCGCGCGCAATGCCGCCGGTACCGCCGCTGCCGGCGCCAGTGGTGCTGCGCAGCCGGCCGCCGGCGGTGGTGGCAACAGCGACGATCTTTCGGCCAAGTACGCCGCGGCGATCCAGGCCAAGGTGCTGTCGCAGTGGGTGCGCCCGGATACGGTGCCGCTGGGCCAGCGCTGCCAGATCACCATCACCCAGATCCCAGGTGGCACGGTGATGCAGGCCAAGGTCAGCCCGAGCTGCCCGTACGACGAGGCCGGCAAGCGCTCGATCGAGGCCGCCGTGCTCAACGCGCAGCCGCTGCCGTACCGCGGCTTCGAGTCGGTGTTCGCGCGCACGCTCAACTTCACCTTTACCGCCCAGGATCGCTGAGGCGGGGCAGGGCGGCCGCCCGGTCGCCCCTTGCCCAGGCCACCCCAGGGTGGCCGCGACGTTAACGGTGCGTGAGAACACGGGCTGGAACTGACCCGGAATTCACGTACCCTTGGTTCATGATTGCGAAGCGGTTCACTTCCGCTTTGCTATCCCTCGTTCCGGTTTCCCCCTATTGAGCGCTCCATGAAAAAGATGCCTCGCTGGCTTGCCGTGTTTGCGGCCCTGTTGCTGCCCTTTGCTGCCGTCGCGCAGCAGAAGGGGCTGGATATCGACATCATCGGCGGCAATGCCTCCGCGCTGCCGATCACCATCGTGCCGATGCCCTACCAGGGTTCGGCGGCTGCACCGCAGACCGACGTCGCCGGGGTGGTCCGTGCCGACCTGGAGCGCTCCGGCCAGTTCCGCACGCTGCCCGAAGCGCAGATCGTCGAAAAGCCGGTGCGCGGCGGCGACATCCAGTTCGCCACCTGGCGCGCGCTGAAGCAGAACTACATCGTGGTCGGCCGCGTGCTCGACGCCGGTGCCGGCGCCTACCGCGTCGAGTACGAACTGTTCGACGTGCCCAAGGGCGAGCGCCTGCTGGGCCTGGCGATGACCGCCCGTGGCAATGCCATGCGCGATGTCGCCCACCAGATGGCTGACGCCATCTACGAGAAGATCACCGGCATCCGCGGCGCCTTCTGGACCCGCATCGCCTACGTGACCGCCAGCGGCAAGGGCGACGCCATGCGCTATGCGCTGATGGTGGCCGACTCTGATGGCTACAACCCGCAGACCATCGTGCGTTCGGCCGAGCCGCTGCTGTCGCCGTCGTGGAGCCCGGATGGCGGCAAGCTGGCCTATGTCAGCTTCGAGCGTGGCAATTCGGCCATCTACATCCAGAACATCGCCACCGGCGCGCGTGAGCTGGTCACCAGCTTCCGTGGCATCAACAGCGCCCCGGCGTTCTCGCCCGATGGCCGCAAGCTGGCCCTGACCCTGTCACGTTCGGGCAACCCGGAAATCTACGTGATGGATCTGGGCAGCAAGCAGCTGACCCAGCTGACCAACCACTTCGCCATCGATACCGAGCCGACCTGGGCGCCGGACGGCAGCGCGGTGTACTTCACCTCCGACCGCGGCGGCCGTCCGCAGGTCTACAAGGTCGGGGCCGGCGGCGGCAGCGCCGAGCGCGTGACCTTCCAGGGCAACTACAACGCCAAGCCCTCGGTGTCCTACGACGGCAAGAAGATCGCCGTGGCACAGGGCTCGGGCAACAGCTACAAGATCGCGATGATGGACAGCTCGCTGGGCTCGCCGCGCTGGAGCACGCTGTCCCCGGGTTCGCTGGATGAATCGCCCAGCTTCGCGCCCAACGCAAGCATGGTGCTGTACGCCGCCCGCGAAGGTGGCCGTGGTGTGTTGTATGCCGTTTCGGCCGATGCGCGGGTTCGCCAGCGCCTGGTCCTGGCCGATGGTGATGTGCGCGAGCCGGCATGGTCCCCATACCGTACTCAGCGCTAAAAGAGTGTTAACATTTTCGCTGTCTTGAACCCCTCATCGGCCTAGGAGCCACAAAGGTATCGCCATGAACAAGTCCACCCGCGTTCTGCTTGTTTCCCTGCTGTCTGTGGCCGTCCTGGCCGGTTGCTCGAAGAAGGTGAAGGAAGAGCCGCAGGCTCCGGTCGACACCGGCACCTCGACCACCACCCCGACCGGTCCGTCGACCTCCGGCCTGTACGGCCCGGGCGACCTGGACACCGACGCCTGCCTGCGCCAGCGCGTTGTCTACTTCGACCTGGACAAGGAAGACGTGAAGCCGGAATTCCAGGCCATCATGGCTTGCCACGCCAAGTACCTGCGTGACCGTCCGTCCTCGCGCATCACCCTGCAGGGCCACACCGACGAGCGCGGTTCGCGCGCGTACAACCAGGCCCTGGGTGAGCGTCGTGGCAACGGCGTCAACTCGGCCCTGCAGGCCAACGGTGGCTCGGCTTCGCAGCTGACCGTCGTGTCCTACGGTGAAGAGCGTCCGGTCTGCACCGAGTCGAACGAGTCCTGCTGGTCGCAGAACCGTCGCGTCGAAATCGTCTACACCGCGCAGTAATCCATGCGCATTGGCATCACATTGATGCTGGTCGTTGCGGCAGCCCTCGTGGCTGCCGCACCGGCGCATGCACAGCGACAGAGCCTGGCCGATCGTGTCGGCGCGCTCGAGCAGCAGATGTACAACAACAGTGCCAACCAGGACCTGTTGAACCAGATCAACCAGCTGCGGCAGCAGGTCACCAGCCTGCAGGCCTCGATCGAGCAGTTGCAGCACGACAACGCCCAGCTCAAGCAGTCCGCCCAGGACCAGTACCTGGATCTGGACAGCCGCCTGAACCGGTTGGAAGGGGGCAATGCCGCCCCGGCCCTGCCGCCCGTTCCGGCGAGCGCGCCGAAGGCCGCCCCGGCCCCGGCAAAACCCGCAGCGGCGGCCACTTCCGAGCGGCCGCCTTCGGTCCATGGCGATGCCGGCAGCCTGGCCGCCACCGGCGACGAGCGCACCTCCTACAACGTCGCCTTCGATTCGCTCAAGGCCGGCAAGTACGATGACTCGGCGCAGCTGTTCCTGAGCTTCCTGCAGCTGTACCCGAACGGCGTGTACGCGCCGAACGCGCTGTACTGGCTGGGCGAGAGCTATTACGCCACCCGCAATTTCCCGATGGCCGAGACCCAGTTCCGTGAACTGCTCTCGCGCTATCCAACCCACGACAAGGCCGCTGGCGGCCTGCTCAAGATCGGCCTGTCGCAGTATGGCGAGGGCAAGGTCGACCAGGCCCAGCAGACGCTGGAGACCGTCGTGGCGCAGTACCCGGGCTCGGACGCCGCGCGTACCGCCCAGGACCGCCTGCAGTCCATTCGCCTCGGCAAGCAGATCCGCTGATCCCCTGACCGGGCGTACAATACGTGTCCTGTAGAGCCGAGCCCACGCTCGGCTGCTTTCGTTTCCGGAACGGCAAAGCCGCCCGGATCCGGTAGCGCCGGGCCATACCCGTCCGGTTGCTGTTGTAGAGCCGAGCCATGCTCGGCTGCGTTCGTTACCGGCCACGGTAGCCCACCCGCCACGTGTCCCACCAAGAAGTGCCCGCCATGACCGCCGTTACCCCGTCCAACGCCGTCGCCACCCCCAGCGACATCGTGCAGTCGCCGCTGCCGCGCCTGAAGATCACCGAGATCTTCACCTCGCTGCAGGGCGAAGCCGATACCGCCGGCTGGCCGACCGTGTTCGTGCGCCTGACCGGCTGCCCGCTGCGCTGCCAGTACTGCGATACGGCCTACGCCTTCCACGGCGGCACCTGGTGGGACATCGACGACATCGTGGCCGAGGTGCTGGCCCAGGGCGTGCGCCACGTCTGCGTGACCGGCGGCGAGCCGCTGGCGCAGAAGCGCTGCCTGGTGCTGCTGCAGAAGCTGTGCGATGCCGGCATGGACGTCTCGCTGGAGACCTCCGGCGCACTGGACGTCAGTGCGGTGGACCCGCGCGTATCGCGCGTGGTCGACATCAAGACCCCGGGTTCGGCCGAAGTGGCGCGCAACCGCTGGGAAAACCTGCCGCTGCTGACCGCCCGCGACCAGATCAAGTTCGTCATCTGCAGCCGCGAAGACTACGACTGGGCCAAGGCCCTGCTGGCCGAGCACGATCTGGTCAAGCGCTGCACGGTGTTCTTCTCGCCCAGCAAGGGCGAGATCACCGCGCGCCAGCTGGCCGACTGGATCGTCGAAGACCGCCTGCCGGTGCGCTTCCAGATGCAGTTGCATAAAATCCTGTGGAACGACGAGCCGGGTCGATGAGCCCGCGCAGCGTTCCCTGATGTAGCTCCGGCGCGGGACAGCGTGCTGGCTTTCCCCTCCCAACCGGATGTTTTACCCATGAAGAAGGCAGTCGTGCTTCTCTCCGGCGGCATGGATTCAGCCGCCGTCATCGCCATGGCCCAGGAACAGGGCTTCGCCGTGCATGCCCTGAGCGTGCGCTACGGCCAGCGCCACACCTCCGAACTGGACGCCGCCGCCCGCGTGGCCAAGGCCCAGGGCGTGGTCGCGCACAAGACCGTGGACGTGGACCTGCGCAGCATCGGCGGCTCGGCGCTGACCGACGACATCGACGTGCCCGAGGCCGGCGGTGCCGGCATCCCGGTCACCTACGTGCCGGCGCGCAACACCATCATGCTGTCGCTGGCCCTGGGCTGGGCCGAAGTGCTCGGCGCCAACGACATCTTCTGCGGCGTCAACGCCGTGGATTACTCCGGCTACCCGGACTGCCGGCCCGAGTTCGTAGCCGCGTTCCAGGCGCTGGCCAACCTGGCCACCAAGTCGGGCGTGGAAGGCGCCGGCATCAAGGTGCATGCCCCATTGCAGTTCCTCAGCAAGGGCCAGATCGTCAGCGAAGGCGTGCGCCTGGGCGTGGACTTCGGCCTGACCGTGTCCTGCTACAACGCCGACGCCAACGGCGCCGCCTGCGGCCACTGCGACGCCTGCCGCCTGCGCGCGCAGGGCTTCGCCGAAGCCGGCGTGGCCGACCCCACGCTGTACGCCTGAGGTGATGGGGGTGATGCCCCCATCATGGTGGGTGCGAACCGTTGGTTCGCACTCTCTATCCCGGCGCTACCGGCGGCTGGAGTCTGGTAGTGCCGGCCGCTGGCCGGCAGCCTCATCAGGCAACCATCCCGATGCTCCGATGAAGGCCCGCACCGCCTTCGGATCGTCATAGTCCAACTCGATCATCCGCGCGATCCCCGCCTTCTCATCCGGCTGCCGCCGCATGTATTCCTGCGCGATGCGATACCCAGCGTAGTACCCCAGATCACTCACCCCGAACGGATTGTGGGCGCTGTTGTACAGCCAGTTGTCGAGGTCGTCCCCGTCCATCTCGGCAATGAAGCGCGTGCGGATTTCCGCCTCGTGCGCGGGCCCGTAGGCATACAGCGGCAACGCCGGCCGACGCCCGCTCAGCCGCTCGGCCACGTACTCGGCCACACCCTCGCGCACCACGTACTGCGCCAGGCTGCCGGTGGTCTCGCGCTGTTGCGTGTGCACGTATTCATGCAGATTGTTCTGCGCGTTGTTCGCACCCGGCCGGCTGTCGTAGAAGATCCGCAGGCGGTCGCGCATCTTCTCCGGCAGCTCGCTCACGTCCACGCGCTCATCGCCCAGCGCCATCTCCGCGCCAATCAGCACCTTGTCGCCCAGCGTGGTGCCACCGGTGCGCAGCACGCCCACCGCATAGGTGATGGTGGCCGGGCGCAGGGCAGGGTAGAGCGAACGGAACGCGACCAGGTCGCGCTCCAGCGTGGCGCTGGCCTGCTGCGCGTTGGCGGTGAGCGGCCGCACCGAGGTCCAGAAGCGTGGCCACGCCTGCATGGCTTCGGCGTACTCGCGGGCGGTGTAGCGGCGCACCTGCATCAGTGCATGCAGTCCGGGGCTGCCCGGGTCGATGTAGCGCTGCTGGACCAGCGCCACCCGGCGCTCGGCATCGGGCTCGGCGCGCACCGCATCGTAGGTGGCCCAGAAGCGGGCAATGTCGTCGGTGACGACCTGGGACGGGGCGGCCAGGGCCGCACAGGGCAGCAGGGCGGCAAGCAGGCTGACGATCAGACGCATCCATGGCTCCAGGAAAGGATCGCAGATGGGATGCGCCGCCAGCCCGAAAGGTTTAAGCCCCCACTGGTAGTGCCCGCCGCTGGCCGGCAACCTAGACATACCGGGATTTCACGCGACCGGCCAAAGTAGGGTAGAATGCCCACCCCGCCGAGAGGCTGGGGCAGTGCAATGGGCCGTTAGCTCAGTCGGTAGAGCAGAAGACTTTTAATCTTTTGGTCGAAGGTTCGAATCCTTCACGGCCCACCAATTGCATCAACGACTTAGGCGCCCTTTAGGCGCCTTTTTCATATTTCCGGAAAAATTAAGTGGTTCCACGCTCGAGCACGTGCGGCTTATGAGGCGGTTGAACCACCGGCAGTTCGTGGTCGTATCGCTGTCGCATCTCTTTGGTGATGTGACCACATGCGTTCTTGCGGCGCCTTCGGTGACGCCCCGATGTTGCAGCCCACACAAGGCCAAACGCTTGGCGTTGGATGTGACCGACGCGAGTACCTCGGTGATGACGCGCTGGAGCATCCCCCCAGTGGGTGAAGCTACCTGCCTGCGCCGCTGCTGGCCCATATCTTCATTTCCCGTCTGAAGAATCAAAATTCTGCCGACATTGGTGGAATTCCTCCGCATGAGCCACTACCCATGTCCACATGGGAATCATCAGTACAAGAAGGTCCTTGCCCAGCGCCGTGATGCTGTACTCCACATGTGGCGGTACTTCGTGGAAATCCTGCCGGCTGATCAACCCGTCACGTTCCAATTGCCGGAGGGTGCGCGTAAGCATGCGCTGGGTGATCCCCTTCATCCGTCGCGCGACCTCGGCATGACGCAGCGTTCCATACACGCCAAGCGCATGGATGATACCCAGGGACCAGCGGCTGCCAGCGTGCGCTAGAACCTCCCGGCGCAGTCCATCTTCGTCCTCGCTCATCCCGTCGCATATGGCTTGAGAGTGCCTTAGGAGTTCTTCCGGACTCATGAACGGTGCGGTCGGTATCATCGATGTGCCTTCTTACGTGTGGGCCATTAGGCGAGCAGAATCGCCGCCATCGTACACACACAAGGCGATTTCCATGTCATCTCATATCAGCACTACCCCCTCTCGGTCGATCCTGGTGATCGGCGCAGGCGAGCTTGGAATGCCTGTCATCCGGAACCTTGCACGTTTGGCTGTAGGTCATCCAGGCACACGGATCAGTGTGATGCTCCGGGCGACGTCGATTGACTCAGAATTGCCGGAGAAGCAGCGGGTGGTCGATGAAATCCGCGCCTTGGGGGTGAATATCGTTGCTGGCGATCTGGTAACTGAATCAGTAGAAGCGTTGGCGGCTACCTTCGCGCAGTTCGACACAGTGATTGGATGCACCGGCTATGCCGCAGGCCGCGATACGCCAATGAAGGTTGCACGTGCAGCGGTGAAGTCTGGTATTCCCCGCTACTTCCCTTGGCAGTTCGGTGCCGATTTCGATGCCATAGGGCGCGGTGGCCCCCAGGATCTGTTCGACGCCCAGCTGGACGTGCGCGAATATCTGCGTTCGCAGACTGCGATGGACTGGGTGATCATCTCCACTGGAATGTTCACCAGCTACCTCTTCGAGCCCGACTTCGGCGTGGTCGACCTGATTGGGCATAAGGTGAACGCCCTGGGCTCGGCGAGCAACGCTGTCACCTTGACCACGCCGGATGATATCGGCGCAATGACAGCGCGCATCGTGTTCCACACACCTGCGATCCGCAACGAGATCGTGTATCTGGCAGGTGACACCATCCGCTACGGCGACCTTCCGGATATTCTGCAGAAGGCGTTCGGCGAACCTTTCGAGCTGACGATCTGGGGTGTACCCCAGCTCATGCAGGAACTGGCTAACGACCCGGGCAACATGATAAGGAAGTATCGCGCGGCCTTTGCCCAAGGGAGGGGCGTTGCGTGGGATGTGGAGCGAACCTTCAATGCGAAGATCGGGGCCGAGTTGCAGGGCGTGCAGGCATGGCTGGATTCCAACGTGCAGCGCTCCTGAATTGCCGCTGGATTGTGAGGAGGCGCCAACTGGGCGCCTTTCTCATTGCCGTTCCCGACCGCGCGCTCACGATGGTTGTACGTCGCGGAACACCAGTTCGCCAACGGCTCGGCAACCGGCGTCAAATGGTGGAGTCTTGGTCGTGGATCCCGTGCATATCGCTTGAGACGCCGGAAAAATTGTCGAGTGAGCTGAGGGCCTGCAATGGTTCCAAGCTTGATGGGCGGAAGAATAGAGCGGCGCAACCGGTTGCTTTCAAAGGAAGCGCCAGCTTTCTTTTAATCTTTTGGTCGAAGGTTCGAATCCTTCACGGCCCACCATTGCATCAATGACCCAGGTCATCCAGAAAGGCACCGCCAAGCGGTGCCTTTTTGTTGCTTGTGCCAACCCCTACTTGGCCTTGGCACCCTGCGCTCGCGCCGCCTCGCGATCCGCTGCTGCCTGTGCGGCAGAGGCTGCGGCGTTGGCGGCCCGCTCGGCCGCGGCACGATCCGCATCGAACCGCGCCTGCCGCTGGACGCTGTAGGTGCGCTCCAGTTCCAGCGAGGCAAGGAAACTGTCGGGGTGCTTCGCGGCACAGGCCTGCTGCACAAGCTGCACAGCGCGATCGGACAGGCCAGGCTGAATGTTGCTGAGCAGGCAATCGGCGTACGGTACGGGTGCAGCGGGGCCAGCAGCCAGCGCGGCAACGATCACGACATTCAACATGCAAACCTCCTTGTAGGTTTTGATGGGACTCGGGGTCGGTCCGGCCCCAGTATGGGCCGGTTCGTGGCACGGGTGTATCTACCCCGGCCGCACATCCCGGCACACCAGCTCCGCCAACCCACGGACGGCGAAGAACAGCCCCTCGACCACGCCCTCATCCAGATGGCGTTCCGGTGTTGCCATCGATCGACAACGGTCAGCTGCGTGCAGCATTTCCGCCACGGTCAGCATGCCGATGGCGGCCCGTTCCACCCGCGACAGGGCAACCCCGCGCCCTGCGGAAAGGCTGGTTTCAGGCCAGGGCAAGGCATCGGCGCCTTCGCCCGCGCGGATGCGTCTGAGGCAGCCCAGGAAGGTGCTCAGTTCGGGCGAAGGGTTGTCGTCGTCATCGTTGACGCTGGCGGAATCTGAAGCATAGGGCGGACGCTGGGTCATGTCGGCTTCCTCGGCGCTGGGGTGGGAATGCCACCGCGCAGGGCGGGTGGCGGGCGATGCGTGGCTGCAAGCCGGAATGACATCACGCAGTAACCGGCGGGCCCGAAGACCCCCACGCACCGCCCGCCATGAAGGCCGACGGATCACCCGTCGGCACGGTCCAAAGACAGCGTCGGCGGGTGAGCGCAAACAACAGCGTGAATGTCATTGCGAGCTTGCAGGCCCGGTGCCACCCGTTGTCGGTGGCGCTGCATGGTGTTTACGCACGCGCTTGGATTTCAATGAGGATTCTCCGAAGAGAAATGCGGAACCAAGGCGCGCGACAATGGTGGCGCAGGCGCATCTGATGCAGCAAGCGTCAGCACGCGACGTGTTCGTTCTAGTGCTCAGTCAATCGCGTTGGAAAATGTCGAAATCTGCTGGCGGCGGCGACTATGCCGTGATGTATCACGTGGATAGTTGGCGTGATTTTCGCCTGCAGTGGTGGCACGACCCGCGAGTCATGTCCTCAAATATCGGTGCATTTGCGACGCCTTGGCGCTGGCGTCCACGTTGGGGGGATGCGTTGTCGAGCCGAGCCATGCGCGGCTGCGGTTTGCACCAAGGCCTAGCCGAGCGTGGGCTCGGCTCTACAGTGATTCATCCACGCATGGCGTGGATCTACGCATCTGGCAGGGGTGTTGAGCATGCCGAAGCCGCCAATGCCTGCGGCAGGGCGGTATCCTCGGCATCTTTCCCAGGATGGGTTTTCCCATGCGCCTCATCGTGCTGTCGCTGTTATTGTCCGCCGTCTCCGTTACGCCACTGATGGCCGCCGAACCGGCGCCGTCCGCGCAGACAACGCCGGCCACGCCGCTGGTCATCGGCGAGACCTTCACCGTGCAGTCGAAGGCGCTGGGCGAGACCCGCCGCATCAACGTCTACCGCCCGCAGCCGTGGGGCCTGGACCCGAAAACGCCGCTGCCGGTGCTCTACATGCCCGACGGCGGCATCGGTGAGGATTTCCTGCATGTGGCCGGGCTGGTGCAGGTGCTGAGTGGTAATGGCAGCATGCGCCCGTTCCTGCTGGTCGGAATCGAGAATACCGAGCGCCGCCGCGACATGACCGGCCCCAGCAAGGACCCGCAGGACCAGAAGATCGCGCCGCGCATCGGCGGTTCGGCGGCCTACCGCACCTTCCTGCGCGATGAACTGATGCCACAGGTGCGCCAGCGCTACCCGACCACCGACGAGCGTGCGTTGATCGGCGAATCGCTGGCCGGCCTGTTCGTGGTCGAGACGCTGCTGCAGGAACCGACGCTGTTCAACAGCTACATCGCGCTGGACCCCAGCTTGTGGTGGAACCGGGGCACGATGCTGGGTACTGCGGCCAAGCAGCTGCCGGCGGTGACGCGTGCGCAGCCGCGCGTGTTCCTGGCCAGCAGTGGGCAGCCAGAGCTGGCTGCGTCCGCCGCGCAACTGGCCACGCTGCTGCAGCAGGCGTCGCCGTCGCCGTTGGTGAAGTACCAGCCGCTGCCGGAGGAAACCCACGCCACGATCTATCATCCGGCCGCGTTGCAGGCGCTGCGCACGCTGTTCCCGGCACCGCCGCCGGCCACGCCCTGACCGCACTGGCAGCGGCTTGCGCACCATGCAAGGATGCGGCAGCGGCGCCATCCGGTGCGCCGCCCGCAACGGGAGAGTGTGGATGCAGCGTGTGCGTGGATGGAGTGTGGCGGCCTGCCTGGCCGTGAGTGGCTGTGCGATGTCGGTGGCGCCACCGGCAGCGCAGAGTGAAGCGAAGGAGCGCCCGGCTGCTGCTGTGTCGGGCGTGGTGCTGCCGGATACCGAAGCGCTGCGCGTGCACGATCCGGTCGGCCGCGATTACCCGGTCTGGGTGGCGCTGCCGGCCGACTACGCCGCACATCCGGAAAAGCACTATCCGGTGCTGTACGTAACCGATGCGCTGTACAGCTTCCCGCTGGTGCGCAGCGTGCGCAACCTGGTGGGCCAGAAGGGCGTGAACCTGGAGGATTTCATCCTGGTCGGGCTGCCGCCACAGGAGGGCCTGACGTCCAAGCAGAGCCGCTCGCGCGATTACACGCCCAGCGACCCGGCGCGTACCGATCCGCGTGACTACAGCGATGACGTCAGCTACGGCGGCGCGGCGCACTACCGCGATTTCCTCGCCGAGCAGGTGCTGCCGATGATCGATGCGCGCTACCGCACCGATCCGGCGCGGCGTGCCTATGCGGGTCATTCCTATGGTGGCCTGTTTGGTGCCTATGTGCTGACCACGCGCCCGGACATGTTCCGCACCTACATCCTGTCCAGTCCGTCGCTATGGTTCGACGACCATCGGGTGCCGCGCATGCAGGCCGAGGCCAAGGCGCCGGCGCAGCCGATTACGGTGGTGCTGTCAGTGGGCAGCTTTGAAACGGTCAAGCCCGAACCGCGTTACTTCACCCGCAACGACATGCTGCGCCACAACGCCGAATTCGCCGAGCAGCTGCGCAGCAGTGGGCGATCGTTGAAGGTGGAGAACATGGTGATCGATGACGAGGATCACTTCACGGTCTACCCGGACATGATCACCCGCGCGCTGCTGAAGGTGTTTCCGGGTACCGGGCCGTACAGCAGCGGTTGATCGTGGGTGCCATCCACGCCATGCGTGGATGCGCGTGGATGAAGGCCTCAGGCCGCCTGTGCGTCCGGCCCGGTCAACACGCCCACATCGGCGTGCCGGAAGCACAGCCGGATGGCATCGAGCAGTTCGCTCATGTTGTACGGCTTGGGCAGGAAATGGATGCCATCGCGCAGCTGCGGCAGTACCTGATGCTGGTCCATGCCCGAGGTCACCAGGATCGGCAGGTGCGGGTACAGCCCGCGCACCTGGTTGGCAGCTTCAATACCGCTGATCGCGCCCAGATTGACATCGGTGAACAGCAGGTCGAAACGCTCACCGGCCGCCAGCAGGCCCAGTGCCGCTTCGGCCGAGCTCACGCCCACCACGTGGCAGGCCTGGCTTTCCAGCGCAAGACGGCTCAGCTCGCGGGTTTCCTCGGCGTCCTCGATCAGCAGGACGCGGGGTTCAACGTGGCGCTTGGACAGCAACATGACGCTACAGCTCCGGAAAGCAGCAATGAAAAGGCGCGCAAGTATGCGCAAGCCGGGGGTGATCCCGGCGTGCACGCCAGGCTAAGTGCGCGTTACAGCGGGCGCGGGCGCCGGCGGCGTACCTGCCAGGCCAGCACCGCCACTGCCAGCAGCGCGGTGCCGATGCGCAGGCTGGTGGCCTGCCAGCCGAGCGCGACGGCGTCATCCAGGCTGAACACATTCCACGCCAGGTTCATCGATACGTGCAGCACCAGGCCGCACCACAGGGTGTCGCCGTCCAGATGGTCGAGCCAGGCGAAGATGAAGCCGCCCAGTGCGATGACCGCGCCGACGAACAGGGCAGTGCCGCCGCCGTCGAAGCCACCGAAGCCGAGCCAGTGCACCCAGCCGAACAGCAGCGCCTGCGGCAGCGCAAGCAGGGCCCACGGGCCGCGCATGAGCTTCACCAGCAGCACGAAGCCAAGGCCGCGGAACAGCACTTCCTCGGCCAGCGGGAACAGCACTGTGAGCATCGCCGCATCGAGGGCGGTCAGTGCGGTGTTGGGCGTACCGAGCAGCGCCAGGCCCAGCCAGCACGGCAGGCTGGCCAGCAACACCCACAACGGGCCGCGCCAGCCGTTGCTGCGCAGCCCCAAGCTGGCCATCAGGCCCACCCCACGCGGGCGCAGCAGTGCGGCCAGCAGCAGCGCCAGCAGCACGGCCAGTGCGTTGTCGAGCAGGCTGCCGCCGTAGGGCATGGGCAAGGCGGGAATCGGCGCACCTGCGGCCGCAGCGACATCACGCAGATTCAGGCCCAAGCCGACGCCGAGCAGCACCAGCAGCAGGCGCGCGGCGCTGGGCAGGCGGGACAGGACGGTCATGCACGCACTCCCTGCGGAACCAGCGTGCAGTGTGGAAGGCGGCCGGGGACGCTCGCACGCGCCGGAAGTCCCTGTGCCATCGGTCATGTGTTGCCGCACAGTCATCCGTGGGCAGGTAGAGTCGTTGCCAGACCTTCAGGAGCCCTGCCCATGCTGTGCCCCGTGTGCAAGACCCAGACCCTGCAGATGGCCGAGCGCCATGGCATCGAGATTGATTACTGCCCGAGCTGCCGAGGTGTGTGGCTGGATCGTGGCGAGCTGGACAAGATCATCGAGCGCGCCACCGAGGGCGCCGCCGCCGTACCGCCGCCCGCGCCGGTGCAGCCGCAGCAGGTACCACCGCCGGTGATGCACCGTGATACCCGTCATCTGGGCCAGCGCTACGAGGACAACCGTGGCCAGCAGTACGGCCATGGGTACAAGAAAAAGAAGAAGGACAGCTTCCTGTCGGAGCTGTTTGATTTCTAGGGGCGTAGCTTCTGTAGAGTCGAGCTTGCTCGACTCTACGGCGCGGTCACGGGCGGCGCAGGATGAATTCCCGGTCGTGGGTGTCGCCGACGATGAAGTCGTACTCGCCCACCTTGCTGCAGCCATAGCGCGCGTAGAAGCGCTGCGCACCGAAGTTCTCTTCCCACACGCCCACCCATAGGGTGCGGCGCTGCGGCTGGTCCAGCCAGTCCATGAACGCCTGCATCAGGCGCGCGCCGTGGCCGCCGTTCTGATAGTCGGCCAGGATGTAGAAGCGCTTCAGTTCGATGTCGCCCTCGCGGGCTTCGGCATGCGGCAGGGTGTTGGCACCGGCGGCCAGGTAGCCGACCACGTTGTCGCCGTCCAACAGCAGCCAGATCGCACTGCGCGGGTCGGACAGTTCGGCGCGCTGCGGTTCGCGGCTGTAGTGCGCCTGCAGGAAATCGTGCAGTTCCTGCGGCGGATACGAGTCGCCCCAGGTTTCGTTGTAGGTGGCGATGGCGGTGGCCGACAACGCGTCGACGTCGGCAAGGGTGGCGCGGCGGATAAGCAGCGACATGGCGGGGCCTGCAATGGAACGAGGCGCAGTGTAGCCGGCCCCGGCGTTTGCCGGGGCTGGCGGTTGCTCACGATCCGCTGCTCAGAACCACATGCGCACGCCGGCCACCCAGCGCGTGTCGCGCGCGTGGTCACCGGCGTAGTCGGCGGTGTCGCCAAACGTGCGCTCGTGGCTGATGCCGATGTACGGGGCGAAGCGGCGGCTGAACTCATAGCGCAGGCGCAGCCCGGCTTCGACCTTGTTCAGGCCGCGGCCGATGCCGTACTCCGGTTCATCCTTGGCTGCTACCGTCGCTTCGAGCAGCGGCTGCAGGATCAGCCGGTTGGTCAGCAGCACGTCGTACTCGACTTCGGCCTTGGCCAGCACCTGGCCACCGGAGCCCATGTACAGCGTGGCCGAGCTCTCGAATTTGTACGGCGCCAGGCCCTGGATGCCGATCGCCGCCCAGGTGCGCGAGTCGGCGGGGCGGAAGTCCTGGCGCACGCCGACCAGCACGTCCCACCACGGCGACACGCTACGGCCGTACAGGGCCTCCAGCGATGAAGACTCGGTGCGGCCACGGCTGCGTTCGCCATCGGTGCGCAGCCACAGGCGGTTGATGTTGCCGCCGATCCAGCCGGTAGCTTCCCAGGCCTGGCCGTTGCTGCTTTTGCCATCCCAGTGTTCGAGGCGGTCGATCAGCAGCAGGCTGTTGATCTCCGGCGCGTGCTCCATCGCGCCATGCGCGATCGGCGGGAAGGCGGCGGCGCGGTCGGCATCGGTGGGCACCGGGATCGGCTCGCGCGGCTCGGTCGGCGCGGGTGCGCCGTGACCCATGGCGGCGTGGTCCATCGTTGAATGATCCATCGCGGAATGATCCATCGTCGCCGGCTGTATCGCGCCGTGGTCCATCTTGGAGTGATCCATGGTCGAGTGGTCCATCTTCGAATGATCCATCTTCGAATGATCGACCGGTTCGGCCGGCGTCGTCGCAGTCTTCGCCGGCGCGTCCATCGTGCCCATGTCATGCCCGGCATGCGATTGCGCGAACACCGGCAGTGCGGTGGCCAGGCCCAGCGCCAGCAGGCTGGGGGAAAGCAGTGAGCGGCTCATTCTTCGATCCTCACTTCGCGCATCATGCCCGCTTCCATGTGGTACAGCAGATGGCAGTGGTAGGCCCAGCGGCCGAGTGCATCGGCGCGCACGCGGTAGCTGCGGCGGGTGCCCGGCGGCATGTCGATGGTGTGCTTGCGGACCTGGAACTCACCTTGTGCGTTTTCCAGGTCGCTCCACACGCCGTGCAGGTGGATCGGGTGCTGCATCATGGTGTCGTTGACCAGCACGATGCGCATGCGCTCGCCGTAGTTCAGCCGTAGCGGCTCGGCGCTGGCGAACGGAATGCCGTCGAATGACCAGGAGAATTTCTCCATGTGACCGGTCAGGTGCAACTCGACTTCGCGGCTGGGCTCACGGCCATCCGGGTCTTCGAACAGGCTGCGCATCGCGCCATAGGTCAGCACCTGGCGGCCGTTGTCACGCAGGCCGATGCCGGGGTCGTCCAGTTTCGGTTCGGTGGCCGCGCTCTGCATGTCCACCAGCGGGTTGTTGCGCTCGCTGGCCGGGTGTTTCGGTGCCTTGCTGGCGGTAATGCCGCCGCCATGCGCGCTGTGGTCCATGCTGCCGTGGTCCATGCCCATCATCGCGGACATGTCGTGCCCCGCATGTCCGCCGCCCATGTCATGCCCCATGTCGCTCATCGTCAGCAACGGGCGCGGGTCGCGCGCAGGAATCGGAGCCTGCAGCCCGTGGCGTACCGCCAGCGTGCCGGCGGCAAAGCCGGTGCGGCCCATGTCCTGGCAGAAGATGGTGAACGCGTCCTGCCCGGTCGGTTCCACCAGTACATCGTAGGTTTCGGCCGGGGCGATGCGGAACTCGTCGATGCTGACCGGATGGATGTACTGGCCGTCGGCGGCGACCACGGTCATCTTCAGGCCGGGAATACGCACGTCGAAGTAGGTCATCGAGGCGCCGTTGATGAAGCGCAGCAGCACCTTCTCGCCGCTGCGGAACAGCCCGGTCCAGTTGCCGGCCGGCGCGGTGCCGTTCATCAGGTAGGTGTAGGTGTGCGCATTGATGTCGGAGATATCGGTGGGCGTCATCCGCATCCGGCCCCACATGCCACGGTCGGACAGCGCGGCCGACCAGCCGTCGCGCTTCACGTCACGCAGGAAGTCGGGCAGGGTGCGCTTGTAGTAGTTGTCGTGCTCGGCGAGTTTCTTCATGCGCCGGAACAGCGCGCCCGGATCCATGTCGGTCCAGTCGGACAGCATGATCACGTGCTCGCGGTCGTGGTGGTACGGCGCCGGTTCGGCCGGGTCGATGATCAGCGCGCCGTACAGGCCGGCCTGCTCCTGGAACATCGAATGGCTGTGGTACCAGTAGGTGCCCGACTGCTTGAGATCGAAGTGGTAGTGGTAGGTCTCGCCGGGGCCGATGCCGTTGAAACTCAGGCCGGGCACGCCGTCCATGTTGGCCGGCAGCAGGATACCGTGCCAGTGGATCGAGGTCGGGTGGCGGTCCAGCGTGTTGCGCACGAACAGATCCACCGTCTGGCCTTCACGCCAGCGCAGGATCGGCGCGGGCAGCGAGCCGTTGACGGTGATCGCCGGACGGGTGCGGCCGGTGAAGTTGGCCAGCGATTCGCCGATGGCCAGTTCCAGACGGGTATCACTGAGCACGGCCGGGGCGCCGGCCAGGCGTGGGGTGGCTGTGGCCGCGGCAAGCGCGCGCTGCGGCACGCCGACGGCGGCGATGCCGGCAACCACGCCACCGGCCGCCAGGCCCTGTACGAACAGGCGGCGCGACGGCATGGGCAGGGCGCCCGGGCCGGGGGGATTACGGGTATTCATGAGGATGACTCCAGACACGGAAAGACGCCGGCAGGTCGCCGGCTCCGGTGCGCAGTGCGCACAGTGCGTGGGAAATCAGCCGATGGGAGGGCGTGAGATGGGCGGCAGTGGCGGCGCCGGGCGGCCAGTGGCCGGCATCGGCTGCGGTGCCAGCGACAGGCCCGGACCGGCCAGGTACGGCAACGGCTGCACCACCAGCAACGGATGCTGCGCGCAGCTGCGCACGCAGTCCTTGATCTGGCAGTGGGCGTCGTGGGCCTGGGCCTTGGCCTGCGGCGCTTCCTCGGCCTGCATGCTGGCGTGGTGGTGGCAGTCGGCGTCGCCGCCGTCCACGGCGGCCGCGACGGCGTGAGCCATCCGCCCCATGTCCTCGTGTCCACGGGCCATGGCCGCGTTCAGCCCGTTGAGCAACAGGCTGAGCATGAGCACGACGCGGAGCAGGGTCGAGGCGAGGGACATGGCGTCAATTTAGCCGCAAGCGGGCCTGGATGCACTTCCGGCTGAATGGCGTGTTCAAGGTTGGACCCGCACCAGTGTAGAGCCGAGCCTACGCTCGGCTGCCGTTCCCGCAGAAGCAGCCGAGCGTGGGCTCGGCTCTACAGGGGTACCAGCGCACGGTTGGCCCGGCGCTACCCTTCCTCGCGCACGATCTCCACCAGGCGCGGGCCGTAGCGGCTCAGCTTGGTGCCGCCGATGCCACCGACCCGGGCCAGTTCGTCCAGGCTGGTCGGGCGCTGTTCGGCGATGTTGCGCAGGGTGCTGTCGTGGAAGATCACGAAGGCCGGGACGTTCTGCTCGCGTGCCAGCTCGGCGCGCAGGCCGCGCAGGGCGTTGAACAGGGCCAGGTCCTGCGGCAGCACCGACAGGCCGGTGCGCTGCGCACTGCGCTCGCGCCCGGTGCTGCTGCTGGCCGGATCGCGGCGCATGCTGATCTGCCGGCGGCCGGTGAGCACGGCGCGGCTGGCATCGGTCAGACGCAGGCCACCGTGGCCCTCGCTGTCCACTTCCAGCAGGCTGGCAGCGACCAGCTGGCGGAACACGCTGCGCCAGGTGCGTGCATCCAGGTCGCGGCCGATGGCATAGGTACTCAGCTTGTCGTGGCCCTGCTGTTTGATCTTCTCGTTCTCGCTGCCGCGCAGGATGTCGATCAGGTGGCCGACGCCGAAGCGCTGGCCACTGCGGTAGACGCAGCTCAGCGCCTTCTGCGCCGCAATGGTGGCATCCCACGAAGCCGGCGGGGTCAGGCAGTTGTCGCAGTTGCCGCAGGGCTGGGGATAGGTTTCGCCGAAGCCGGCCAGCAGCACCTGGCGACGGCACTGCATGGATTCGCAGTAGCCCAGCAGGTGGTCGAGCTTGGCCCGCTCCAGCTGCTTGCGTTCTTCGCCGGCCTCGGACTGCTCGATCATCTGCTTGAGCAGCACCACATCGCCCAGGCCGTAGCACAGCCAGGCTTCGGCGGCTTCGCCATCACGGCCGGCGCGGCCGGTCTCCTGGTAGTAGCCTTCCATCGACTTGGGCAGGTCGGTATGCGCGACGAAGCGCACGTCCGGCTTGTCGATGCCCATGCCGAAGGCGA